>CAKJYW010000009.1 GCA_918272565.1 Bacilli bacterium
ATTACTGCTAAGATTAAGGGAACTGAAATTAAACAAAGCGTTACTTTACAAGTAAAAGAAAAGTCTGGAGATAGTGAAATCGATAAATTATTAGATTTATTAACTCAAGGACACAGAGCTGTTGTTGAAAACATGGGTATTTACTATATTGGTTATGAACCAGGATACGAAAAAGTATTCCACAATGTATATCAATCAGTTAATGCTTATTATGCAAGTACACTTCCTTCAATTATCCAAAATCCATGTACTAATGCCACAACTAGTGGAACAATGAAATCAATTGAATTCATCGTAGTTCATGACACAGGTGCTGCATCTCCTTCATCAACTGCTAAAGCTAATTCTAACTGGTGTACAAACAAGACTAACACTAATAGTAGTTGGCATTACACTGTTGGTAATGATGGTATTTACCAACAACTTGCTGATAACGTAGTTGCATGGCACGCAGGTGATGGAACAGATTGGGGAACAACAACTACTTTAACTAATACTGGAGTTAAAGCTGACCCAGATTTACGTAATAGAGCTAAAGTTACATTAGGTAGCGATGGATACTTCTATGTAAACGGAACTAAGACTAATATCCCACTTCCAAGTGGCGCAACATCTAAGACTGGAACTAACGAATTAGGTTTAGCTGCTGTTGTTAAAGATGGATACTACTGCTTACCAACAACTTGGATTAGTAGTGGTTATGGTAAACCAGTATGTATTCGTGGTGGTAACCTAAACGGTATCGGTATCGAATCAGCTGTTAACACAGGTAGTGATGTATATCTAACATGGCAAAGACTTGCTAAGTTTGTTGCAACACTTCTTGTTAAACATAACTTAACTCCTGAAAGAGTATTATTCCATAACAACTTCTCTAACAAGACTTGTCCTAACACAATGATTACTAATAACAGAGTTGAAATGTTCTTAGATATGGTTTACTTAGAATATTACATTGCTAAGAATTATAGTGGCTATACTATTACATTCACATCAAACAACCCTGATATCATTGATAATTCAGGTAGAGTTGTTGGAAAAGGTCCAAGTGTAGCTACAACTGTAACTTACACAATCACTGTAACTAAAGGTAGCGAATCTAAGAGTATTACTCTTACTTCATTAGTTCAAGCTGCTAAATAAATAAAAAATATGAGGAAACACATATTCGGTGTTTCCTCTTTTTTTGTTTGAATCGAGTTGCTCTTTGTGATATAATAACAAATATGGAGATTTAATATGGGCAAATTATCAAAATATCAAGCACCTTCTTTGAAAGATGCTAGAAAGAGAATTAACAAAGAGACAAATCATATATATTATGAGATTAAAGATGAATACATTGGCTTAGGTAATGGTAAGACATATCTACTTAAAACTTATGGTTGCCAAGGAAATCTCGCTGATAGTGAGAAGATTAGCGGACTACTTGAAGCGATGGGTTACACTAAAGCAAGAAGTGATGAAGATAGCGATGTAATTATCTTTAATACTTGTGCTATTAGAGAGAATGCGGAAAACAGAGTTTTTGGTGAACTAGGTAGAATCAAAAGTCTAAAAAAGAAACGCCCTGGTATGATCATGGCTTTATGTGGCTGCATGGCTCAAGAAGAAGGAATTGTTGAAGAGATAAAGAAGAAATATCATCAAGTTGATATTGTTTTTGGTACTCATAACATTCATATGCTTCCTGAATATATCGCATCCATCTACAAACGTCCTAGTAGAATAATCGATGTATATAGCTTTGAAGGTGATATCATCGAGAACTTACCTCAACTTCACGATCATCCTAAAAAAGCATGGGTTAATATTATGTATGGCTGTGATGAGTTCTGTACATATTGTATAGTTCCATATACTAGAGGAAAAGAAAGAAGTAGACTACCTAAAGATATTATCAAAGAAGTTGAAGATTTAGTTAGTAAAGGATATATCGAAATTACTCTACTTGGTCAAAATGTTAATGCATATGGTAAAGATTTTGTTGATACAAAGTATACTTTTAGTAATCTACTAGAAGATTTAAGCAAAACAGGAATAGAGAGGATTCGTTTTACAACATCTCACCCTAGAGACTTAGACGATTCCACAATCGAAGTGATGGGTAAATATCCTAATATTATGCCTCATTTGCATCTTCCTGTTCAGTCTGGTAGTAATAAGATACTTAAGAAGATGAATAGAAAATATACTAAGGAAGAGTATTTAGAAAAGATTGAGAAACTAAGAAAATCTGTTCCTGGTATATCTATTACAACAGATATAATTGTGGCTTTCCCTGGGGAAGAAGAACAAGACTTCGAAGAAACACTAGATTTAGTTAGAAAAGTTGGTTTTGAAGGGGCATATACTTTTATATATTCACCAAGAGTTGGTACACCCGCCGCAACCTATCCTAATCCTTTAACTGAGGATGAGAAAAAAAGTAGATTACTTAAGCTAAATGATTTAATTAATGAAGGTTTCTATGAAGGAAACAAGCGTTTTGAAGGTGAAGTTGTTAAGGTGTTAGTTGATGGACCAAGTGATAAAGATCCTTCGATGCTTACAGGATATACTCCACATGAAAAAGTTGTTAATTTCCCTGGTGATATCTCTTTAGTTGGTAAAATCGTTGATGTGAAAATCAGTAAAGCCTATTCATGGCATTTAAGAGGTGAGATTCTTGAACAAAGTAAATGAGTTTTTTGATAGTGTTTTAACAAAAATAAATGATTCTTTCAATTTTGTTCCTGAGAGTGAGCTTGATTTTCGCTCAATAAAAGCTAGAGGCTTAAGAGGAAGTTTGAAAGTTTACCATGATGAAAAGATAGGTGTATTGGGTTTTATTAAAGCAAGGACACTTTTAAATAGAATTAAAACATATAATTTTGCTTTAACGCCAATTTATATTGATGGAATCACTTTTCTTTTTGAATATAATATTAGATTTGGTGTGCATACACTTCAAATCAAATTATATAATACAGCATTAGATAAGAACATTGATTTTAAAAACATTAAGAATAAAGCATTAATTACTAAGAAGAGATTCAATAAAATAAGTGATTATAAACTTAATGAAAAAGGTAATACTGAGTTGATGCTTGACTGGTCTATTGGTAAAAGAGCATATAATAATGATTCTTTCGAACTAATTAAGATTTCTAATAATTATTTAATGGCTTATTTAGAGTTTTTAAAGAGTTTAGGTAAGTGTAAAGCAAATAAAAAATTAGAAATAATTAGGAAATTCAATGATGCTAAGATTAATGCTAATGAAACTCTAACAAGTAACTTAAAGAAGATTTTAGGCGAAGAAAAAGCAGTAGAAGAAATTAGAAAAGTATTAGGGGAATTATAGATATTTATGATAAATGTCTTAGCTCTATTGGTTAGTTTAATACCATCAATCCTAATTATTATTTTCATGTTTAAAAGAAACAAGGGAAATAAAGAATATAGGAAGGCATGTAAGGGAGCATTAATAAGAGGGCTTGTTTGTGCAATTCCTATTATCTTTCTATCTTTAGTTTTATATTTAGTAAATAAAGTAATAAAGAATGCTTTGAATCTTTCTGATTTAGCATATAAAGCTATATATAATTTTGTTGTGTTGGCTTTTGCTGAAGAGATTATTAAATATCTTTGCTTTAGAAGAACACTAAAGAAAAGAAAAGGAGACTATACTTGGACTGATATTGTTTCATTAATGGTTATAGTAGGTACAGCTTTTGGACTTGTTGAAGATATTCCTTATGCAGCAGACGCTAATGCAGTTACAATTTTAGTTCGTGGACTTACTATGGGCCATGTTGGATATGGATTTTTGATGGGTCTACTCTACGGTAAAAGGTTAGAAAGTGGAAAAAAAGGATATGGCTTTTTAGCTTTAATTATTCCTTGGATACTACATGGAATGTATGACTTCTCACTTACTCCTGAATTAATGGATATAAATGATAATTTAATCTTTATTGCTATTTCACTAGCAGTTCTAGATATAGTATTAGTAATAATTATGATTCGTTTCTATTTAAAGAAGAAAGAAAAATATCAAGTTCTTGTTTGTCATAACGATGTAGATACTAATACAATAGATACTAATTTAGAAAATAATGAATAAAAAAATATGCGCTAAACTTCACTCTTGGTGAACTAGCGCATTATTTTTATTTTAATAATATTTTACCTAAAACAGGGCGTTTTGATTTAGAGATAGCATTTTGAGGGCATACCTCTGCACAGCACCAACAACGGATGCATTTAAGAGTTTTAAGGTGAGGATACTCACCTTTTTCAATTACCATCGTCTTTGGTGGACAAATTCTAGTGCATTCTCCACATCTAATACACTTATTGTGGTCGATTGTAGGATGCTCTAAAAGGGCATTCCTTAAAGGTTTAAACTTTAGGATAGCTAATTTACCATTATCTAAAGCATTGTGTGGTTCTAAGAAATGTTTATTTTCTAGCTTGTCCCCAACAATCTCTATTTTAGAAAGGTCTGTTTCTCCATATCCTCTTTCCCCCGCAATCTTAGTAATGTATGATTTATTGAAATCTAAGCCCATTACTTCAACAGCTACGCGATCTAAGCTAACTGGATCAAGAGAAGTTAGTAGTACTTTTGCATCTTTTGCTTTTCCTCCAGTTGAAGGACCTTCGCCTTCTAGTGCAATGATTCCATCACAGATACTAATAAATGGTTTATCTTTATAATTTTCTTTAATTGCTCCATATAAATCGTTTATTACTTGACCGAAGATTGAAGGATTATTAGCTTTAACATGCCAAGCAGATTTATTTAAGCCATAGATAAAACCAAATAGATTCTTTTCGGCTGCAGTGATATATGCTAGAGAGTGAGTTTTTAGTTTTGGAAGGTTGATAATTACATCATTATCAAGCATTTCTTTAGATACTTCAAACTCACTATATAATTTATATGTAGGATTATAAATCTTTTTAAATTCTTTGGTATCGATAATCCTAACATTTTCCTCCACTGCCACATCATATGTTCCATTTTTCTTCATAGTTTGGATTTGGTCACGAACAGCAGGATTATCACCAAGAGAAATGTTAGGTGTTATTTCTTTAACAAGCTCAATTACAGCCTTTAAAACTACTGGATGAGTAGTAATACCTAAATCTTGATTAAATGGACCTAAGCAATTTAGTTTAATAAACACTTTATCGTTAGGTTTAATTAAAGATGGTAAGCCTCCTAGTTCATCTAAAGACTCTTTTATTTTTGATTTAACTAAGTCTAAATCATATTCATTACAATTCTTAATTACTACTTTCATATAAAATACCTCGAGGAATATTTTATCATAATTAGGATTTATAAGCAAAAAAGATATATAGATTATTGAAAAGGGAGATAAAAAAAGATATAATATAAGTATATACAGAGGTGCTAAAATGAATAAAGTATGGTTTAAGAAATTATTAATAGTATCTGTTTTTGTTATTTTATTAACATGTATATTCTCTTTCTCAAAAACCGTTAAGGCGACTGAGAGTGATAACTTAAAGGCAACTTATATGGTTGTTGAAACAAAGAAGAATGTTAGATATACATATACTAACTATAAAGTTGAAGATGCTTTAACAACATATAATTCAACAACTTCAAAACAAACAGTTTGTGTATTTACTCAAAAACAAACAGAAAATAGTAAAGTCGTAACATGGGCTGTTAATAATGGGGCTGGTTTTAGTTTCAAAACTATTCCTCAAATAGCTGAAGATTACGAAAGAACACATCCTGATTGGTATGTTGTTGGGGGAATTAATGCTGACCAATATATTATGAGTCAAGGAACTGGTGGAGTAAGTAATGGCACTGACTTTTTGGCTCCTCAACCATATTATCCAATGGTTGCAGATGGCGACAGCTGGTTTAGTGTTCCTTGTTGGCCAAGTAGTGGTGGTGGAAACGCAGCCGCATTCTTACAAGATGGTAGTCTAGATTGTATCGTTAATGGTTCAATGAATCTTAAGAGTGGCAATATTAAGATTAAGGGATTATTCCTTGCAATCTATGATGAAAATGGAAATATCGAAAATAATTTTAAGATTCAAAAAATAAATGAAGCGCCTAATGATGGTGAAACTACAGTTTATTGTTGTTACACACAATCAGATAGTAGTGCATCTAGTGGACTAAGTGTACTAGATATGAATATCAGTGGAACTAATATGTTCATTAGTGAAAAAAGCGATTTAGCATATATGAACAATAGTAAAACATATGAGTATTGGAAGAAAAACGGCGATAGCTATGATTCACTATTCTGTAAAGGTGATTTAACTTTACAAAGTAACAGCTACACATTGAAGAAAGGTCAATTTGCAATTGATACTAAAAACGCTGAAGTATTAAATGCTATTTCACTTGGTAAAAAGGTTAGAGTTCAAATTGAACTTGAAGGTGTATTTAGTGAAGTTGAATCAGTAATTGGATACCATACAATCCAAAGAATGAATAATGAAGACCAACCATCAACAGCTTCATACAACACTCAATCATATTCAAGAAGCTTATTTGGCCGTACATCTAGTGGTCAAATCGTATTGATTACTGTTGATATGGGTAATGACAATGCCGTTGGAACAAAGCACGATGAAACTAACGCAGTATTAAAACACTATGGATGCGTTGAAGCATATCAAATGGACGGTGGAAGTAGTGTTGCCTCTGTTGGTAGAGATGAAAATGGTAAAATCGTTGTTATCGACCATCCTAAAGGATATTCAGGCAATTCAACAAGAGCAGTTTTAAGTGCACTATTGGTTGTAGAAAGAAGAACTCCTGAATATGATGTTGAATTAGTTGATGTAACTCAAAATAGTGCTAAATTCAAAGTAACTGAAAAAGAATTATATGGAAGAACTATCAAAAGAGCATATATCCAAATCAATGATAAAGATTATGAAATTGTTGATGGATATGTAGAAATTGATGGACTTAGAAAGAATAAAGAATACAACTGGAACTTATTATTTGAAGATAACACTGGTAAAGATTATAGAACAGAATCTAAAGGTGTGTTTGAAACTCCGAAGGATCCACCTACATTTAATGGTTGCACTAGTGTAGTTGAAGGAGATAATCAAAAATTCACAGTTGATTTCACAGATAGAGGCGGATCATTAGTAGAATATTCAATTATTGTTGGGGATAAGAAATATACTGTAAATGATTTAAGCGTTAATACAGTTGATGTACCTAAATCTAATGATGTCGTTTATTTAGAATATGTTTATAGTAAAGGAAAAGAGAATGTTAAGGTGACTATCAAATGGCCACATTATAAATGCTACCAAGTAGCAAGTAAAATCGATAATGTCAAAAAAGAAGCCTTATCTAATTTCTTCAATTAGTTTATGAATAAAAGATTAATATTAGTTATAGCAAAAATTGGTATATTTTCTGCCTTATCTATTGTACTATATTTTATTCGTTTCCCACTTCCACCATTTCCATCGTTTCTAAAGATTCAGTTTTCTAACTTACCTGCAGTTATTGGTGGATTTGTGATGGGACCATTATATGGACTATTAATCGTTTTAATTAGAACATTAATATCACTTCCATTTTCTTCATCACAATGTGTTGGAGAACTAGCCGACTTATTAATCGGTGGAGCGGTTGTTTTATCTAGTTCAGTAATCTATAGACTATTTAAAACTAAGAAAGGTGGTATTTTATCACTTGGTATTAGTGTTGTGGTTTGGGTTTTAATGGGAATATTTAGTAATATTTATATTTCTGTCCCATTCTATATGAAGGCGTTTCATTTAACTGCTGATGATTTTGTTAAAATATTGAGTGCAATTCCTTGGGCTAAGTGGTTTGGCGAAGTAACAACTAGTAATTATATGAAGATGTATGTATTAACTAGTGTAATCCCATTTAATCTACTTATATCTTTAGTTGTATCAATCATCACTTTGCTTGTTTATAAGAGGGTATCTAATATCTTCCATAAACTAGATGATAAACTAGATAGCCAAGAGGAAAGTAATGAAAAATAAAAATCCTAGTAGAATTATCTACTAGGATATTTTTTATTATTTCTTAACAAATGTTTGAGAAACAATTGTGTCTTTGTAATCTTCACTTGATCCAGAAATCTGATGTTGATGTCTTTCTAAGTTGTTACCATCGATTACATATGGAGTTGCTCCATATAAGTTTTGGAATTCATCTGGTTTATTATAATATGTTAGATATCTAGTTTTTACGCCATCTTCACCAGTTTTATCTTCATATGTTCCTGAATAAACTTCAGCTTTTTCAGTGCCATTGATTCTAAATACTAGTTGGAATGTCTTATCACTATAGAATAATAATTGATAGTATTCATAAACATCAGAACCATCATCATTCTTTAGGATGTTTAATCCCATTGTTCCTCTTGATACTAGCCAATATGTGCAGTCGTAAGTTTCAGCTACTTTCTTTTTGTTATTACAGCTACATCCACTAACACATACTAGAGCAAATAACATAACGAATAATATTAATACTTTTTTCATAATCTTTCCTTCAATAATAATTATAATTTCATAAACAACAGGTATTATACATTAAATAGCCTTAATTGTCAAATTGAAAGGCGTTTATTTTAGTGATGTTTAGAAAAATAAGATATATCACTTTAAAAGAATGTAAAAAAAGTATATAATATAAAAAGGAAAAAAGAGGCGAAAAATATGACTTTAAAGGAATTAGAAATAGGTAAGAGTGCTAGAATCATAAAAGTTGGTGGTGAAGGCTCACTTAGGCAGCACTTTCTAGATATGGGTGTTATCCCAGGGGCAGAGGTCACACTAATTAAGTTTGCTCCTATGGGAGATCCTATGGAACTAATGATCCATGGATATGAATTATCACTAAGACTCGACGATGCTAGTAAGATTGAAATTGTTGAAATAGAAGAGCTTACAAATGTTAATGCAAGTGATATAGATAATGATGATTTGCATCCTGGATATGGTGAGGGTGGTAAATATCATGTTAAAGAACATGAGAATCCTCTACCTAAAGGGCAGATTTTAACATTTGCTTTAGCGGGAAATCAAAATAGTGGTAAGACTACTTTATTTAACCAACTTACTGGTTCTAATCAACATGTTGGGAACTTCCCTGGAGTCACTGTTGATCAAAAGGTTGGTAAGATTAAAGGAAATTTAGACACTAGTGTAGTTGACTTGCCAGGGATTTACTCTTTATCACCATATAGTAGTGAAGAACTAGTTTCTAGAAGATATATTCTAGAGAACAATCCTACAGGTATTATTAATATTGTTGATGCATCAAACATTGAAAGAAACCTTTATTTAACATTACAACTAATGGAACTAAATATTCCTATCGTATTAGCTCTAAATATGATGGATGAAGTAAGGGGAAATGGTGGAACTATAAATATCAACCGTATGGAAGAAATGTTAGGAATTCCTGTTGTTCCAATTTCAGCAAGTAAAAACGAAGGTGTTGATGAACTAGTTAACCATGCTATTCATATTGCTAAATACCAAGAAAAACCGGGAAGAAATGATTTCTGTGATAAAGATGAGAATGGTGGAGCTGTTCATAGAGCTCTTCATGGAATAATGCATCTAATTGAAGACCATGCTATAAAGGCTAATATTCCTTTAAGGTTTGCTGCAAGCAAAATCATTGAGGGAGACACATTAGTACTTGATGCCCTAGATTTATCAGAAAACGAGAAAGAGATGATAGAACATATCATTATTCAAATGGAAGAAGAGCGTGGACTTGATAGAGCAGCATCAATTGCTGATATGCGCTTTGCTTTTATTAATAAATTATGTAGAGCGTGTGTTGTTAAGCCTAAAGAAAGTAAAGAACACATTAGGAGTAGAAAGATAGATAAAGTTTTAACTGGTAAATATACAGCTATCCCTATCTTTATTGCGATAATGGGACTAGTGTTTTTCTTAACTTTTAATGTTATAGGAGCTCTCTTACAAGATTTATTAAGTTTAGGTATTACTAAATTAGGAGATTTAATTTCTAATCTCTTTACTAAATGGGAGGTTAGTGAAGTAATAAGTTCCCTAGTTTTAAAGGGTATATTTGGTGGAGTAGGAAGTGTAGTTAGCTTTGTTCCGATAATTGTTGTACTATTCTTCTTTTTGTCACTACTAGAAGATAGTGGATATATGGCTCGCATTGCTTTTGTAATGGATAAACTTTTACGTAAGATTGGTTTATCTGGACGAAGTATTGTACCTATGCTAATTGGATTTGGTTGTAGCGTACCAAGTGTTATGGCGTGTAGAACTTTACCGAGTGAAAGAGATAGAAAGATGACTATCTTACTAACTCCTTTTATGAGTTGTAGTGCTAAGCTTCCAATCTATGCTTTCTTTGCTAATACGTTCTTTGATAGATCTATTAGTTGGCTAGTAATGATTGGGTTATATGTATTTGGTATTATTATGGCTATAATTGTAGCTTTAATTAGTAAAAAGGTTGCGTTTAAAGGTGAAGCTGTTCCATTTGTAATGGAATTACCTAATTACCGCTTACCTGGAATTAAAAACGTCTTACACTTACTTTGGGATAAAGCAAAAGACTTTTTACAAAGAGCTTTTACAATTATCTTTATAGCTAGTATCGTCGTTTGGTTCTTGCAATCATTCGATTTTGGACTGCGTTTAGTTGAAGAGGGCTCAGAAGGAAGCATCCTTTCTACAATCGGAGGCTTCATTGCACCTATCTTTAAGCCACTAGGATTCGGCAACTGGCAAACTGTAACAGCTTTATTTAGTGGATTTTTAGCTAAAGAGAGCGTTGTAGCGACTCTAAAGGTTTTATATGGTGGAGTTGGAGGAATACAAGCTATCTTTACACCACTAATAGTAATATCTTTATTAGTGTTTAGTCTTCTTTATACTCCATGTGTAGCAGCGGTTTCTGCTATCAAGCGTGAATTAGGATTAAAGTGGTCACTAGCCGTTGCTTTTGGTCAACTAGGAGTAGCTTACTTAATGTCCTTAATAGTTTATTCTATTGGATTATTATTTGGAGGTATCTAATGGATATAGTTATTATTAGTATTATAGTAGTACTTGTTATCCTTGCTTTAATTTCCATAAAGAAAAAGGGATTAGGTAAATGTAGCGGATGTAGCGATAATTGCGATGCTTGCCAAAAAATCAAAAACATAAAGCAAGCACTAAGTCATGCCAAAGAAGATTAGAATAAATGACATTTAAGCATTACGTTTTTATAAATCGTAGTGCTTTTTGTTTATAATTATGTTAAAATAAATTAAGAAAAAGGTGAATGATATGAGTAAGATAGCTTTAATTGATGGAAATAGTTTAATGTTTAGGTCATACTATGCTACCGCATACACTGGTAACTTAATGAAAACTAAAGATGGTATCTACACAAATGCTTTATTTGGTTTTGCTAATATGTTTACTAAGATCTTAGAAGATGACTATGATTATATATTTGTGGCATTCGATGCGGGTAAAAAGACTTTCCGTCATCAAGAATATCTTGAATACAAAGGTGGAAGAAAACCACTACCTGATGAACTTAGGATGCAAATACCTATCATTAAAGAATATCTAGATATTATACCAATTAAACATTACGAAACATTTGATTTTGAGGCTGATGACTTGATTGCTTCCGCAAGTACTCTAGTAAGTAGTGATGATGCAGTCTATGTTATTACAGGTGATAAGGATTTACTTCAATTAGTTAGTAAAAACATTAGTGTTTGTTTAACTAAAAAAGGTATAAATGAATTAGATTTATATAATGAAGAAAACTTTAAAGAAAAGATGGGCTTTGAGCCACTTCAAATCCTTGATTATAAGGGACTTGTTGGAGACACAAGCGATAACTTACCTGGAATTAAGGGAGTTGGAGAAAAAACTGCAGTTAAGCTAATAAATGAATATGGATCTCTAGAAGGTATATATGAACATCTAGATGATTTAAGCCCTAAACTAAAAGAATTATTTATTAATGGGGAAGAAGTAAGTAGAAAATGCAAGTACTTAGCCACATTAAGGAAAGATGCTACTCTTCCTTTTGGTAAAGAAGATATCAAAAAGAATGAGATTAATTATACTGGCATTCGCGAATTCTATACTAAATATGAATTTAATTCTTTGTTGAAGCGTCTTGAAAAGAAAGATATCGAAGTAAAAAAAGAAATTAGTTTTAATGATATTAAAATTAAAAAAGAGTTTACTTTAGAAGACTTTAACGATGCCTTTATTTCTTGTGAAGTATTTAAATCAAATTATATTACAGGAGAATTCTTAGGAATTGGAGTAGTTATTAATGAAGATAATTATTTCTTTGATAAAAATGATATTAAAACTAATCCATTAATTAAGGAATTTTTAGAAAGTGATAGATATAAGAAATATACATTTGATGCCAAGATGCTTTATTATGTACTTAATAGAGAAGGGATCAAATTAAAGGGTTTAGTATTTGACCTACTCCTTGCAGCATATATTATTAATCCTAATTATGCTAGTGATGATTTCAAACAAACATCTAGCCATTTTATGGATTCTAATATTCCATATTACGATACTATTTATGGTGCTAATAGTAAGATGGTAATA
Source organism: Bacilli bacterium (assembly GCA_918272565.1). Classification (GTDB taxonomy): domain Bacteria; phylum Bacillota_I; class Bacilli_A; order ML615J-28; family CAG-698; genus Tener-01. The sequence goes on from CAKJYW010000009.1 coordinate 12,631, forward strand.
CCAGAAAAAGATATATATGTTAATTATGCTATTAGTAAAGCTTTGTTTATTAAAGAAAATTACAAAGATATATTAAAACAAATAGAAGATATCGATTGCCTTGATTTATTTAAACTTGAAATGAACTTATCAAAGGTTTTATCTAAGATGGAAGATAAAGGGTTACTTATCGATAAAAACAAGTTAGATGAACTAGGAATTGAGTTTGAGAAAAAGATTAATGAAATAGCCCAAAAGATATATGAAATTAGCGAATGTGAGTTCAATATTAATTCTCCTAAACAATTAGGTGAGATTCTTTTTGAAAAACTAATGCTTCCTCATGGAAAGAAGAACAAAACCGGTTATTCTACAAGCAGTGAAGTATTAGAAAAGTTAGCTAATGATTTTGAAATTGCTAAGCTTATTTTAGAATATCGTGGTTATAGTAAGCTATTATCTACTTATGTTGTTGGGCTAGAGTTAGATATGGATAGTAATAATTATATCCATCCACTTTATAAACAAGCTCTAACTCAAACAGGTAGATTGTCTAGTGTTGAGCCTAATATTCAAAATATGCCAATTAGAAATGAAATTGGACAAGTTATTAGAGAAGCGTTTATTTCTAGATTTGAAAGAGGCATGATACTAACTAGCGACTATTCTCAAGTTGAGCTTAGGGTTTTAGCTATCATGTCTGGTGATAAAGTGATGGTTGATAGTTTTAATAGTGGAGTTGACTTCCATAGCAAAACAGCTAGCGAGCTATTTGGAGTAGATATCAATAGTGTAACTAAAGATATGCGTAGAACCGCAAAAGCAATTAATTTTGGTATTATCTATGGAATGAGCTCTTGGGGACTTTCGGAACGCATCAATATTAGTCCAATTGAAGCAAATATGTTCATTAATAAATATTTCTATAACTATCAAAAAGTTAAAGAATGTTTAGATAAGTTTATTAGTGATGCGAAAGAAAGTGGATACTCAAAGACTTTGTATGGTAGAAGAAGATATATTCCACAGCTTAATGATAAGAACGGAATGTTGAGAGGATTTGGTGAACGTACAGCGATGAATTCACCAATTCAAGGA
>CAKJYW010000010.1 GCA_918272565.1 Bacilli bacterium
AGTACAACATTCATTTGGGATCATGGCGATGAATATGAAGGAAGCGAAAATGCATCAATTGATGTATTATATTTCTAAATAATAATTAAATGATACAATGACCTCTAGGGGTACGGAAAAATAGAAAAAAATATGGCGGGGTACGGACGTGTCAAAATAGGTAAACCCTGCCATATTAGTATACCAATATTGATACAATGAAAAATTGGCGGATGCGTATGATGCGATGTACTCTAGGCGTGTTTATCGTGATGCCTTAACTAAAGAAAATATTTTTCTTGAATTTGCTCGTTGCAAAGGTACACAATTTGATCTAAGGTTAGCTGATACTTTTGTTAGGCTAATTGAAAATAATGAAGTATAAAATGATACATTAATTTGTATCTTTTTTTATTTTAATTTGAATTATGATATAATATAAATAAATAGTGAGAAAGGAGGTATGATTAGTGAGAAAGATACTTTTGGTAGTTGTAACATTTTCTTTGGCTTTTTTGGCAGTTTTTAGTTTAACTTCATGTGGCAAAAAGTCAGATAAACTTTCAGGAAATGTGACTATCCAAGAATGGCTAGACAAAAAAGGTGAAGGTGATGATTTCACAGTAACTGTTAAACTTGTGGAACTAGTAAATCCTTATTATGCTCGTGTTGAAGACTCGACTGGTAGTGTACTACTATTTGGTCTTTGGGAAGATGGCGAGCCTAAAGCATTCGCAGAAAAAGGAATTGCTGTTGGAGACACCATTGTTGTCAAGAATCCGCTTTATAACATTTTCGAAGATAACATCGAAATGATTGAAGGCGTACTTGTTAAGAAAAAATAATTAAGGATTTTATGTCCCTCTATTTTTAGTGGGGGCTTTTTTTATATACTTTTTAAATAAAACATATGATATAATAGGATAGCATTTAGGAGAAGAAGATGAAAAAAAGATTATCATTAATATTATTATTGTTTATTTCTTTGCTACTTGTTGGATGTGGCAAACTATCAACAGGAAAAATTGGAGTTATTAGAGACGAAGAATTTGGAAATGTTTATATTGATTTAACAATTGATGAATTCAATGCATTAGGTTTTTCTTTTGGTGATAGTGTAGATGTCAAATTTAATAATGGTAAGACTTATTATGATATTCCGTATTATTCTGGCTATTATGTTCAAGTTGGAGAACTTTTGTGTTGTGGTTACCCTGGGTACCCTCATGTTGTGATTGCTAGAAACTATGGTGACCCTACATGGGAAGAGTTCGAAATGAATGAGAAGTCTAAGGTAAAGATCACATTAAACGAAAAAGGTAAATATATTGATACTCAAGAACTATTCTCACTAGACTATTTTGATGATAGAGAAAAATATGAATCAGATATAATGTTTGCAAACTTTAGGGTGTTAAATGGTGGTAGTATTAAAGAAAACTTAGTTTACCGCTCTGCATCTCCTTGCGATAATCAACATAAAAGAGCCCCATATGCTAATAGCTTAATAGCTGAATATGGTATTAAGTTTGCAATTAATCTTTCTGATAATGAAACTAAATATTTAGGATACAAAGAAAAAGATGATTTTGTATCTTATTATTATGATGACTTATATAAAGAAAACAATGTCTTATTCTTAGCATTGAATGCTAATTACCATGCACAAGGATTTGCTAAAGCTGTTTCAGGCGCTTTATATGAGATGACTAAAAGCCCAGGACCTACAATCATCCATTGTGTTGAAGGAAAAGATCGAACTGGCTTCTTATGTGCCTTGGTTTTAGCATTGGCTAAAGCGAGTGCTAGTGAAATCATCGATGATTATATGATTACTTATTACAATTATTATTCAATAACTAAGGATAGTGATCCTAAGAAATACGAAGCAATACTCGGTAATGTCTATGATTTCTTATATTGCATGTGTGAAGTAGAAAAAGGAGTAAATGTTGATACTCTTGATTTGTTTGAAGGTGCTAAAAACTATTTAGCTTTTGGTGGTTTGACACAAGGTGAGATAGCTAGAGTTATCGACTATTTGACTAAATAATAGGTGATATGATTTTTCATATCATTTTTTATTTAGTTAGTGTTTTCTTATTAAAATTTGGTAGGCTTTGTGTTAAAATATAATATGTAAAAGAAGGTATAAAGTATGGAACTAAAAGATATTCAAAAAAGAGTTATTGCAGAAGTGGATTTAAATGCTCTAGAAGCTAATTACAATATGCTTCCAAAACCAGCATGTTGCGTTGTTAAGGCTGATGCTTATGGACATGGTGCAATTGAGGTTAGTAAGTTTTTAGAAACTAAGGGTGCCGACTACTTTGCAGTTAGTAATATTGAAGAAGCCCTAGAACTAAGAAATGCATCTATTAAAGCGCATATTATAATTCTTGGTTTTACTCCACCAAGTTGTGCAAAAATATTAGCAGATAATAACATTGAACAATGCGTATTTTCACTTGATTATGCTAATGAATTAAACGAATATGCCAAAAAGAGTAATGTTAAAGTTAATATTCATATTAAGATTGATACTGGGATGGGTAGAATTGGTTTCCAAGTTCATGGAGAACATGATGAAGCAAGTTTTGCTCTTTCAGCATGTAGACTTAGCAATTTAGTTCCTTATGGAATCTTTACACATTTTGCTAAAGCTGATGAAGGAATTAATGATTATACTAAAATGCAATATGATTCTTTCATTAAAGCTTTGAACTACTTAGAGAAAAATGGAGTAAAGTTTAAGGTGCGCCACTGCTCTAATTCAAGTGCAATCTTAGATTATAAAGATTATAAGCTTGATATGGTTCGTGCTGGTATCATTCTATATGGTGTTAATCCATCACCATATCCTCATCCATTAAAGAATGTTTTAACTCTTAAATCAGTAGTATCACATGTTAAAGAGATTAATAAAGGTGATTATGTTTCATATAATGGCTTATTTAAAGCAAACACTTTAACTAAGATAGCTACAGTTCCTGTTGGTTATGCAGATGGAGTATGTAGAAGCTCAACTGGCTTTTATGTAATAATCAACGGTAAGAAATGTGAAATAGTTGGTCGTGTTTGTATGGATCAGTTGATGGTTATATCAGATGATGCTAAAGTTGGTGATGAAGTTATTATTTATGGCGAAGAGCTAAGTGTTGATGATGCTGCTAAATATAACCACAGTAGTCCATATACACTTCTTTGTAATATCGCAAGAAGAGTTCCAAGAGTATATAAATACAATGGTGAAATTATAAATATCCGTGATGAATTAGTTAAATAGGTGGTAAAGATGAGTAAACTTTTTATATATTATAGCCGTGGTGGAAATGGCGACACTGTTTCTAAGAATTTAAAAGAATATGAAACAAGAAAAGTAGAACCTGTTAAGGATCTTCCTAAATCATTCTTTTTATCAATGTTAAGTGGTGGCTTTAAAGCAGGTCTTAAACTAAAAACTAAACTAAAAGATTATGACAAAGATGTATCTAATTATAGTGAGGTTTTGATTGGTTCTCCAATTTGGAATGGAAACCTTACTCCAATAATTAATAAAGTTTTAAGTGATATTGATTTAGAAGATAAAGTGGTTAAGTTTGTTTTATGGAGTGCAAGTGGTGAAGCAAAAGGCGCCATTAAATTCATAAACAAAAAATATCCAAATTCTAAAGTAGTAGTATTAAAAGAACCTAAAAAGAATGAAAGTGAACTTGAGAAACTTAAAGGGTTAGACTGATGTTTAGTGAAGATAAGAAATTTGGGATTAGAAACATTGCATTTATCGGAATGAGCGTGGCGTTAATCTCTGTTTGTTCTTGGATTAGCATCCCTTCAACAATCCCGTTTACTTTACAAACATTTGCAATACTATTAACTTTGTATTTACTAGGTGGTAGAGATGGAATGATTTCCATTCTAACCTATATCATATTAGGGGTTGTTGGAGTGCCAGTGTTCTCTAATTTTGGTGGTGGTGCTGGAGTAATAATGGGGCCAACTGGTGGTTATATCCTAGGCTTTATATTGCTTGGAGGAGTATATTGGTTGCTTTTAGCCCTGCTAAAAAGAAAACTATTAGTTTTGGTTTTAGTAACACTTTTAGGAATGGTACTTTGTTACAGTTTTGGAACTATTTGGTTTAGTTATGTCTATAGTGAAGGAAGTGTAACATTTTGGCAAGCTTTAAAGATTTGTGTTATTCCATTTATTATTCCTGATTTAGTAAAGATGGCACTTGCATTATTTATTGATAATAGGTTAAGAAAGATTTTTTCAAAATAACTCTTATTAGTATTAGCTAATAGTCTTTTATCTTGACAAAATAGGTAAAAATTTGTAAAATAATATGGTAAAAAAATGAAGGAGAATTTATTATGCCAATTGAAGCTGGAGATTTTAGAACAGGATTAACTTTAATAATTGATGGAGAACTTTATCAAGTTCTTGATTTCTTACATGTAAAACCAGGTAAAGGTGCTGCTATTTTAAAGACAAAGCTTAAGAACCTAAGAACTGGAAATGTAATTGAAAGAAATTTCAACACAACAATTAAGTTTGACCAAGCTATCATTGAAAAGAAGGAACTTCAATATTCATATAGTGCTGATAATACATATTATTTCATGGATATGGAAACATTTGACACATATGAAATTAGTAGCGATATCGTTGGATTTGCTAAAAACTTCTTAGTTGAAGGACAAATGGTCAAGATCAAGTTCTTCGAATCTGAAATTTTAGGTATAGATTTACCTGATAAGATTGAACTTGAAGTAACTGAAACTACTGGAGCAGTTGCTGGTAACACTGCAACAAATGCCACAAAAGACGCAACTGTTGAAACTGGTCTATTAGTTAGAGTTCCTCTATTCGTTAAAGAAGGAGACAAGATTATTGTTTCTACTGACGATGGAAAATATTGCGGAAGAGCATAAAAAAAGAGTTTGTTTAAACTCTTTTTTAATTAGGGGTTAATAATATGAATAAAACAATATTAGTTACAGGAAGCGCTAAAGGAATAGGTAGAGCAATTATTCTAGAATTTGCTAAAGTAGGCTATAACTGTATAATTAATTTTAATACTTCAAAGGAAGAAGCACTTAAATTAAAAGATGAAGTAGAAAAGATGGGTGCTAAAGCTTTAGCCATTAAGTGCGATGTATCAGATGAAGCTGAAGTTGATGCCATGTTTAAGGTGATCGAAAAAGATTTTGGTGGCGTAGATATCTTAGTTAACAATGCGGCAATAGATCAACCAAATGTCTTTAGTAAAAAGACAGTCGAAGATTTTAAAAAGACATTAGATGTTAACGTAATTGGAGCATATATCGTTAGTAAAAGAGCAAGTAAATATATGTTAGATAATAAATGGGGAAGAATCATCAACATTTCTTCAACAAATGGAATGAATACTTATTACCCAATGTGCTTAGAATACGATGCTAGTAAAGCAGCACTAAATAGCTTAACTCATAATTTAGCAATTCAATTTGCTCCATTTATTAATGTCAACGCTATTGCTCCTGGTTTTATTGGAACAAGTAGTGAAATAGATGGATATGATGAAGAATTTATGAAGATTGAACTAGATAAGATTTTACTTCATAGATTTGGTGAAGCAGAAGAAGTTGCGCACCTTGCTTTCTTTTTAGCAAGTGATGATGCGTCTTACATTAATAACACTATCATTAGAATCGATGGTGGACAATACGGAAGCGAATAAAAAAAGAAGTCTATATATATTGAACAAGTATACTTTGTATATCTAGTTCAACTTATAGACTTTTTATTTTTTTAATTTACTTAATGCAAGCATTATGCTAATTTTACCATATTCATAAGTTAGGCCACCTTGCATATAAAGTCTATAAGGTGGAATAACTGGTGCATCAGCACTTAATTCGATTGTTGAGCCTTGAGTGAAGCACCCAGCTGCCATGACTTCTTCAAATGGATAACCTGGCATTGGTGAAGGCATAACGTAAACTTTGCTATCAACTGGTGAAGTTGCTTGCAAACTTCTTGTAAATTCTACTAGATTTTCTTTTGTTTCTAAGACAACTGTTTGAATGATATCGGTTCTATAGTCATTGTATTTTGGACTAACTCCTTTAAATCCCATCGCTTCAAGCATATATGATGCAAAGATTTGTGTCTTTAGAGCATTACGAACACTTGAAGGTGCCAAAAAGATGCCTTTAAAGAAGTTGATGTTTTGGTTGAAGTTAGCACCTAGATCCTTAGCGATTCCTGGAGCAGTTAAGCGTTCAGAAATCATATGGATTAAATTGCTCCTTCCAGCAACGTATCCTCCAGTAGAAGCAATGCCACCACCTAGATTTTTCATAAGTGATCCAACAACGATATCAGCTCCAATATGTCCCGGCTCTTTTGCCTCAACTAACTCTCCATAACAGTTATCAACAAACACGATAACATCTTTATCGATTCTTTTAATTTCAGTTATTACTTTTTCGATTTTTTCAATTGTGAGAGACTGTCTTTCAGAATAACCTCTAGAACGTTGAATTTCAATAAGCTTGATTTTATCTTTTTTAAGTCTAGATATAATCTTATCATAATCAAAATCATTATTGACTAAATCGATCTCTTCGTACTTTACCCCACTTGCTTTTAAACTTTGAGTTGAATTTCCGATGATTCCTATCATTTCTTGTAAAGAATCATAAGGAGTACCACTAATTGAAAGCATTGTGTCACCATGTTTTAATAAAGCTGATAGTGCTAAATAGATGGCATTTGTTCCACTCATGATTTGAGGACGAACTAGGCTATCTTCGCATCCTAAAGTTAAAGCAAAGATTCTTTCTAACTTTTCACGCCCAGTATCATAGTTACCATAGCCATTAATATCAGTAAAATCAGAATAAGAAACATTATTATCGATGAATGCATGTAAGATTCTTTGTGAATTAATCATACAAATATCATCGACTTTTTCAAATATCTCTTTTAGATCGATTTCCGCTTTTTTTGCTAGTTTAGTTATATCTTTTTTTATTTCCATAAATATCACCACTATAGTATACTACCATTTTTGATGCTAAATGTCTAATAAAATATTTGTAAAATCGAGTAATTATGGTTATAATATATAAGTATTAATTAGGGAGAGAGTATGAAAGAAAGATTAAAAAAGATATGGAATAGCTTTTCGCTATATGAAAAAATATGGTTTTTTAGCGTAATAGTTTTAACTATTGTTGTAGCTATAGTGTTTCCATCATCAGTAGAAAACTTAGATATTAACCCGGCACTAATAATGGGGCTATATATAGCTGATGTTTTTACCAATGTTTTATGTGAATTACTTATTAGTAAACAAAGTAAATGGAACTTCATTGTTAGTTTGCTTGTAGAAGTGGTGGAGATAGCTACGTGTATTGTAATTGGAGAGCGTTTTGCAACCGTCGCCACAACAATCTTTTTCTGGATTCCAATAGATATCATTAGTTTTATTAATTGGAATAGACACTTAGATAGAGAGAAGAAAGAACTAACTGTTGTTAGAAGCCTAAAAGGCTGGCAAGAAGTGCTTATCTTACTTGCTATAGCTGCTTGGACTGTGGGCGTTGGCTATCTACTTACGCAAATAGAAGTTGAGGGCTTACTTGAAGCAGGATCAACAGCTGAAATAGTTGTTTGTTACCTAGATGCGATGGTTAGTGCTGTAGCTGTTTGTAACGGTGTCTTTATTTTCTTAAGACTCAAAGAGCAATGGATTGCTTGGTATGTTGATGCTGCTCTTGAATGCGTCATTAATGTCATTTTAGGCCAGTGGGTACTCCTTGTACTAAAAGCTGCTTATTTTACAAATACAACTTATGGTTACATCAAATGGACTAAATACATTAAGACTCACAGTATCGAAGAACAACTAGAATTAAAAGAAGAAGCAAAATAAAAATAATATACATATTTTTAAAAATAGGTTATAATTTGTAGAGGATGTGAAATAAATGAATTTTATTTACTTAGGTATTTTTATACTAACAACTCTAGTTCACCTATATGCAACATATAGTAACAATCGTCCGTTTAGAAATGTTACTAAAGGGTTTATCATCCTATCTTTATTAGGGTTTTACCACACAAGTGTTGCTGAACCTTCATGGTTTATAATAATTGCGATACTTCTTAGTTGGTTAGGAGATTTATTCTTAATCCCTAAAGGTAAGAAGTGGTTTGTCTTAGGTGGATCAAGTTTCTTGCTAAGTCATATATTCTTTGTTTTGGGGTATAATGAATTATTTGATATTGCTCAAGTACCAATCTATTTCATAATTCCTATCGCTTTAGCTTATATTTTCGCAGTTGTTATTATATTTATTAAGCTTAAGGTGTATTTACCAAAAGCCCTAATCATTCCGATGTTTTGTTATCTACTTATAAATGGTACGATGAACTCATTTGCTTGGTTTAGGATGATTGAAGGGTTTGGAATCAACACTTTAATGACAGTTATTGGTTCAATATTATTCTTTATATCAGATACGGCTTTGTTCTTTGTTGACTTCAATAAAGACAGTATTATGAAATCACATTTCTTAGTTATGTTAACATACTCTTTAGGAGAGTTTTTGATTATATTAGGACTTATATTATAGGAGGAAAACATGAAGTATTTTTTATATAATCCACTTGCAAACAACGGAATTAGACCTGATTTTACTGATGACATGAAAGTTATCGAGGTTATTGGACTTGATTATCAAAAATTTTTTGATGAATTAGGCGAAGATGATGAAGTAGTAATGGTTGGTGGTGACGGAACTATCAATTATTTAGTTAATGCTTGCAATACTGATACTATCAAACAAAAGATTTGGTACAAAGCAGCTGGAACTGGTAATGATTTCTTACACGATATCAAGGGCGATCCTAATGAATTTGTTTTACTTAATGATTATCTAAAGAACTTACCAACAGTTTATGTTAATGGAATGGAAAAGAAGTTCATCAACGGAATCGGTTATGGAATCGATGGATATTGTTGCGAAGTGGCTGATAAAATTAAAGAAAAGACTCCTAATGCTAAAATCGATTACACAGGAATTGCTATTAAAGGTTTACTTTTCCACTTCAAGCCAAGAAAAGCTAAAGTAACAATCGATGGTGAAGAGTTCGAATACAAACATGTTTGGATTGGGGCTTCAATGAAAGGTAAGTTCTATGGTGGTGGAATGATGATTGCACCAGCTCAAGATAGAAAAGAAAAAGGACTTACTTTAGTAATTTACAAGACTTGGAGTAAGATTGCTGCTCTAATCGTATTCCCTTCAATCTTTAAAGGCGAACACATCAAACATAAGAAGATGATTGAAATCAAGAAAGGAACTGAAATCGAAGTTGCATTTGAAAAGCCATGTGCTTTACAAATCGATGGTGAAACAGTTTTAAATGTTAGTAGCTATAAAGTAAAAGCATAAATTTAATAAAAATATGCAATATTTGGTAAAACCTTTATGTTGGTTTTACCTTTTTTCTTTTTGTGTTATAATTATATTAAGAGGTTAAAATATGAAAAAAATTATAAAACTATTTATTGTTGTTTTTTGTCTTTTTTTAGTTGGTTGCAAGGAAGAAGAGAAAGAGCCTCCTAAAGAAGACAAAGTTTACTATAATGTAATGATCGATTATAGGAACCATAAAGTAGAAGAAGGAACAACCATTAAAGATTATCTTTATTCTTTGTATGATTATGAATATGAAGAAAAGGAAGGATATGAATTTAGAGGTTGGTACTTTGATGAAGATTTGAGTGAAAAAATCGATGATCTTGATATTGAAGTCAATAAAGACATGGCAATTTATAGTAAATATATTCATGAAGTAATAAAAATCGACCATATTATTAAATATGGTTCACCAAAAGATATTGCTTTAAGCGATGATTTTGTGATCATCTCTCCATCATATCTATACGGGATTAGTGAACTAGATTTAAGTGGATATAAAAAGATTATTGTTGAATATGATTTTAGTGAGAAGAACTACATTGTAATTAATGAAGATGAGAATCGTCTTCCTTATGATGGCTTTTTAGTTTTAATAAAAGAAGATTCTGAGATTTATGATGAATTTTATGAAGCGTTTGATTTAGGAACAACTATTTATCTAAATAGTTATAATATCGATTATGCTTCATATCTTCTTTTTGAAAAAGAAAAGCAAGAAGCAAAGAGTGTTGAACTTACAGGACTAGCTTGCTCATATGCCACAATCTATGATGTTTATGCTGATAGTGTTCTTTTTGAAAAAGCAGGAGACCATAAAGCATACCCGGCTTCTGTTACTAAAATCATTACTGCTATCACCGCTTTAAAATATTGTCCGCTTCTAACAACTCATACTGTTGGAGCTGAGTTAAGCTTAACATATGAAGCCTCATCTCCATCTGTTGCGGGGCTTGTTAGAGGTCAAACATGGACACTTTGGCAGCTACTTTACGCTTTGATGCTTCCATCAGGAAATGATGCTGCATATGAAATTGGAGCACTAACAATCGATTATCTAGAACCAGATAATACCTATACCCCAAGAGAGAAGTTAGATAAGTTTGCTTCTCTAATGAACGAAGTAGCTAGATATGTTGGAGCAACAGGTTCTCATTTTATGATTCCTGATGGTAACACTTATAATGATGAGAGATTTACATATCATTATGTAACAAGTAATGATATGGTAAAATTTGCTCTACTTGGTTTTAACTGTGCCGCACTTGCTCAAGTTGTTAGAACTGCTAGTATTACTATTACCATCGAAAGCGGTCAAAAATTCACATTCACAAACACTAATGGTTTCATTAACCCTGATAGTGGTAATTATTATAAAGGCGCAATTGGTATGAAGACAGGTTACACTGGTGCTGCTGGTAGTTGCTTAATTACGGGCTTTTACATCAATGGTAGATTTATTATTATTTCTTGCCTTAAAGCATCATCTAGTAGTGATAGAAATGGTAGCACATTAAGAATGATTAAAGCAGCATTAAAATAAAGGAGAAAACATGAAGATTAAAAATAAATTTCTAAAAGTTTTAGTAATTATCGGACTAGTTTTATTAGGCTTAATTGGAACAAGACTCATTATAACAAATATCTCAACACTTTTATTAAGAAACTATATAAGATCAATTGGAAGGTGCGAATATACTAATCAAATAGTGCCTTACAAGGATACAGAAGGCTATTATACACTTAGAAGCGATGAAGATATCAATATTATGGTAATAAGCGATATCCACATTGGAGGAGGCCTATTTAGTATAAAGAAAGACCGTAAGACTATCTATGAAGTAATGACTATGGTAAAAGCCGAAAAGCCTGATCTAGTAATACTTGCTGGTGACATGACATTTGCGGTACCTGGACCTTTGTTTAATGGTGGCGGAACATTTAATAATAAGATGGTTGCTAGTAATGTAATGTATATGTTTAAGACACTAGGTGTTTATTACACTGTTGCTTTTGGTAACCATGACACTGAAGCTTTCGATTATTATGATAGAGATCGTATCGGAAAAGAATACTCTAAAGCTGATTACTGTATCTTTGAATCTAATTTCGATGGATATGGAGTTACTAACCAGTGTATCTTACTAAAAGATAATAATGGTAAAATCAAGAAAGTTTTAATGGTTATCGATTCTAATGACTATGTTGATACAAGCCTACGCGCTTCAATTAACTGGCTATATGATACAATTCATGATGAGCAAGTTGAATGGGCAAAGCAAACTATAGAGACTCTTTCATCAAAAGAAGGACACTTATTAAAGAGTTTATTTTTCTTCCATATTCCTATTGGTGAATTTGAAACCGCTTATCGTGAATTAAAAGCAAATGACTTTAATGACACAGTTGATACTAAATACATTGAAGGTATTTGGGACGAAGAAGTAAGTGAAGAGATGGGTGGAAGGATTTGGTATGGTGGATGCCAGTATACTGAAGTTGATCCTAGGGATAATGATAAATTATTTGAGGAGTTAGGACCTGAAGGACTTGGATCAATGGAAGCAATCTTTGTTGGTCATGATCATACTAATAATGTTACTGTATCATATAAAGGTGTTTTATTATCATACGGCTATTCTATCGATAATTTAGCTTATACTGACTTAGCTAAATATGGACTTCAAAGAGGTGCAACCGTTGTAACAGTTAAAAACGATGGCTCATTTAGTCAAGTTCATAAGAATGCTTATTTAGATTATGGTGTAGAAAAAGACAAATTCTATGATATTAATTTAGATGAATATTATAAAAACGATATAGCTCTACCTACTAAAGATAAGAGAAAATAAGGTAAAAAAAAGCATTAGCTCATATGGGAAAATAAGATATTTCCATTTGAGCTTTTTTTGTATATTTTTACAAGGTTTTATAGAAAAAAGATAGTTGACTTTTTTTGCGTCTGTGTTATAATATCATACGGAAAGCGTTTGCAAATACGCTATTAATTTATTTTGAAAAGGAGAAATTTATGAAAAAATTTGCTAAAATGTTTTTTATGATGGTTTTAGTATTAGCATGTGCACTAGTTGTTGCATGTGGTAAGAAAAATCCTGATGATGGCGGCCAAGGATCTGGCAGCGAATTAAATGGTACTTACAAAATCACTGTTTGGGTATCAGAAACTGAAGGGGTTACTGCTTTAACAGAAACTCAAATCAAAGAATTTGAGAAAGCTAATCCTGGAATCAAAATCGAAGCAACTGTTGAAGGAGTTTCAGAATCTGACTCTGCTACACAAATGATCGCAGACGTTGAAGCTGGAGCTGATATATTCTGTTTCGCTCAAGACCAATTGGTTCGTTTAGTTAACGCTGGTGCTTTAGCTAAATTAGGACAAGGAGCTAGTGCTACTGTTAAAGAATTAAATGACTCTGGTGCTATTAAAGCTGCTACAGTTGGTGAAGATTTATGGTGCTATCCACTAACATCTGACAATGGATACTATATGTATTATGATAAGAGCGTTATTGATGAAAGCCACTTAGATTCATTAGAAGACTTAATCGCTGATTGTGAAAAAGCTAACAGACTATTCTGTATGGAACTTGAAACAAGTGCATGGTACAATGCTGCATTCTTCTTCGCTACAGGATGTAGTTCTGAATGGACAAATGATGGTAAAGCATTTACATCTGTAACTGATGACTTCAATTCAGACAAAGGTCTAATCGCTCTTAAGGGTATGCAAAAGTTATTAAAGAGCCCTGCTTACAAATCATCAAGTGATGGTGCAGAATTCTCTGCTGCTGTTCCTGCTGCTATTTTAGTAAGTGGTACTTGGGTATCAGGCGCTGTTAAAGGTGCTTTAGGTGCTAACTATGCTGCTACAGATTTACCAAGCTTCACAGTTGATGGTAAATCATATCATTTAGGCTCATATTCTGGTAACAAGTTAATGGGTGTTAAACCTCAAACTGATGCTAAGAGAGCTGCTGTTTTACAAAAATTAGCATTGTTCTTAACTAATGAAGAATGTCAACTTGAAAGATTTGAAGCTGTTGGTTGGGGTCCATCTAACCTTAACGCTCAAAAATCTTCAGACGTTCAAGGCGACCCAGCATTAGCTGCTTTAGCTTTACAAAGTGCATACGCTATTCCTCAAGGACAAATTCATGGCTCTTGGTGGGATATTGCTAAGACATATGCTGCAGCTGCTAAGACTGCTACAACTGATGATGAATTAAGAGCTGCATTAGCTGATTACGAAAAGGCAATCAAAGGTCTATTCTCAATGAGTACTGATGAAAAAGAAGCATTCACAGTAATCGGTAAATTTGATGGACATAATTGGGACTTCGATGCTGAAATGGAACAAAAACCAGAAGGAACATTCATGACTCCTGAACCTATCCACTTCTTGGCTGGCGATGAATTCAAAGTTCGTCAAGGTAAATCTTGGGATGTTAACTTTGGTAAAGACGGCGTTGCTGGCGGAGATAACATTGTTGTTGAAGCTGAAGGCTACTACTTCGTTAAATTAGTTTATGATAAGGCAACTAACACTGCTTCATCATTAACACTTGAAAAATACAGCCCTGCTCACGGATGGACAGTAATTGGTAAATTCGCTGGTCACAACTGGGATTTCGATGCTGAAATGGAAATCCAAGCTGATGGTAGCTGGTTATCTGGTGAAATTGAATTCGCAGTTGATGATGAATTCAAAGTTCGTCAAGGCTTAGGCTGGGATATGAACTATGGTGCTAACGGCGTTGCTGGTGGCGACAATGTTAAGATTACTGAAGCTGGAACTTACAGAGTTAAATTAGTTGTTAACGCTGACGGAAGTGCTGAACTTACTTTAGTTAAATAATTAATAGAAGGTAACTACAGGTTGTGGTCATATGACCTCAACCTGTTTTATTAATTACAGCAGGAGGTATATGTGAAGAGATTAAGTGATTTAGAATATTTAAGACTCAATAAATTCGCTCGATTCTTTTATATTATTCTAATGTTCTTTGTTGGAATACCTAGATGGTTCTTAAATCTATTTAAGAAGATTTGGAAGCTAATGAAGAAGTTTGGAATAGCTGTAAAGGACGAAGCTGTTGATATATGGGTTACTTTTAAAAATGGTGATTGGAAGACTAAAGTATCATATTTAGTTATGGGCTTTGGTCTAATCGCTAGAGGACAATTATTAAGAGGTTTATTGTTCTTATTATTTGAAGCTGTATTTATTGGTTACATGGTTCTTTGGGGCGGATTCTGGCTTAGCCAATTTGGTACATTAGGTACTGTTGGTCCTCATGAAGAATATGATCCAATACTAGATGTTCCTATTACTGTTTATGGTGATAACTCATTTAAGATTTTACTTTATGGTTTACTAACAATCTTGTTTATCATTGCTTTCATTTATACATGGAGACTAAATGTTAAGCAAAACAAGTTATGTGAAGGAATAATTAAATCTGGTAAGAAGATAAGAAGTGGTAAAGATGACCTTCAATCTCTACTTGATGACCAATTCCATAAGACTCTACTTGCTCTACCTTTAACTGGTATTGTTATGTTTACCGTAATCCCAATGATCTTTATGATTTTGGTTGCATTCACTAATTACTCTGGTAAATTTGATGGCTATTACACTAACCTATTCACATGGGTTGGACTTGATAACTTCAATAAGTTATTTACTTGGGGAGGAGATGCAGCATCTTCATCATTCAGTGCAACATTTGGTGAAATTTTATCATGGACTTTGATTTGGGCAGTATTTGCCACATTCTCTAACTATTTCTTAGGAATGATTGTGGCAATGATTATAAATAAAAAAGGAATCAAGATTAAGAAGTTCTGGCGTGGTGTATTAGTATTAACTATCGCTATTCCTCAATTTGTATCTTTACTTTACGTTAACCAATTATTCCAAA
Source organism: Bacilli bacterium (assembly GCA_918272565.1). Lineage (GTDB taxonomy): Bacteria > Bacillota_I > Bacilli_A > ML615J-28 > CAG-698 > Tener-01. Next base: position 15,401 of record CAKJYW010000010.1, read on the forward strand.
AGAATGGTTTAGTAAATGGATTATTACTTAAGTGGGGAATCATAGACTTTGAACATTTAATTGATTTCTGGGGTGACCATGGTAGATTAATGGTTATTCTTATTAACATTTGGATTGGTATTCCATACTTAATGTTAATTGCTACTGGTATTTTAATGAATATCCCTCAAGACTTGTATGAATCATCTAAGATTGATGGTGCTAATTCTTGGCAACAATACACAAGAATCACACTTCCTTATATGTTATTCGTAACAGGTCCATATCTATTAACAAGCTTTATCGGAAATATCAACAACTTTAATGTAATATTCTTGCTGACTGGTGGTGGACCAACAGATCCTAAACTACTAGTAACAATGGTAGATAAGATGGGTGAAGGAACAAGTGCAGCAGCTGGTCATACTGACTTGCTTATTACTTGGTTATTCAACCTAACTACTGGTCAAGCAGCATGGTATAACATTGCATCAGTTATTGGTATTATGATATTCGTTGTTGTTGCGATATTATCATTAATCGTTTATAACGTAATGCCTAGTACTAGAAATGAGGAGGACTTCCAATAATGAA
>CAKJYW010000011.1 GCA_918272565.1 Bacilli bacterium
AATTGATTCAACTTCAGCAAGTTCATTAGTATCAAATGTAACAACATAAGATAAATCAACCCATTTAGCATAAACTACTGTGTTTTCAGTTAATTCATCACCGATATTAGCTTTATGAGTAAACTGATTGTCATAATACCAACCTTCTACTTTTTGAGTCTCTGTAAATAGTCTTGGAAGTTCGTCGATGTAATCAGTTGTAACTGATTCAGGGTTTTCCATTACACCTACTGTATTAAATCTTAAAGTATACTTATCATGGATGAATTTACCATATAAAGTAATTGCAGATTCTAATACTGTTCCTTCTACTACTGGTGTAGTATAAGCTCTATCTGTATACCATCCATCAAATGTATAATGAGCCACAGTTGGAGTTGGTAGGTTTTCTAAAACTCTAACCTTAATAGGTTCAATTACTACTAAGTTCTTAGTATCAAATGAAACTGTATAAGTTTGAAGTTCTGGAGAGATTGCTAAATCATATAAAGCAAACTTATCTTCTAGATAATCATTTTCAGTTACTACTTCACCATAGAAAGCTAAGATATCTAAATTACGCATACAATAGTCAATGTCAGCAGCAAAACTTCTTGTTTTGTATGTATGTTCACCATTTGTATCAGTGAACTTGAAATCAAATGATGGAAGTTCATTGTATGTAACTACTTTAGATGAGAATGTATCTGAAATCTTAGAGAACTTTTCAGTTTCATCAGCAGGGATATAAATATGTTCAATATTTGAACCATTTCCACGGATTGTAGATATTTTCATATAACTCTTACAATCAGTCGTTAGGTAGATGTTTGGAATTGATTCTTGTGCATCAAAGTATCCATTATTACTACCAACAACTAAAGTGTTAGTATTAATTCCCGATAAACTATTACAGTTTTGATCTTTAGCGATAACTACATCAAATGTCATATCACTAATTAAACTTGTTTCGATTCTATCGTTTACTTTTAAAGTTTTAATTCTTGAATCAACTGCTATCATCTTTGAATTAAAATCACTTGTTTGAGTATATGATGGATATCCTGAAGTACCAGTATATCTAAGATAAGTAACACCTGCTTCAGTATAAGTAGCACTGTAGTTTGGTGTTATATAAAATGATTCTTCAGTGTATCTACATTCAGATGCTAACTTCTTTTCAAATGTTAAGTTATAATTAGTTTGAAAATCAGCTGCATAAGCATCAAAATAAATGCTTGACCAATCATAGTAATAGTAATGATTAGCATTTAATCCAAGCAAACTATTAGCTACTGTTTGACCAGATAGATAATTTGGATTATCAAATGTACCTACATAGTAAACATTGTCAGCTGTTAAACCAGAGAGTGCTGAATTAATTTCAAGATGATTTGCTAAATACAAATTAGTTACATGCATTGTACTTAATACATCTTTACAGAAATATCCTGTATCAAACATGATTAATGTATCTAGGTTTGTATAACCTGAAAGATTAAAGTTTGCATAAGCTACTGTCTTTCCATTTACATAAGCAGGAAGTACTAGAGTTGTTACACTAGCTGGATCATCAGCAGGTTTTAGAAAGAATCTTCCCATTGAAGATGTATAATCTAGTTTTGCGCCCATAAAGTTATAGACTCTATTAGCATTCTCATTAAAGTTTTCTAGTGTAACAACACTAAATGATTCTTGAGTATTTGCTTCTGCAGCATTTACTTTTGGGCCAAGAATACTAATTATTGCCCCGAAAAATGCAAGTACAAATGCAAACATTCCAATAAATAATTTTTTAAATTTCATTTTGAATTATTCTCCTATTTTAAATATTTGTTATTTAAGGCATAACTACCTTCGACAGTTCTGATTATGATCATCACGATGGTTATCATAATCGTCATAATACCTTGGACGTGCCATAAGAGTTCTAAAGAATAATCTAATTTTTATAACAACATAAATTAATAAACATGTACCTACTGCACCAAGTGCAACAAATATCCATGTTTTATTGTTACTAACTGTTTCTTTAACTGATTCTATGACATCATTTGCCCAAGTCTTAACTTTGTAATTAACAGATGATTCATTTTCTATTAAGTTTGGAGATAATATGTTATATGTATCCCCTTCAATTGTGTCCATCTTGATTTGAACATCGTATGTTTTATTATCAAGAAGGTAATTGATTCTTAAGATCTTGAATTCATCTATTTTCTTATAATCTGATTCTTTATATTCTTGTCCTGTAAATATCTTCCATAGCCAAGCTTTATCATCGTAATCAAGCAAAAGCTCATAACGATATTTCTTAGCTGGATTAGATACTGATGAGAAAGAGCCTTCTTTAAATCCTTGATAATTAAATAGACCTAAGATTCCGCCTCTAGATTTATCTGGAGTAAGCGATTTTAAAATCGTATGAGAATCTTCAGGTAGCCAAAATTGATACCATTCTTTATTAGAGTTAGAAATTGTATATTTTGTATCAACTCTATAAACCTTATCTGGATTAATAGCAAGGTTGAAATGAACCATGTGCATATAACCACCAAAGACTGCATCATAATAACTTTGTGCTTCAATGTCAGTTACATACTCATAAGCATGAGTACATAGTTGCATTGCATTGTGCCCATCATTTTTAGGAGTAAGACCTAAATCAAACATCATTTCACCTTCACACTTTCCACCAAATTTCACATCGCCTGGATCTGGGTCAGTTAAATATTGTCCCTTATCTAAGCCATATGTGAATCCTTGGAAGTTGTAGGTTTGTTTTAAATCTATTCCAAAGAATCCTTTTGTCTCAACTCCAGCAATTGGTGTGATATGCAATGTTAAATCATAGTCTTTTATATGATAATAAGTCGAATCATACCAATTCATATTAAGATCATCTTGATCTTGTTTAGTATCATAGAGGTTATATACTTTATTAGATTCTTTAAACTGAGTTATTGTGACAAACTCACTTGGTAAATATCTAGATGTCCAAATGAGATATAAATAACCTAGTTTAGAATTGTCATAAGCATATGAATCCCAATATAATCCTAAATATGTATCAGCTTCTAAGTATTCTGGTTCTATATCTAAGTTAGATAAGATATACTCCCATGTCTCATCTTGAGCATGAGAATACCAGGATATATAAGTTGAGATTTGAGATTGAGAGAGAGTCGAGAAATAATCAATTCCACTAGCATCTCTCATCTTGACCATCTTGTAATAGAATGTTTGATACGATGAATCTTTGTAATAATTAAGATGCCATCTTTCTAGTTTTCCTGTACGAACATAGTTTTCTACTTCTGATTGAATAACTGTATCAAATTCAGATGTCTTCTTTTCAGCAGCGCTAACTGTTGTACTTCCTAAGAACAAGAATAAAAGCAATATAAGAAAGGTACTAAAAATAAATACTAATTTCTTTTTCATTGTTTGGTCTCCTTATTTCTTGCTTTCTTTATTCCGATTAAACTAAGTAATAGTCCACCTAAAATTAGGATGAACTTCCATAGTTTAGTGAAGATATATTTTATGATTTGTAAAATAAAGAGAGCGAGGGATGCTAGAAATGAGAAAAACTTTGATAATAAACTTAATAACTTTGCCATTTGTTAACATCCTCTTTTTCCTCTATTTACTTTAGTTCTTCCTTATCTTCGTCATCAGAATCTTCATCATCTTCTTCAGCTGGAGTTTCTTCTGATTCTTCAAACTTATGTTCAGTAATAAATTCTTCACACATTTGAGATGTCATTGGATCAGCAAAGAACCATTTGAAGTGTGTTTCACCAGGTTTATTAGATAGATCAGCTTTAATAGCAAAATATCTTGAGCCATCACTTTTATGACCTTTAATAAACTCTGCAGGAATATCTTCTAGAATTACTGTTACTACTTTGTCTCTTTCACCAAAGGTGATTGCTTTACCTTGAGCAAGTAATAGATAATCTAGAGTTGATTTCTTCATATGCTTATTTTTGTTATTTGGAACGAAATTAGCATATGTCTTAACAGGCTGATTAGGAAACTTAGGGTTTCTAACGCCTTCCTTAATTAATAGCTCTACTTTATTCTCTGAGCTAAAATTGTTAGGTGCGTATACACGCGCTTCGATTTTGACTAAATTTTTCATTTTCTTTTTACCTCGTGTTTAAAATATTTTTTAGTTAAATAATTTAATACTAGTACTTCAATATTTTCACTTCTCCATACTTCTACAAATTCATTAGCTATATCGCTGGCTATTTCTTTATCGTGTGATAAAGATAAAATCATGTAGAAAATAGTTTGATAAGCTTCATTTAATGAAAGCACCGTATCTTTGTCTTTCTTCTTTACAAGAATTAACTCACCTAAGTAATCACAAAAGCTGAGAGCTTTATTAACTGGAGTTTTAAAGTTGAGTAATGTCTTATAAAAGATTGCTTTAGTTTCATAGATTTTGAACTTCGGTCCTAAACCTACTAATCCTTTACATTTACCAGAATCTACAAGTTCTGATATCAATACTGAAACGTGTTTCATAGATGTACCATCCCTTCATTAGTTTTTAAGTATCGAGTGTTAATTGATTGCATCGCTTCAAATAACATCATTAAATCTTGGGGAGCATGTCGAAAATCTTATAACAATTGATACTTATTTTATTGGTGCTAAACAATCATAGCTATCACCTCCAAATCACAGGTAAGTCCACTGGGTCCTTATGGACTTCATGTGAATCAGGAATTTCTTCCTTCAAGTAATAGGCTACTTAGACACCCAAAATACAACCTTTCTGAAAATTTTCTTATTTTATTTTTCTACCAGTCATCTTTTCTAGGTTTTCAATAGCTTTATTAACCAGTTTAGAGATGGCTTGTTGAGAGATACCAAGTTTCTTAGCAGCTTCTTCTTGCTTTAATCCATCAATATAAATCAGAATCATTGCTCGACATTGTTTGTCTGATAATTGATTAAGTAACTTCATTAATCTTTCATGTCGCTCTTTCTTAATCTCATCTTCAATCATTTGATCTAGATATGATTCTGAATTAGGATCAACTGGTTCGATTTCGTTTCCATCTTCATTTAAACCAAAACGAAATTCTCTTCTAGCAATCTTTCGTTCTTTGCAGAACTCTCGATAATAATCAAGTAATACATAATTTCTTTGTTCTTCAGTAATTGATGGATCTAATAAATCATGATAATACTTTTCATCAAATGGAAATGTTACGGTCTTTTCCACACCTTTCTTGTTAATAAAAGTTAAAGTAACTAAAATGTTTTTACTCATTAAAAAATCTCCTTATTAGAAATCAAATATTTCTAGATAAGGAGAAATCCATGAACCCAATCTCGGATGAGTATGCTCAAAAAAGATATGAATAAAAATCCTTATCTAGTTTTCGCAACCTCACCCACGCAAAAGGATTGATCGCAACTATTAAATTATCAATTTTGCATTTGCTTGCGTCTCATATAAAGATGGCAAGTCCTTATATGAGGCAAATGCATCAAGGATAGCCAATCCTCGACTTTGTGAAAGCAAATTTATTTTTCATTCTTACATAAATAACTTTTGCAATCAAAATGGAAAAATTTGAGAAAAAATGTTATAATAAAGTTAGTTTTTATAAAAAATCAATTTTAAATTGCTTTCACATATAATATATCGTATAAGTTTATCAAAATCAGTTGATTTATAAGGTTATTAAACGGTTATCGGTTATATATCGGTTATTAGAAAAAAGGATGGTGATTTTTATCGAATTCAAGGATTTTTGCGCAAAAACATATAGTTTTAAAAATACAAGTTGGAATAAAGCTAAATTCGTGAGAATGATGCTAAGAGACTTAGGAAACTTTGACTATACAGAAGACTATTTTAAAAATCTATCTAACGAAACTAAACCAATCTCAGGAATTAGAGCAAAGGTCTATACGCCATTTAAAACTGACGTAGCTCGAAATTTCTTTTTTAAGAATTTAAAAAAAGACAAGCTTAATGAAATGCTTGTCGATTTTGGTGTTGTGTCAGCTACTACTAACCCATTCGTTTATCTAATCGGTGCATTAGCAGAAAAATTAAAAGAATATTTAGCACCCGAAGATGAAATAAATCATCCAATACAATATTATTTCGATATGTTAATAGCTGATGAAAGTTATAAATTTTATTTAAATATATCAGCAAATGATTTAGATTACATTTTGGAAGTAAATAAAAAGTGCCCTATATGTGGAGAGCACTTAACAGAAATTATTGATGGCCAAAGATTAAAAAATTATAAGATTATTAAGATATATCCTTATAATTTATCAAGCAATGAAAAAATAGCATTTGATTCAATCAAGAAATATACAGGAAGAAGCGATGCTTATGAAAACGAAATAGCAGTATGTAGGAATCATGCTGAAACATACGAAAGAACAAAAGATATTGATATTTTTAAAGATCTTGTAAAAGCAAAAGAACGAGCAATAACTATTCAATTAGAAGAGAGAGCTGTAGAAAATATTGATATTCCAGACACATTAGAAAAAATATTAGATCATATAGTTAAGTATGGCTTATCAGAAAGTAAAACACAACTCACATTAAATGCTGTTAAAATAAGCGAGAAAATCAATGAAAACGATCCTGTATATGATGAAGTTGTATTATATGCTTCAAAGCATTATAACTATATCAACGGATTATTGACAACATACGAAAAGCAAACCAATAATCGTTCTACACTTTTAGGAAGAAAAATTAAAGAAATGTCAAACAATCTAATGACTATAGGTTCTTCTCCTTCCACTATTATTAAAACTATAGCACAAGAATTAAATAACACTTATGGAGGAGACAGCAACACATATATATTATGCAAATATATCGTTGCTTATTTTGTTCAACATTGCGAGGTATTATCACATGAAGTTACCGAGTAAATTTATAACATATAAAGAAAGTATTATTTCAAAATTTCCATTAGTTTTAGATAATATAAAAGATTGTGATCTCACTATTTTAGAGTTATATAGAAAAATTAGATCAAAAATTGATGGAGTAACAGAATACTTAGATATATTAGATTGCCTATATGCATTAAATAAAATCGAATTAATTGAGGAGGTGATTCATAGTGTTAATAGAAATTAGATGTGACAAATTCCTAGACAATGGAGTAATAAGAGATCCAATAACATTCAAGCCGGGATTAAATGCTATTGTAGGAGATTCAGAAAAGTCAAACTCAATAGGTAAATCAACAATGCTTATGATTATTGATTTCTGCTTTGGTGGAGATGACTATACTACAAAAGAAGCCGACACTATAAATCACGTAGGTAATCATACTATCTTCTTCACTTTTGAATTCAAAGGCCAAAAGTATTATTATTCAAGATCAACAAATAATCCAAAAATAATATATGAATATTATGACAGTGATTATACAAGAGAAAAAAAGAAAATTCATTATGAAGCATTTAAAAAAGATTTACTAAATCAATATGAACTAGATGATTTAGGATTAACATTTAGACAAATCGTGGGAAGATTTTTTAGAATCTATAATAGAAAAACGCACAATGAAATGCGTCCACTAAATGCTGATGTCAGAGAGGATGATCAATCAGGTATTGAATTCTTATTAAAAATGTATTCTCTTTATGGGGATTTGGATGATCAAACAAAAGAATATGACACAGCCAATGATAAAAAGAAATTATATGACAATTTGAGAAGATATAAAGCAGGTTTTATAGCATCAAATCAAGATGAATACGAAAAGAATAAAAAAGAAATAAGATCACTCGAAGACGAATTGGAACTTCTTCTTCAAGAAAATAAAAAGGGATTATCAGAAACCAATATTGTTAATGCTTCAATTAAAAACGAATTGAAATCTCAAAGAGATAAATTAAGATATCAAAAGAGGCAAGAGGAAAAGAAATTAAAAGAAATCGACTTTGATAATTCCTACGAAGAAGAGAGTCTAACATCAAAGTTCAGTTCCTTACAAGAATTCTTCCCAGAAATCAACATTCAGAACATTACAAAATACGAAAAATTCCATAGAGATGTTAAAAAAATCATTTCAAAAGAAATAAAAGAAAATAGAAAAGACATTGAAGATTCCATTGCAATTATTGACGAAAAGATAAGTGAATTAAATATTAAATTAGCAGAATTCAAGGAAATACCAGATGTATCTGAAGCTATTTTAGCAAGACATAATCAGATACATACTAGATTAAATGAATTAAGAAATGCTAATGAAAATTATGACAAAAGAGAAATTGCTGTTGATGAATTAAAAAGAGCAACAAACGGATATGAACAAGCAGTAAATTTAAAAACTAGAGAGTTGCAGAGAATAGTGAATCAAGGAATGTCAGAAATAAATAATAGTTTTGAAAGCGGAAATAAATATCCACCAATGCTACAAATCAATTCCTTAAAAAGTTATGCATTCAATACACCTAATGATACAGGAACCGGAAGCAGATTCAAAGGAGTTGCTGTTTTTGATTTAGAAGTTCTAAAATCTACACTTCTACCAGCAATAATACATGATTCAATAATGTTTACTAATATAGAAGATCCTACAGTTGCAACGCTTTTATCATTGTATGAAGAGCAAACAAGCAAACAAATATTTATTGCATTTGATAAATTTGATAATAGGGGAAGTGAAATTGATGAAATATTAAATAGAAACAAAGTACTTCAATTGTCAGATGAACCACATGCATTATTTGGAAATCAATGGAATAAAAAGGAGGAAGACAATGGTCAGTTATAATAAACTTTGGAAACTTTTAATTGATAAAAAAATGAATAAAAAGGACTTAATTAAATTATCAGGTATTAGCACTGCATCAATGTCTAAACTTGTTAAAGGACATAATATTCAAACAGATGTTTTATGCAAAATATGCAAAGCATTAAATTGTGACTTTTGTGATATCATGGAATTTATTCACGAATAATTAGGAGGCAAAAATGATAAATACACTAGAAGATTTTATAAGAGAATATACCAAAATATGCAATATGGGGTGGATAAAAACACATAGGAGCGGAAATACAGGAATAGGAAAAACACTCGAAGATTTATTAGGTATTGAAGAAAATAATTTGGATGCACCAGATTTTGGAGAATACGAACTAAAATCATGTAGAATTAATGCAAATAGTATGCTAACAATGTTTACCAAAACACCTCTACCATCTAAAGCTGCAAACCATCTAAGAGAAACCTTCGGCTATCAAAGCGATGCATACGATAACAATGAAAAGGTTCTTCATTCAACTCTTTCTGCAGATAGATTCGTCAAGATAGCTGATACAGGAAGGCAATTAAAAATACTATGTTCACCTGACAAGATTTCAATTGTATCAGAAGATAACGTAGAACACGCATATTGGCCTCGTGAACAACTACGTAGTGCTTTTGAAAAAAAATACAAAGGTAAATTTGTATATGCAAAAGCTGATTCAAGGGGCGAAGGAGCAAATGAAGAATTTAAATTTTTTGAGGCATATGAAATATCCGATTTCAATTATTCATCATTTGTTTCATTACTTGAACAAGGAAAAATCTATGTTGATTTAAGAATAGGTCAATATCACGACGGTGCAAAAAAAGGCCAAACACACGATCACGGAACAGGGTTTAGAATAAAAGAATCAGATCAATATTTACTATTTAAAAAAATAAATAAAATTGTTGGGTAAAAGAAAAAGCAGGAGGCTTTCCTGCTTTTTTATCTTTTTCGTAGAACTACAATATGTTCCATAGTCATTGTCGTTGATTTTTCTCCAGCTACATTACTTGGCGAATTTAGAGATGGCATTACTTTATTTGGAATATTTCTATCAATTGTATAAACATAGTCCATTCCACATTCATTTGCCATTTCAGAAATAATAACGTCAGTTAGCAACAATTCTCCTTTGACAGTTCTATTTCCAACTACCCAAAATTGATAGCCATCTTTCTTTGTTTTCTTCGAAATACTTTTTATAGAATCATTTAAATCCAAATAAAAACTATAAACATCGCCAGCTCTTTCCAAATCACTATTAATAATCTTTTCAAGCGATTTTTTTAATGTAGAACTTGGCAATAAAAACTCAAAACCATTTCTATATTTTTTACCGCCCATTAAAGATTTATCAACACCTAATATTTCTTTTTCAGATAAATCATATAAATTTAACCACTGCAAAGATAATCTACTATACTCACCATATGCTACAGTTGTTCTACTATCTCCATATGGTGGAGAAGTAATAATAAGGTCAAAAGTATCATTAGGAACGTCAATTAAATCACAAGCACTATTTTTGTATATATTTACAGTAGAATGATTTTCTTTCTTTTCAAGTTCTATTACAAAATCATTCATCTTTTCAATATTTTTATCAAGTATCTTTAAGAATTCATTAGAAACATTAGGATTAAAGTTTTTCAATTTATCAACAGGTATTCTATACATTTTAAACTCACCTGTTCTTCTATTTGAAACATATCTAATTGTTTCACTGAAAGCAACTAGAATAAAATCTTTAATATCTTTGTTTTCTATTTTATTTATTTCTGATTTTATAATTGAAAGTTCTAAAATAACATGTGGCTTAAACCAATAACCAATATTTTTGAATGATGGAATATCTATATTAATATTATTTGCTTCATAATATTTTCGTAAATATGATGGAGCGTCTTCTCCCCATCCGGTCTTTGACGATAAATCAAGTTTATATTCATTTTCAAAATAGTTATCAATTACTGAAATGTGATTTTGTAATTCACATTTAATATGATTAATTCTTTCAGTTAGTTCTTTTGACTCTTTTTTCAAATCTAATATATTCAATGGTGTTGTTTTTACTTTAGATAAAAATATAGCAAGAGGATTAATGTCATTACCAGCAATCAAATCTAATCCAGCTAGCATTCCTTCAACCAATACAGTACCAGATCCAGAAAATGGGTCAAACAACGTATTAATTGTTGTTATTTCATTCATTATACGCAATATATTTCTGCTAATTGGGCATACCATCATAGCAGGATAGTTATGAATACCATGAGTAAACTCTCTTACATCTTCTTCTTTGAAATCCCAATAATCGATAGGCAGTTTTTTTAATTTAGAAATCAACAATTCATCATTTTTAGTCATATTATATCTATACTCCTTTTTTTCTTCTTCAATTTTAATATTAGGTTCGTGTGTTTTTACTTCAACCGTACATATTGTATCGTTATGCCAACCTCCATGAGGGACCATTAAAATTCTTTGAATTTCAAAACCATATTTTTGGCCGATGCCTCCGCTATTCCATCCAAAGGTAATTACCTTTCCACCAATCTTAACTATTCGTGATATTTCTTTTTTATGATTGCCCCAAAAAGATGCTTTTGTTGTATCCCATGTAACATTTAATCCAACATTATTATAGCATTCACTGACTTGTCTAGGTGAATATGGGGGATCATATAAGACGCCATCAACGGAATTATCTTCAAATATTTTTAAAAAATCTAGAGCATCTAAATGATAATCAGTATCAAATATTGTATTTAAATCATTAGTTATTCTTGCAATTCTATTCTTATTCGCAAACGGATCAATCCACAATCTTGTTTTATCTACTTCTTGATCAAGCAAGTCCTTTATTGGTTTAATATCAAAGGTGTTGCTATTAGGCATAGCCCAAACACGATCAATCTTTATTTTCTTATCGTTAGTTTCCATCTTCATCCTCATCAGGAACAATTTCAACAATTTCCTCAATATTACAATTTAAGGCCTTACAAATTCTTTCCAATACTTCTGTTGTTACATTTTCACCATTAGTTAGTTTATTAATTGTTGAAGGGCTTAATCCAGTCAGTTCACGAAGTTCAGATTTATTTAAATTCTTATCAATCATTAATTTCCACAATTTATTATATGATAGCGGCATAAAGATAACCTTCCTTTTACACTATAATTATATCACAATAATTTTGCGATTGCAAACTTTTTTTACATTTTCTCGTATTATTTTCTTGAAAATATAAAATGTATAAATCATGAAACATATAAAAAAGGACCACTAAAAAGTGATCCGATTTATAATTTGAGAAAAATTTTACAATTTTAGTATTTTAAATGCCTTTTTTCGTTAATTTTGAGAAACAAGTATCGCAAAAGAGAAACTATTGATTTTATTCAATAGTGCCTCAAGTAGATTATAATCGAGTAAATTTTTGTTCTAGGCCTAATAACAATGCATTGAATGTCTTAGTATCCATTACTATTGCATCAAGTTCAATATCTTCTTCTTTTGAATAAGTTATTGAATATGTTTCTTTTTGAACATCGATAGTAACAACTTCAAATTTATCGAAACCTACTTCTGTGAAATAAATTTCCTCAAAAGGTTTCATTGTAAAAATTTTCTCCTTTCTATTAAGATAAACATATTATATCACTTATTTTTGATAAAGACAAAATGAAAGCGTACTATATCAATCTACAAAGTTTTTAAGTATTCTATAATTTCAAAATCCGATTCAATTGCATGATTAAATTGTTTATTTCCGTTTGGACCTCTAAATAACAAACAATTTGAATTACAAGATGAAGTCAATATCCAATAAGGAACATTTCTAAGTTTTATTGACATAGCTTGCCCATCACTTTTCTCGAGGTATTGCAAAATGGATTGACTATTGCCCAATGTTATTTTTACAAAGCTAGATTCAATATTATCACCATATAAAATGGCTGTAACATCATTTGGATTAATACAAGATAATAATACTTCTCTATATGTCATAGTTAAAATCCCCTTCAATATATTTTAATAATTAAAACGCTTTGTTACGTTACGTTTCAATTCTTATTACTACGTAATAAGAAATCAAACTTAATTTTTATTTTTAGTGTTCCCAGCCCGGTTCGTTAAAAGGCAGACACTCTCAACATGATATGACCAAACAAACATATCTACCAAGCACCCTTTGTCAATATTATAATCACCTAGTAGTTCTTTTAAATCACGAGCAAGTGTGTGGGGATCACAAGAAACATATATTACTTTCCTTGGCTTAAGTTTCTTAATTGCATTTAAAAAGCTAACTGTAGATCCACTTCTTGGAGGATCCATTATAATACAATCAACTTTTGCATTAGACTTAGCTAGATTAACAAGATAGTTTGTGGCATCATCTAAGACAAACTGAATGTTTTTTATTTTATTATAATTAGCATTCATCTTGGCATATTGTACTGATTGTTTGTTGTTCTCTACTCCAATAACCTCTTTTACATGTCTTGCTACAGCCATTCCAATCGTACCAACACCGCAATATGCATCGATAACTACATCATCTTTATTAAATTCACCAAATTCAATAACTTTGTTATATAGTTTTTCAGCTTGCAAAGGATTTACTTGATAAAAAGTTTTTGAAGATATCCTATAATTATTGCCACATAACTTATCTTCAATAAATCCAGGGCCATATAAAACTCGCTCTTGGTCTCCTAGAATAATAGAAGTCTTCCTACTATTGTAGTTTTGAATGATTGTTGTGATGTATGGACATTTATCCCTTAATCTTTTTATAAACTCGCTTCGAGCAGGGAACATCTCACCATTAGTTACAATAGTAACCAGTACTTCCCCACTTGAAAAAGCTTCTCTAATTAAAGCAAAACGAATTATCCCTGTCCTTTTATCTTCATTATATGGAGTTATATTTAAATCTTTAATGATCTTCGCAATACAACCAGCTATTTCGTTTTGTCTTTCGCTTTGAACTTTGCAATATTCTAAAGGAATTACTCTATGACTATCTTCTTCATAAAAACCATAGACTATTTTCCCATCTTTCATTTTATATGCAACTTGCATCTTATTACGGTAGCCATCTTTTTTGTTACTTTCAATGATTTCTTTCATTGAATAGTTAATCTTGTTTTCTTTGAAAAGTCTATTTACTAAATCCATCTTAAAAGATAGGCCCTCGTTATAATTCATATGTAATATCTGACAGCTTCCACATCTTTGATAAATCTTGCAATCTACATTTTGCCTAATATTAGATTCTCTTAAAAGTTTTACTAGCTTACACCTTTCAGTGTATTTATCATACTCAATAACACCTATTTCTTTTGGTAGCAAGTAGGGAACTAAGACCTTTTTCTTTTTATCAATAAACGCTTCACCTTGGGCAGTATCATTTATCCCTATACATTTAACTTCAAATTTCTTAATGTTTTCCATAATTATCCTATCTCTAAATCCATAAATTCTAAGATATCATCAATCAACTCTTTTGGATTATCACTAATTAGCATTAGATGTGTAAATCCATCATAAATCTTAAGTTCTTTTACTTCATTAGTACACATGTTATATAACTCTTCAACTGCTTTATATGGAACAAGTTGATCCATCTTACTCCACAAAATTAAAGTAGGATTCTTTATCTCTTTTAAATCTTTATTACAATTAATAACGATATCCCTAAATTCTTTATAAGCATGCCAAATATAAGTCTTAAGGTATTTTCTTAAAGTATATGAAGCGCATTTCTTTTGATCAACTGTAAAACTTTTTAACATCTCTTTATAAGCTGCTTGATCAGCCTCATCCTTTTTTAGAATTGACTTTTCTAGTGCCCTAAACTTACTCATCGCATATGTTCCACCATTAACAAAAGCAATCGGATTAAAATAACGGTTTGCTGGAGCAAGAAGAATCAGCTTATTGAACTTTCTTACCCCTGATAGATATGTAGCCAAAGCTCCACCCATCGAATAACCTAAAACATCAATGTCATCATAATCCTTTTTTAAATAATCAAAAGCATCTAAGACACATTTAAATGTGTCTTTGGCATTGAAATTATTATAATCATATATTCCTTTATCACCATGCCCTGGTAAAATGGGGCGGTAAACAAAAACATATCTCTTGTTAACTTCATCCATTATTGAATCAAAATCATTCATCTCGCTAATGAACCCATGAATCATAAGTAATGCTTTCATACTAACACCTTCTTATACTTATATTATAACAAAAAGATGGAGTAAAACTCCATCTTTAATTATAGATCAACAACATCTTTGTTGTTTTTATCTTCACTTGTTGCTTCCTTTTCATCTTCAACTCTAACAAAACTCTTTCTAAGTCCGTGTGGGAAGAAGATATAGAAGATTGGAATAGTTAAGAATAGTACCCAACCAGGATGCCACCAATTAATAGTGAATCCTAATACTAAATACACAACCACAACAATCAAAGAATAACTAATAGTTATCTTTTGAAGACCAGTGATAATTGGTGAAAGTGGAATTAATAAAAATGCAAGTAAACTCCACCACCTCTTATCTTCAGGTAAATATACAAATAGCAAGACAAACGCAATAAGTGCAATAAACGCACTTGCAGCTACAAACTTAGCTCTAAACTTAAAATTTTCTTTTAATTTAATTTTAGCCATAATAGTTCTCTATCCTTTCTTTAATTTCAATCGCTTTATTAATTGTATCAATATACATTCTACAATAATTTTCAATATCGTTAGAATCATATTTTCTAATTCTAATCATTTTATTCATGTAATTGATATAGAATGTAACTTCACCATTACATACGTCAATTCCAACAGATTTAGCATCAAATGATTTAAGTAAATCATTGTAACACTCTAATATAACATCACCATATTTTCCACCTTCTTTTGGTAGATAAATCCTAGCATCATCAATATCTACATCTTTATATCGTCTTAATTTAAATGGAGCATAATGGTCATTTCTAATTTGCATATTAAGGTTTGTATTAACACTAAACCTAATAACAAGACCTCTCAGAGTTTCATATGATGTTTTTCCATTACTTCTTGAAAAGATTACATTAAAGATAGATCCTTTAATATCACTATTAAAGAGTTCAAAAGCGCTATATACACTAATCATATCTCCATCTTGAACTCTTGTCTCTTTTAACATTTTAATGTATTCTTTTTTATCTTTACCACTGACAATATCAAAATTAGATTCCGCTCTTAATATATCAACAACTAATTTATTGACTTCATAGAAATAAAATCTTGTTCTTTTATTAGTACACACTAATAACATTATCATTAAATCAGTTATTCCAACAAACGTAAGAAGCATAGAGAATGAAAAGATAAACCAATCCTCATCATTTATCACTTTAATAAAGATAATAGATGAGATTATTAAGACAAATATACTAGCAATTAAAGATATCGTTCCGGTAACCTTAAAGCTACTAATCATCTTATCGTGCTTTTTCTTTAATTCTCTAATCTTCTTTTCGTATAAATACATTTCCATATGTTTATCCTAATACTTAATCTTAATAGTATTTCCCTTACTAACCTCTAAGCCCAATGCATAAGAAGTTTCTAATACTCTAATAACAGGAATAGAATCAAATTTTGTTGGAGCGGAGATAGTAACTTGCTTTTCACCTTTAGTAATTACATATGTATCAGTTTCTTCATTCTTTATAGCCACAACCCCAATTCCATCGCAATAATTAAATAATCCTAAATAGATATCATTATCATATTCAAATGGTTCTTGGTCTAGAGTAATTACTCTATCATCAACTGAAGCTTCTTTTTCTCCAAGTTTAAATTCAAATGTTGAAGGGGCATCACCATCAAAATATCTATTTAGATATTCATTTAATGTCTCATAGAATACATCTAAAATATTATGTTTAGTATCTGTTTTATAATATCCACCATTAGTAATAAAGATCGCACCTAAATCATATTTTCTACTAAAGAACATATAACTTCTAACACCATATGCTCCACCAGTATGTCCTCTTAATAGTAATCCTCTATCACTAAAAGTATCCATTACTTTCATTTGTAATCCTTTAGCGTGATAACCTCCACCTTCACCAAATCCAATCCAATGGATTTGATACATCAAATCGACAGTTTCTTCTTTTAGAATTCTAACTCCATCAATTTCACCTTTATTCATAAACATTCGCATGATTTTAGTTAAATCATCCATGTCTATAAATAAACCACCAGCTGGGCCTCTAAAGTTTTCGCCTAGTGGCCATCTTTTATAAGCTGAGCCTAAGAAGCCTTCTCTACTACGGCTAATAACATATCCATCATCACTAGGAAGGTAGGTTGATGCGATATTATCTTTTCTTTCAATATCACTTGCCACAAAGCTAGCATCAATTCCAAGTGGCCTAAATACATGATTAATCATATAATCTGTATAATATTCACCACTTAGCTTTTCTACCATACAAGCCATTATGCCACAACCAAAATTAGAATAAATGAACCTCTCACCAGGAGCATATTCACTAAAAGTCTTATCAGTATAGTATTTACTATTAGTATCAACTAATAAATCTTTCAAAGTGACATCCAAATTACTACCATTAACTCCATTATATCCTTTTTTGATATCATCATATGCTGGGTTTTCATCATCATACCCATCAACAATCGAACTTGTTTGAGTTAATATCATTTTTGGAGTAATAACACTATCTGGATATTTAGGATTACGAATAGTAAGTCCTAAGATATCACTAATATCACCATCTAAATCAAATAATCCTTTTTCATATAATTGCATTAGAGATATTGCCCCAACAGTTTTACTAATTGATGCAATCCTATAGATTGTTTTGTCACTCGTTTCTTCTTTTCTTTCTAAATCACGATAGCCGTAGTGACATCTTTCTAAAATCTTTCCGCCTTTATAAAAAACAGTGTTAGCACCAACTAGCCTAGCATTGCTACATATTTCATTAAATTTCTCTTCAAAACTTTTACTCATTTTGCACCTCTTTATACTTATATTATACTTCTTTTTGCCTAATTTTACAATTTATAGTCTCGCTCCCCATCACGAAAAAAAGACATTTTTTAAAATATTGACTATTTTCTTTAACTAAATTTTAGCCTATTTTTGTATATTTATGCTATAATAACTATACATAGATTTGGGGTGATATTTTGCAATTCAAAATAAAACTTAATAAAATGCTAATTATCATTGTTTCTTTAGTACTACTACTTTCCTTATCTAGTTGTTTTAAAATCGATTCTACAACTAGTGAAGTTAAAATAAGTAGTAACTATTATGAACTAAAAGTTAACGAAGAATTAAAGCTTCCAATTCAAATCAATGATTTAGATGTTACATACGTTTCTAGTAACGATGATATCGTTTCTATTAATGGTAACACTATTACCGCCCTAAAGAGTGGTAGTACTGTAATATATGCTATGAATAATAACAAATCCATAAAAGAATATGCTATTAAAGTTACAGGAAATGAATATAAAATAAAAATTACCGGACCTTCTTTAGTAATACTAGATGAAGAAGCACAATTTAGTGCTACTTATTTAGATGAAATAATTGAGGTAAGTTGGAAGAGTAATGATGAAAATATCTTATCAATTGATGAAGATGGTAAAGCCCTAGGCGTAAATGAGGGTTTAGTTACAGTTGAAGCAATTTCAAAGACTAACCCTAACATTAAAGGTGAAATAAGTGTGTTTGTTGTGAAAGAAGTTAGTGGTGGAAGTGCAACTGACACTTTCGTGTCTTCAACTGATAATATGTCATCAGACCTACTTACTAGTGTATTTTATCCAATAATCGAAGATGCTAAAGCTTATACTATCGAACTCAAATCATATAAAAAGAATGATAGAAACCTTGAAATCTTAGATGGCACATATTGTGGAGTAGTATATAAAAGACAATATATTTCTAGTGATGGTAGCATCACTTTAGATATGCAAGAAGACACAGTTAAATATTTATATTACGCTCTAACTAATCGTCACACTGTTAAAGATACAACAAAAGTAATCGTCATTGATCCTGAAACAAAAGTTGAATCAAACGCTAAAATCTTGCAATATGACTTAAAAGTTGATTTAGCAATCATATCTTTTGAATCAAATATCTATTATAAAGAAGCTAAATTTGGTGATAGCGATGAAGCCAAAAGTGGTGAATTCGTTATTACAGTAGGATCTCAAATGGGTTCTAACTATCACTCAACAGCCGCAATCGGTATCATATCAAATATCAATAGATATCTATCAGATGATACTGACGGGGACGGAACAAATGACTGGGATAGTGAATATATCCAACATGATGCTTCAATTAATGATGGAAGTGATGGCTCTCCATTAATCAATTTAAAAGGAGAAGTAATTGGATTAAACACTTTGAAGATATCTTCAGTTAAAACAGAAGATATGGGATTTGCTATTCCAATTAATATTATTAAAGATTTAATCGAGCCACTTGAGGAAGGAAAACAAATTGTTAGACCAATTCTAGGGGTTAGTGCAATCGAAGTTAAAACAATTATTGTATCTGAGTATTATAAGAGTCAATACCCAGTTGATGATGAAATAACATTTGGTATTTATATTGTAGAAGTGGGTGAAGGAGCCGCAAAAGAAGCTGGTGTACAAGTTAATGATATTTTAATCAGTATTAATGGTATGAATATCTACTACACTTACATTTTGCGTGCTGAACTTGGCAAGTTCGTAATCGATTCAGGCGATACTTGCGAAATTGTAGTTTACCGTAATGGTGAGTATATCACCTTAACAGTAACTTTTTAGGAGGTAAATATGAAATTGAATATAATTAAAAGATCATATCATTTCATTTTGTTACTAATATTATTTAGTTTGAGCTTAGTACTTACATCATGCTCAATACCAAACTCTAGTGGAGTTATTATATCTGATGACTTAATCAGTATAAATATTGGTGAAAGCACAGTATTATCACTTAATACTAACGAAGAAGCCACATGGAGCAGTAGCGATGAAGCTGTAGCGATTGTTAATCAAAATGGACTAGTTACTGGTATTAGTGGTGGTATTTGTAAAATCAAAGCAGTTACTAGTAAAAACGAATATACTATATTAGTTAGCGTTAGTATTACTGAAGAACCTACTCCACTAATGACAATAAGTGGAAAGCAAACAGTTTATGTTGGTAGCGCAATTCAACTAGATTTAACATTTACTAATGTTAAAGTTGAACCTAGAGTTGATTGGTCTAGTAGCGATGTTAGTGTTGCTACAGTTGATGCAAACGGCTTAGTAACAGGAGTTGGAGCCGGTATTGCCACAATCAGAGCGACCGCTGTCCTAGATTCACTTATTACAAAAGAATATTTAGTATTAGTAAAAGATCAAACGTCAATCCTTTATGACACTATTGGAAATTATGTTGAATCAAGAAAAATCATACTTGATGGTGAAATAGACCTAACTTCCCTAAATTCTGTCACAACAAAAGTTATCTCTGATAACTATGAAAGAACAATCGGAGTTAGTAATTACCAATATGTTAATGTAACATTTACCGAAAAGTCTCTTGAAAGAGCCGGAGTAGGAACAGGTATCATCTTTAAAAGAGTAGAAAATAATGACGCCTATGATTATTATTTAATAACTAATTATCATGTAATCGATGGTAACGATAAGTTAAAAGTTTATTTAGGCGATAGAGATGTTGAAATAGATGCTACAATAGTAGCAAGTGATTCAGATTTAGATTTAGCTGTATTAAAGTTTACTTTCAAAGAAGAAATCTCAGTATGTAAATTTGGTTCCGTAAGCGAAGTTAAAGCTGGTGATTTCATTATTGCTTTAGGTAATGCGGAAGGTTATGACTATTATGGATCAGCTACATTCGGTATGGTTTCATATGTAAATAGAAATCTAATAGGTGAAAGTGCTAAATACATTCAACACGATGCCGCAATTAACCCTGGTAATAGTGGTGGACCACTATTTAATATGAAAGGTGAAGTAATTGGTATCAACACAATTAAACTTGCTGATACTAAAATTGATAACATGGGATTTTCAATAACAATTGATATTGTTAAAGAATTCTTAGAAAAATCAAATATTACATATTAAGATATAAAGTCATATGATTTCAATTTCAATTTCATATGACTTTTTTCAATTATGTGATAAAATATTAACAAATAAGAAAGAGGGAAACATATGAAAGATAAAATATTAAAAAGGTTTTTAAAATATGTTAGTTTTGACACTCAGTCAAGCGATACAACTTTCACTCATCCATCAACAGTTAAACAAAAAGAATTAGCGAAATATTTAGTTGATGAACTCCACGCACTTGGAGTAGATAATGCTTTTATGGATGAATATAGTTATGTCTATGCAAAAATTAGTGGCACAAACGATGAAAAGACTATTGGACTAGCTGCTCACCTAGATACCGCTTTAGAATGTAGCGGTGTAGTTAATCCAAAAATTATTGAAAAATATAATGGTGAAGTAATCAAAATAAACGATTATAGTTTCCTAGATCCTAAAGTTTTTACTCAACTAAATAATCAAATAGGAGAAACTTTAGTTACAACTGATGGCACTAGTTTACTAGGGGCTGATGATAAAGCAGGTATTGCTATTATCATGACACTTGTTGAAAAGATTTTAAAAGAAGGGAAAGAATATCCTAATTTAATTATTCTATTTACTCCAGACGAAGAAATTGGAGAAGGAACAGATAAATTAAATTATGAAATCTTTAATCCAGACTTTGCTTACACCCTAGATGGTGGAGCAATCACTGATATCAACTACGAAAACTTCAATGCTGCAACAGCCTTCTTAACTTTTACTGGAAAAGCAATTCACCCAGGAAGTGCTAAAGGCAAAATGGTTAATAGCCAACTTGTAGCTATTGAATTTAATTCGATGCTACCAGATATCCGTCCTGATAATACTGAATTATATGAAGGCTTTGACCACATCACTAAAATTAGTGGTGGAGTTGAAGAAACTAAAGCTGAATATATCATTAGAAACCATGATTTAGATTTATTCCATAAGCAAATTCAAGATTTCTATGATATCACAGAAAAGCTAAACGCTAAATATGGATACGAGGTAGTAAAATGCGTTATCAAGCACAGCTACTCTAACATGAGCGAGAAAGTAACAAAGATGCCATATGTCCTAGATTATCCCGTTAATGCTATTAAAGCTAAAGGCCTAGTTCCTCACTTCGTTCCAATTAGAGGAGGAACTGACGGAGCAAGAATGTCATATAATGGAGTTGTTACACCAAACCTAGGAACAGGTGGCTATAACTGTCATGGTCCACTAGAATATGCATCAATTGATGAAATGAATCAAATGGTAGATATCTTATTTGATATGTTAAAAGAAATAAAATAAAAAACTGAAACTAGTTTCCTAATTTCAGTCTTCAATTAATTCTTTAGTTAGATTTTTATTAACTGCTTCTTTAACTTTTAAAGTTAGGGAAGCATTTTTTTGACCTAAAGCAATTGCTTTTTCTATGCTATATCCATTTAATATGCCATAAATGAAAGCTCCAAAGAAAGCATCACCACTTCCTGTTTCATTGATGATTTCATTTACCTTATCTACTTTAAAACTTTTTACGATACTTCCTTCATTATAGAGAATATCGTTCTTTCCTCTTGTAACTATTAAGGTGTTATCTTTAAATCCTTTAAAGTAGTCATCACCAAACATGCTCTTTGCTTCAATCTCATTACATTTTAGATATGAAATCATATTGATATTACTTAAAATCTTTTTTGCTTTGATTGTAGAAATGACATCAGTGAAGATTACTTTATCACAGTATTTGATGAGTAAATAGTCTATTATTTCTTTTTTTAGATTAGTATCAATAAATAAATAATCAAAACTTTCTATTATTTCATCAATTTCTTTTAGATAAGAAATAGTAATATAATCAATTATTTCTTGGTCACATAGTCCTAAAACCATCTTACCTTTATCATCATGGATTGCTAGATACATTCCACTGTTAGTATCAATATTAGTTGGAGTTAGTACTTTAACATTCAAATCAACTAATTCTTGCTTTAGTGCTTTTCCCAGTGAATCGTTACCTATAGCAGTTACAAACGTAACATCCACTCCAAGTCTAGCCATGTTTTCAACAATATTTCTAGCAACTCCACCAAAAGAAACACTGACTTTACCTATATTAGAGTCTTCTGTTACTAACTCGCTATCACTTTTACCGATAAAATCAATATTACATCCACCGATTACAATAATCTTTTTCATTATTTTATCGCTTTCTTATAAATCCTATCTTGCCACTTCTCTGGTAAAGAGTTCATAAATCTAAGTTTTCTACTCCTATTGATCTTATAACAAATCTTAGGATTTCTTCTCTTTAATATCTTTCTAATTACTTTACCAAATTGATATGGATTATGTTGACGATGAAGTTCTCTATCCATCATATATTTAAGCTTCTTAAGTTGCTTCTTATATACCTCTGTATTATTGTACATTCTTTCGTATTCGTTATTAACTTTGTCTAAAAGTCCTGTTCTAAATGAACCAGATTGAATCTTAACAACTTTTATACCAACATAATTAAGTTCACGACGTAGTACATCAGTATAACAATCAAGCATCTTTTTACTTATTGTATATAACCCCATAAATGGTTGAGGAGAATAGCTACTAAGTTCACTAGTAACATTAACAATCTTGCTTCCTTTTTGTAAAAATGGAAGGAATAGTTGATTAACACGATAAACAGTATAGAAGTTGATATCTATCATCTTTCTTAACTTCTCTTCATCGCCTTCAACCATTGTATCAAAATAGAAGGCACCAACGCAGTTGATGATAGCTTCTAATCTATCAGTGTATTCTCCAATTAGGTTATATGCTTGATACAAACTTCTTTCATTAGTTATATCACATTGAATAGGCATCACATTTTCATTAACGTAGTCTTCATCAATATTTAAATCTAGAGCAAATACCGCATAACCCAAACGTGTTGCTTCTTCCATTGTGACTCTACCAAGTCCACCAAAAGCACCCGTAACTAAGATAAACTTAATTTGAGGTTCTTCCTCCTCTTGAGGTACTTGTTCATCTTGAGGTTGTTCAACCTGAACTTGTTCAGCTTCTTGAGGAACTTGTTCATCTTGAGGCACTTGTTCATCTTGAGGTTGTTCAACCTGAACTTGTTCAGTTTCTTCTTGTTCTTCTATATCTTCGTCTTCTTCAAGATCTAATATACTTCTACCTTTAAATGGATTTACCTCTTGTTCAAACTGGGCTTGTTCTGCTTCTTTTTCCTCTTCTATCTCTTCTTCAATTTCTTCTTCTAGTTCAACTTGTTGAAGTTGAGGCTCTTCTACTTGAAGTTCTACTTGTTGAAGATCATCTTCTAGTTCACCTTGTTGAAGTTGTTCATCTTCTTCGTCATCGTAGTCTTCTTCATATACTTCTTCTAAATAATCTTCAGAATAACCACCAAATGAAGTTTGTTCAGTTACTTCTTCTACTATTTCTTCGTTTTCTTCTTTTTCTATTTCGTCTTCTAAGTCTAGAATACTTCTACCTTTAAATGGATTTACTTCCACTTTAGGAGGTACTACTATTTCCTCCTCTTTCAAAACTACATGTTCAACTTTTGGCTCTTCCTTTACTTCCTTTATAGGTGTAGCATTTTTAGGAGCAGTTTTTTTGCTAGATGTAGTTTTTTTAGTAGATGCTGGTGTCTTTTTAGTAGACGCCTTTTTAGAAGTAGTCTTCTTAGTTGTTCCCTTCTTGCTAGATGTAGTCTTTTTAGAAGTTGTAGCCTTTTTAGTAGTACTTGCTTTAGGTTTGGCCTCTTTTTTAGGCTCTTCCTTTACTTCCTCTTTAGGCTCATCTTCTAAATCTTTAATAGATCTACCTTTAAAAGGATTATTTTTAAACGTTAAAGGCTTTTCTTCTTCCTCTATATTCTCTATTTTTTCTTCTTCTGCTTTAGGAGCCACTTCTTCGCTTTCTTCAACTTCCTTAGCAATATCAAAAATAGATCTTCCTTTGAATGGATTATTGTTCATATTAATACCTCAACTATTATTGATTATACCATATTTTGTCTCTCTTATAAATAAAAACATTTATTAATGATAAAAACACCCACCAATGATATAATAATACTGGTGATAAAAATGTATAAAATTAACGATGTTTTAATATTATTAAAAGAACATATCTTCTTTTCAAAAGAAAAAGCAAAAGATGAAGCCTGCTTTTATAAATTAGTTGGTGATAAAGTACATTGTTTTAATTCTCATTATTCTTTTTATTTATCAATTAATGAATTTAAAGAAAAATACAAAGACACTTTATTTTATCTATATGAAGAAGAGGACGAAGAACTAGAACCTAACAATAAATATTATAGACAGTAAAAAAATCCAAAGGTTAACTTTGGATTTCTTTTTCTTTATGTAACTTCTTTTCAAAAACTCTCTCTAAAATAGGGAATCCAACTTCTAATATAAGCTCTATTCCTAAAATAATAATATGTGTATGTAAGTGCTCTACAGTCGGAGAAAAGATAAAAATAATAGAAATAGTTATAGCAAATAGTGATTCTAAAATATTAATTATTCCTAACACCTTAATTCTACATCTATGAAGCACTTCGCTAATTTCCCACTCTTCTCTTAGAATTGCCCATGTAGCCCAAATAATACATAATTGAACAAATTCTTCAGGAGAAGCTAAGAACACTAGAATAATAGCAAGAATAATAATCAAAAAATCATTAAGAAATTTTGAGAATTCTTTTTTTATCTCATGACTACTAATCTTGTGAATTATATCAGTTAAACTATAAACAATCATAACTGAAGCAATTAAGTAATTAGCATAATCAATTAAGACGTTATTGAATATTAATATTAATATTCCAATAACAGTAAACAATATGGTTTTTATTAAATCAAATCTTTTCATATATTTTCCTTGTAAAATATCTTTTCATTATAATGTCTTAATTAAATTCTCTAACACTTTATCACATGAATGATTTCCAAGATTAGTTAAAACGATAAATTTCTTATTTTCTCTAGGCACAAAACCAATGATAGTATTAAATCCAATAGTTTCTCCACAGTGATAAATAATATCTAGGCCACGTCTAACAACATGTCTAATACCTAGTGCATATTCGCTAGATTCTCCACTAGGTAAGATATTTGCTTCAAAGAATTCTTTATCAGTTTTATAAATCTTCTCTAAATATTCTAACCATTTAATTAAATCATTTACATTTGAATATATTCCACCATCACCGATTGTGGCACTACACCAATATTGGTCTTTTAAAATAATCTTGCCATCTTTTTCGATATGACCATATGCTCTATTTTTAACAATAGTTTCTCCTTCGTAGTTAACTAAAGTATTTTCCATTCCTGCTTTTTTAAAGACATTATTAAGTAAATAATCACTTAACTTTATTCCACTTACCTTTTCAATTATTAAACCAAGTAAAACAAAAGCAGTATTACTATATTGATATTTAGTTCCTACTTCAAAATAAGTATGATCTTGCTTTTTAACAAACTCTAAAACATCCAAATCATGAATCTGTTCATCAGTATGTTCCATATCTTCATAATCAAGTAAACCAGAAGTATGATTTAACATATTTTTAATAGTTATATCTTTAGCATATTCCCCAACATAGAAGATATCGTTTAGCTTAGTATCGTATCTTAATGTACCGTTTTTTATCAATAAATAGATTCCATAGCCTATAAATTGCTTAGAAACGCTAGCAAGACGGAAGTTTGTATCAAAATCGATTTTTTCAGCTGAATTTTCGCCTCTAATGCCGTTTACGCCTGTAACTATACCTCTATCATCCCTGTAATAAAAAGCATATCCCTGGTCGCCTCTATCAACAACATTTTCTAGTAAAATCTCTTTCATTTCATTAAGTGGAGTTTGTTCTAACACATTAACCATTTTATATCCCTCATCTTCTTCTACAATCGTAATATTATCATAATAATGCTTCAAAACATCAAGTGGAAAATATCTATCGATACCTAAGCTGTTTCTTGCTTCTATTCTTTTATAACAAGCATCATACGTAATAGGAAAATAATAAGCCACTAAATCATATGTGATATCATAAACACTTAATTGCTCTTTAATTTTAGCACGAACTACCTTTGTGGAATTAGTGGCATCTAAAATAACATCACGCCCTACTTTTATTTCTTCACTTACTTCTTTATATAATTCTTTAAAGACTTCAGATTGATTAAATTCAGGATGTAAATCTCTAATATTATCACTAGATATTATCTTATACCCTTTTTCTTTGCTTAAAGCATGAGCAAAAGTTGATTTACCACTTCCAGGTATACCAACCATAACATGAATTGTAGCCATATAATTCTCCTAAAAAAATAAGCACCTAAAGTGGTGCTTATTCATCTTCTTCGCTATCAATGATATCAACTTTTACTTCTTCGACTCTAACGCCGTCTACTTTTTGAATAGTAACTTTGATGTTTTTGTATTCGAAGGAGTCTCCTACTTCAGGGAACTTCTCTAGTACTTCGGTACACCATCCACCAACAGTAACATATTCACTTTCAAAGTCTTTATCATCAATTTCTAATATATCTAAGAAGTCATAGATGTTTAAATCACCATCGAAGACATATTCATCTTCACTCTTCTTTGTATAATCTTCTTCAATAGTATCTGTCTCATCCCAAATATCCCCAACAAGTTCCTCTAAGATATCTTCTAAAGTAATTAATCCTAAAGTTCCTCCAAATTCATCCACAACAATCGCAATATGAGTGTGAGTCTTTTTAAACTCTTTTAAAATTGCACTTATCGCTTTAGTTTTATGAACATATGTTGGTGGCGTAATCATCTCACTAAACACTTTAGAATTGATTGGGTCTCCATTAAGGAGTTTCTTAATCAAGTCTTTAGTGTTAATTATACCAATAATATTATCAATCGTATCACGATAAACTGGAATTCTTGAATATGTGAAGATATTTACATCATTAATTAATGTGTCAATATCATCTTCAATATCAAATGCGAAGATATCTACACGTGGCTTCATTATCTCATGAGCAGTAACATCGGTAAATTCAATCGCATTACGAACTAAATCTCCCGTTTCCTCATCAATAAAACCATCTTCTTCAATCTCATCAACCATTGTTATTAACTCTTCATCGGTAACAACTTCTTTTTCTTTTGGTGTCCAAATAGGACTTAAGAGGTTTGTAAATTTTGTTGAAACGAAAACGATAGGTTTTAAGATTACTGTGAGAATTGTTAATGGCGTAGCATAGAATAAACATAGTTTATATGAAAAACGCGTACTAATAGTCTTTGGAATAATCTCTCCTAAAGTTAAAACAAGTAGAGTTGCAAAAATTGTAGCTATAACAGTTGCACTATCAGCTCCAAAAATCTCAGTTGCAAGTACTGCAGAGATTGAAGATATCGCCACATTAACTAAAATGTTTGTTGTGAGGATTGTAGCAAGTAAGCCCGGATAATTATCGATTAGCTTCATTGCACGAATCGCTTTTTTATTATTATTATCCGCTGCTTTTTCTACTTTTACCTTATTAACAGTTGCATATACTATTTCACTACTAGATGCAAAAGCCGAAATGATAACCAAAATCGCAATAACGACGATTAAAATATAACCATAATTAGGCATCTTCTTCACCTCCATCAGCTGGAGTATCAGATTCATCCATATCTTCAACTAACTCTTCTAACACATCTTTCATTGTTACCATTCCGATTGTTCTACCTTTTTTGTTCTTAACAATCGCAATGTGAGTCTTATGTTCTTTGTAACCCTCAAAAATCTCATCTAAAGTAATCCTTGGGCTAACAATATATGGTTCAGTTAATACATCTATTGCTTTCGTGTTCTTATCATAGAATAACTGTTTCAAAAATGTTCTAACATGTAAGATACCAATGATATTGTCGATATCTCCATCATAAACAGGAATTCTTGAATAATCGTGAATAACTAAGAATTCTCTTAAAGATCTCGTGTCGCAATCTTTAATATCAATTGCCACAATATCTTCTCTCTTTGTTAAAACATCTTTAACTAGAATATCACCAAAATCAACAGCATTTTGAATGATATCACTTTCTTCTTCGTCAATTACTCCTTCTTCCTCAATCTTTTCAATTACATCTTGGAAGTCGTCTTCAGTAAAAGTTTCTTCTTCTTGACCGCTTTTTTTAAATATTAATCTAATTAACCAGATTATAAAATCAAATATTTTTTCTAAAGGCCAGAACAAATACATTAATAATGTGATTGGCCAAATGACAAATAGTGACCAGCTTTCAGCATTTTCCTTAGCGATATTTTTAGGAATCATCTCACAGAATATAACTACTACTAGAGTTGTGGCAATTGTTGCTACAAGTGATCCACTAGCACCAAGCAAACTAACAAGTAGAATTGTTGTAATAACTGAAAGTAAACTATCAACTATATTTGTACCAATTAATATAGTGATAACTGCATCATCAAATTTATCAAATAATTTAGTAAGTAATTTAGCAGATGTCTTTCCTTCATCAGCTTTTACTTTAATCTTGTGTCTATTGCAATATGATAGAGCGGCTTCACTAGATGTGAAGAAACTACAAAGTATCAAAAGTATTGCAATCAAAATATACGACAGAGGACCCGCGGGGTCTATCATTTTATATTCACTTCCTTTAATATTAGTATTGTATCAATTCAACAAATCTTTGTCAAATCTAGATAATTATTCTTTCTTTTTACCTAATTTATCTTCTAAAGAAGAAGATTTCTTAGGAGTTAATGTTTCCTCATCTCTTAGCTTCTTTTGAGCAAGTAGTTGACGACGCATTCTTTCACGATATTTATCATCTTCACTTAACTTTTCTTCTTCTTTCTTTTTAGGTTCTTCTACTTGTACTTCTTCTACAGGTTGTGGCTCTTCAACTTCGTCAAGTGCTTCAAGCTCTTCGATATCTTCATTTGTGATATCATCGATTTCTTTATCAATATCACTTTCATCTAGAGTTGGTTCGGCTGGCTCTTCAACTTCTTGAACTTCCTCTACTGGTTGCGCCTCCTCTACCTCTTGTGGCTCTTCAACTTTTGGTTCTTTTACTTCTTCTTTAACTAATTCATTCTTTTTGTCATCTTTAAATAATACGAATTTAGTTACGAATATTAAAGCAACTCCACCTAGAGTCATTAGAATTGACCAAAATTGTGATGGTGTAACAAATCCAACTAATTCACCACGATAGTCACCACGAATAAATTCAATTAAGAAACGCCAAATTCCATAAGCAATTAGATATATACCAAAGTTTTGACGTCCTTTTTTCTTTAAGCATAAATAACTTAAAATTCCAAATAGGATAAATAAGAATGCTGCTTCAAATAATTGTGTTGGGAGTACTTTTCCATATATATCAGGGAACTCAACTCCTAAGAATGAGTACCATACTCCATCAGGAACTTGTTTACCATAACAACAGCCAGCACAGAAGCATCCAATTCGACCAAATCCATGCGCAACAAGAATTGAACAAGGAACAATTGGCATTATATCTTTAAATCTTAATGTATATTTCTTTATAAATAGAAAATAGATTATAAAGAAAACTAGAGCTCCACCAATTAGACCACCTAAAAATGTCATTCCACCTTTTAGGCTAAAGCCACCACTTGGATCATCGATGTAGTTATAGACTGCTTGAAATAGTGTCGCAAAGAAAAAGCCTAGAGCTATTGCTGCATAGCCATCCATTTCAATAAAATCTAAGAACTTCTTATCAAGTCCTAACTTCTTTCCATATAATCTAAGAACAAGTATTGCACATACAATTCCAATTGCAATACATACTCCATATAAATAAATCTCTAAAGATCCTATTTTAATAATCGGATTTGGGAACATATCAATCACCTATATCTTTCTTATCTATTTTTATAACAAATTCTTCTTCAAGTAAAGTTCTAAATATAATCTGCTTATCTAAATATTTAAAATCATAACTTGTTAATGCTCTTTTATCTATTTTTTCTAACTTACTATCTACTTCATCAAATACTTTAACTAAATAACAATAATATATCGTATTTATTTTATCACTAATAGTTACTTCACCTATTCTTTTAGTGTAATCACTACTAGTAACAATGCCATATTCTTTGTTTACTTCATTAATTAACTCATCATATAAATCATTCTTACCTATTTTTTTGATTATTCCTCTACCATTTAATAGGTAAACATCTAAGCCTTTTGTATAAACGATGTATAGATATTTGTTTAATTTTTCTTCTTTTATTATTTTACCTCTAACAAAAGTCTTATTAGTTAATGCTTTAATGATTAAGAACACAAAGAATGCTAGTCCCACTCCAACAACACTAAAGAACATTGTTAGGTAGTACACAGGAGCTAAATACATATTGTTCTTTAAATCAAAATAATAAGCTAGATATATCACTCCACCCAAGACAACTGTTAATCCTAAGTTAATAACACTTCTATTAAAGTATTTTAAGTTTCTAAATGCTCTATTTATAATTAAAAAAAGTAAAGCGATAGTTAGAATAGCCGCAAGTATTTTAATAAGCATGAAATACCCCTACTTTCAATATGTTATATTGTACCACATTTTGTATTTTTTTAATAGTGGCATTAAAAAGGCAAATCGAAAAACGATTTACCTAATATTTTATTTCTTATAAATAACATTACCATTACTTACAGTCATATAAACATTTAAGTCTTTGTCAATAACTGCGAAGTCGGCATCTTTTCCTAGGGCAATAGAACCCTTCTTATCAAAGATTCCTAAATTTAGAGCAGGATTTCTTGTAGCTAAGTCGATTGCTTTTTCTAAAGAAATGCCTAAAACTTTCTTAGCGTTATTAATAGCATCATTCATCTTTAGAGTAGAACCAGCTAATGTACCATCTTCTAGTCTTGCTTCTTTGCCTTTAACGATTACTTTTTGTCCACCTAAAGCATATACTCCATCAGGTAAATGCTTAGACTCGATACCATCAGTGATTAAACAAATCTTATCTTGTCCTTTTACTTTATATAAAACTCTAATAGCATCAGGACAAACATGAACTAAATCACAGATAAGTTCTGAATAAATACTATCGCATAGCATTACGCCACCAACTGTACCAGCACCTCTATGATGCAAGCCTTTCATAGCATTATATGTATGTGTTGCACTTGTGACACCATTCATACTTGCTTCAATTACCTCTTCGCTAGTAGCATTAGTGTGACCAATTGAAGCCACAATCTTATTTTGGTATAAGTAATTAGCTAATTCTTTACCGTTTTCTTCATAAGCCATAGTAACTTCTTTAATGTTATTTCCACTTACTTCTTGGTAGTGTTTAAACTGTTTAACGCTACAAGGAACGATACAACTTTCAACTTGTGCTCCTTTATATAATTTAGAGATAAATGGACCCTCTAAATGAATTCCTAATGGATAAGCACCAGTTGTAGGTTTACTTTCGATATATTCACGAATGTTCTTTAAAGCTTTATCGATGTTTTCTTCAGTTTGAGTCATTGTTGTTGGAAGGAATGTGGCAACACCTTCACTAGCAATAGTACATGCTACATTACTAATATCTTTTCTTGTTGGATACATACAATCAGAGTGATTAGCACCATGAATGTGTTTATCAATAAAACCAGGAACAACGATTAAATCATCACTTAATGTTAAACCATCTTTATTGCTAAAAGAAGCGATCTTTCCGTCTTTAACTAAAATATCAGATTTAACTATTCCTTTTCCTTCTACATAGACATTTACATTTTTAAATCCATTAAATTCCATATTAAAACTCCATTTTCATTAAATCTTCTAATGTTACTTCATTAACTTCATCATTTGCTAAATTCTTATATTCAAATAATCCTTCAGCTGCACGTCTACCAACAACGATTCTATTTCTAATTCCGATTAAATCGGCATCTTTGAACTTAGATCCAGGGCTTTCTGCTCTATCATCGAATAGAACTTCATAGCCTTTAGCTTCTAGCTTATCCTTAATTTCAAGGGCTTTTGTAAATCCCTCTGTTCCTTCTTTATCAAGAGGAATAACATGAACATCAAAAGGACTAACTTCCTTAGGCCAAACCGCTTTATCATCATGATAATGTTGTTCTAAAATAGCCATAAGTAATCTACTAACACCGATTCCATAACAACCCATAATAATAGGTTTGTTCTTTCCATCTTTATCAACAAACATACACTTCATTGGTTCAGAGTACTTTGTTCCTAGTTTAAAGATGTGACCAGCTTCAATTCCTTTAGCAAGTTTAATAGTACCAATTCCATCAGGTGATGCGTCTCCTTCTTTTAGATCCATTAGTTCAACATTACAAGCAAAGTCACTTGAATCGCTATAAGCGATTGTATCTTCACCGATGTCACATAAAACCATGAATTCTTCACTGTTCTTACCACCGATATTTCCACTATCAGCTCTAACAACCCTATACTTTAATTCTAATCTATCTAAGATATTACAATAAGCTTTTCTTACCTTTAAGTACCACTCGTCTAAATCTTCTTGTGTTGCGCTAAATGTGTATAAGTCTTTCATAATGAACTCTCTACCACGCATTAGACCAAATCTAGGACGAAATTCATCTCTAAACTTAGTTTGAATTTGATACAAAGCAAGTGGTAAGTTCTTATAACTTTTTACATGATCACGAACAATTGAAGTGATTACTTCTTCGTGAGTTGGTCCTAAGCAAAATTCTCTATCGTGTCTATCTGTTAGACGCATTAATTCACGTCCGTATGCGTCCCACCTACCACTTTCAACCCACAAATCTTTTGATTGCAAGCTTGGCATAAGTAGTTCGCTACATCCGATATTATCTAACTCTTCACGAATGATCTTTTCTACTTTCTTAATTACACGGTAACCTAGAGGAAGATATGTATAAACACCACTAGCCCCCATCTTAATATATCCACCACGAAGTAAAATCTTATGGCTTATTACTTCTGCCTCTTTAGGCATATCTCTTAATGTTGGTGCAAATAATAATGATTGTTTCATCTTCTACCCCCTACAACTCTTAAGTAAATTTGTAATATCACCAAATGTGATATATATCATTAAACCAAATAACAATATCATTGTTACAGTAATTAAAATTGTTTCAACTTTTTGATTAGGTTTCTTCTTAGTTATTGCTTCATATGCTACAAACACTAATCTACCACCATCAAGTGCTGGAATTGGTAATAAATTCATAATACCAATATTAATACTAAGTAATCCAGTTAGATTTAGTAGTGCCACAATTCCTTGGGTTGCGGCAGCTTTAGTTAAACTAAAGATTCCAACAGGTCCACTCATATCTTTGATACTAGCTCCACCACTAAATAATAGTCCTAAAGTCTTCACAACAACAGTTGCGCTACTTAAACTTCTCTTACCACTATAAACAAAGCTTTGACCTAAATTAAATTTATATTCAGGACTAACACCGATTACGTTTTTAATAGATGGATATGTATCACCACTAGTAGATGCTTGAGATTCCATTAGTTTCTTTGAGTATGGTTGAATGCTAATCTCAACTTCACCACCATCTCTATTAACTACTAAACTAATCTTTTCTTTATCTTTACCAACATAGTCGTTAAATGTATTATAAATATCACTGCTACATTGAACTTCTTCACCATTAATAGCTACAATGATATCATTTGGCTTTAATTCAGTGTTGTTTCCACTCTTTCTATCATACAAACTATACCCTGCAATAATAAACTTAGGAGAAGTAAATTTAGTTCCGTTGCTATAGAATAGGTCACTAGCTTTAACATCCGCTTCTTTAGTTTCATTGCCAGTTTTATAAGTAATTTTAATATCACTTGTTAGGCCACTATTTAAATAATCATTGATAAAAGCGACAGTTTTTCCAAAATCTTGATGCTTGCCACTATCATCACTTAAATATACAAGGCCACTTTCTTTATTAAAACTATAATATGAACCGTCCCCATCAACCAAGAGGTCATAACTAATATCTCCACTACTTAATTTAATGATCTTAGAATTATCTTCGATTTTACTAACATTAAATAATAAAGTAGTAAAAGTGAAGTCATCAGTAAATCCAGCACTATAGCAGATAGTGTATGGATAAACAACACCAGTCAATTCCTCTTCACCACGTTTATAAGTGATTGTGATTGGGTAATTATATTCACTACTAGAATAATTAGACATAAATGTGCTAATATCTGCCCATTTTTCGATTTCAGCACATACACCATTAGAGCACATCTTAGTGATAGCATCACCGTTTCTAATGCCTGCTACATACGCAGGAGTTTCTTCTTCCATATCACTAACGATAGTTGCTTTAGTGTTTGGAGCTCCTTGAATAAGCCCTGCAATAAAGAACACAACTAAACCTAAGATGAAGTTCATCAATGGTCCACCAAACATAACCATCGCACGGTCGCGCTTGCGCTTAGCATTTAGAGTACGATTGTGTGGTGCATTTTGAATTTGTTCTTTTCTTTCATAGAAATAACAGCACTTATCAACAGGGTATGTTGTTACACTTTCATCTTCATTAATTACGTTGATATATAAATTACCACTATCAGTTGCATCAAATAGATCATATTCACCTATTTTATACATTGGAAATGTTTGATTTACGGCACTTGGTAGATATATACCCTTAACAACACCATCAACAATTTCAAGTCTAACTTCACTTAAATCTTTTAAAGGATCAGCTTCCTCTTCTTCTCCAGCTATCGCACAAAAGCCACCAATTGGGAAAGCTCTTAAAGAATAAGTAGTCTCGCCCTTTTTCTTACTTAATAATTTAGGTCCCATACCAAATGCAAATTCACGACACAAGATATCAACACGTCTAGCAAAGAAGAAGTGTCCACCTTCATGAACCATGATAATAAGTCCTAATATAATAACAAATGCAATAATACCTAATATAGTATCCATATTAACTCCATTTTTCTAATACAAATGATCTTACCTTCTTATCAAATTCAAGTAAATCATCGATATCATAATCATATATATTTTCATCCTTAAATCTCTCAATAGATTTAGTGATAATATCTTCAATATCTAAATATTTAATCTTTCCGTTAGTAAATAAACTAACAGCTACTTCATTAGAAGTATTATAAACTAGTGGTAGCACCCCACCAGCTTTCCCAACATAATATGCTTTTTCTACCATAGGAAATCTTTTAATATCCATCTTTTTAAAACTTAAATTAAGGTTACTAAAATCAAGTTCTTGAGTAAATCCTTTTAAATGACGCGGATAATACATCGCATACATTATAGGTAGATGCATATCAGGAACTGCTAGATGAGCAATTATTCCGTTATCTTTATATTCAACCATTGAATGAATGATACTTTCTTTGTGAATAACTGTTTCAATTTTACTATAATCAACATCAAATAAATAATGAGCTTCG
Organism: Bacilli bacterium; assembly: GCA_918272565.1. Classification (GTDB taxonomy): domain Bacteria; phylum Bacillota_I; class Bacilli_A; order ML615J-28; family CAG-698; genus Tener-01. The sequence continues at coordinate 36,471 of CAKJYW010000011.1, forward strand.
ATTACTTCTAGGCCTTTATTTACCATTGTAGATGAATCGATTGTAATCTTTTTACCCATATTCCAGTTAGGATGACGCAAAGCATCAACTAATGTAACATTTTCTAGTTCACTTCTACTCAAATCTCTAAAACTACCACCACTAGCAGTAATGATTATTTTTTTGATTTCTTTTTTCTTTCCTACTTTTAAGCATTGCATAATAGCACTATGCTCACTATCAATAGGAATTAAATTAACTTTATTTTCTTTTACTAATCTTTTAATTAAATCTCCAGCACAAACTAAAGTCTCTTTGTTTGCTAGTAATATATCTTTTTTGGCTTTGATTGCTTCAACTGTTGGAGCAAGCCCTGCAAGGCCAACAATTGAATTAATGATAGTTGCATTTTCTTCAACTTTTACTAAGTCAAGTAGACCACGTTCTCCATAAAAGAAAGTTACGTCCTTAAAATTATTAAATTCATCTTTAAACGAACTATCTTTCATAGTAACGTATTTTGGCTTAAACTCATTTATAATCTCTTTAGCTCTACTAACATTTTCAAAAAAAGAAAATCCGAGTAGATTAAAGTTCTTATCTTTTTTAATTATATCAAGAGTTTGACTACCAATTGAGCCTGTTGCTCCTAGTAAAATGAAGTTTTTCATGAACTACCTCAATAAATAATATAAAAATTGTGCAATTTGCATTAATAGATAGAACCAACAACCCGCAAATAGGAAGCTATCAAATCTATCTAAGACTCCACCATGGCCTGGGAAGATATATCCCAAGTCTTTAACTTCGAATGTTCTTTTGATTTTTGATTCAACTAAATCACCAATTTGAACTAATACACTAATTGATGCACTAGCTACTATTGCTAGTATTATTTCAATAACTAGTTCTAATGCTGTCTCAGGGGTTAAAATCTTAGCTAAGAATAATACTGCTACTCCACTTATTGTTCCAAAAAGGAGACCAAAAAGTGATCCTTCAACACTCTTATTAGGAGAAATATTAGGACATAATTTATGACGACCTAGCTTTCTACCAAATACGTAGGCAAAGATGTCAGTTGTAGCTACGATTAAATAAACATATAAAAATGCTTTAATACCAGTGAAATTAATAATTCCAGTTGTATTTAGTACTGTTGTTTGATAATACCTTAAACTAAATGTATTACCTAATAACACGCCACAGTAGACAAGAGTAAATACGCATCCCATCATTCCATTTGCATTACTGTTTTTAGTAAATATCATAAGTAGTAAAATCACAAGTGAGAATAATACTAATAAAGCAAATGTGAATACGTAACATATTATTCCTACAACCATCTCAGAAACAACAACTGAAATATAATATGTACTTGCAAGTGCAGATGCACCTAAAATAAGCGTAAAAATAGGCACGAGCACTAAATATAATTTTAGTGTTGGATCTTTTTTATACATTGCATATATTACTTCATGTCCAGCTACTCCACAAAACAAACTAGCTACAATGAAATAACCAATTCTAGTGAACTTTGTATCAAAGATGATTAGAGGAACGAAAAGTACGATCATTACAAGTGCTGTGATTACTCTTTTTTTCATTTCTTGATTCCTCCGTAGCGCCTGTCACGATTATTGTATGCTTCAATTGCTTTATCTAAATCCTCTTTTGAAAAGTCAGGCCATAAAGTATTAGTGAAATATAATTCACTATAGCTTATTTGCCATAAAAGGAAATTACTAATCCTAATTTGATTACTTGTTCTAATAAGTAAATCAACATCAGGAATATTAGCAGTAAAAAGTTTTTTAGAAAAATAATCTTTAGTGATATCATCTACACTAATCTTACCATCATTTACTTCACTAGCAATTTCTTTAGTAGCCTTAATTATTTCATCTCTAGATCCATAATTAAAAGCAACAAGAAGTTCTAATCCAGTATTATTTTCTGTCTTCTTTTCGATTCTATCGATTTCTTTTTTAGTTCTTTCATCAATTCTATCTCTAAAACCGATAAATCTTAATTTGATGTTATCTCTCATCAAATCTTCTTCATACCTACTAATCATAGAATGAGGCAAGCTCATAAGATAATCTACTTCATCTTTAGGTCTAGACCAGTTTTCAGTAGAAAAGGCATAAACAGTTAAGTATTTAATTCCAAGATTGCTACATTCTTTAGCAACACTAACTAGGGTTTCAGAACCCTTTTTATGCCCTAAAGTTCTTGGAAGGCCTCTTTTTTTAGCCCATGTTCCATTACCGTCCATAATGATAGCAATGTGCTTAGGTAGTTTAGTTTCCATGTTTTCACCCTTTGTCTCTTCTAATCTCTTATTATACTACTAAATGTCTTTTTTTTCTAGATGTATGCTCCTATTTATATATCAATTTCTCTTATTGTGTTATTTTTAAACAAAAAAATTGGCTACTAAGTAGCCAATAATTTAAATTTCCATAATTTGCTTTTCTTTGTTTTGAGCTTCTGCATCAATTTTTGCAATCTCTTTGTCTAATAGTTTTTGAACATCATCAGAATAATTCTTTAATTCATCTTCTGTAATTAGACTGTCTTTTTCTAACTTCTTAAGTTGTTCGATTGCATCACGTCTAATGTTACGCATTGCTACTTTTGAGTTTTCAGCTTTAGTTTTAACTTCTTTAACAAACTCTTTTCTTCTTTGTTCAGTTAAAGCAGGGAAGTTGATTCTAATTACAACACCATCATTAAGTGGTGTAAGGTTTAAATCAGCTGCTAAAATTGCTTTTTCAATGTCTTTTAATGTGCTCTTATCGTAAGGCTTAATCATAAGTTGAGTAGCTTCAGGTACAGAGATAGAAGACATTTGGTTTAATGGAGTTGCAACTCCGTAGTAATTAACTTTTACAGGGTTAAGTACTTGAGGATTAGCACGTCCAGTTCTAATTAAAGCAATATCACTCTTAAAAACTTCTAGAGTCTTTTCCATTCTTTCTTCGCTTGTTAAAATAATTGTTTCAGGCATTATGTTCTCCTTATTTGTTAGTTATAATTGTACCAAATGAGTAATCATTGGCAGCTTTAGCGATGTTTCCTTTAACGTTCATATCGAATACGAATATGTCGATATCATTCTCACTGCACATTGTTGCGGCAGTTAAGTCCATTACATGAAGACCTTTATCGATTACTTCATGATGAGTTAATTTAGTAAATTTCTTAGCATCTTTGTTTATACGTGGATCGCTATCATATACTCCATCAACACCATTCTTAGCCATTAATATTAAATTGCAACCAAGTTCAGCACTTCTTAGAGCGGCTGTAGTATCAGTTGAGAAGAAAGGAATTCCATTTCCTCCACCAAATATAATTATACGGTCTTTTTCTAGATGTGACAAGGCTTTTCTTCTAATGTATGGTTCAGCAACTTGTGGAATAGATAGAGATGTCATAACACGTGTATCACATCCTAAGTTCTCTAGTGCACTTTGAATTGCTAAAGCATTTAAGATTGTAGCAAGCATTCCCATATAGTCAGCGCTACTTCTTTCCATACCACAATCAACAGCGTCACGTCCACGCCAAATGTTACCAGCCCCAACAACAATTCCTAGTTCGATTCTACCTAAATCATATAGTTTCTTAATTTCAATAGCTATGTCTTTAACTTTTTCAGGATTAATACCTTGACCATTTTTACCAGATAAAGCTTCGCCACTTAATTTAAGAATAATTCTTTTTTTATTAGACATATTTTCTCCTTAATTTTAAATAAAGGCACCTTAAAATAAAGTGCCTTTGTAAGTTTTATTTGTTAACAGCTGCCATTACTTCAGCTACGAAGTCATCTTTTCTCTTTTCGATGCCTTCTCCAACTTCAAGGCGGATGTATGATACGATTGTGCCGTGGTTATTAGCAACATATTGGCCAACAGTCAAATCAGGATTCTTAACGAATTCTTGGTCAACTAAGCAGATACCTTTAAGCATCTTGTTAACTTTACCAATCATGATCTTGTCAATGATTGCTTCAGGTTTACCATTGAATTCACCAGCGTTAATTGCTTCTTGTTTTAAGATTTCGCTTTCTTTTGCTAAGAAATCACTATCTACCTTTGTCTTATCTAAGAATTTAGGGCTCATTGCAGCAACATGCATACAAACATCTTTTGCAACTTCAGGAGTTCCACCTTCTAAAACTGAAAGTGTAACGATCTTTCCACCCATATGAGAATATGTACCAAATAATTGGTTATCGTTCTTTTCAACGACTGTAACTCTTCTTAAAGAAATCTTTTCACCGATTGTAGCTGTTAAGTTGATAATCATATCTTTAACAGTTCCTTCAGGAGTAGCAAGTTCTAATGCTTCTTCATCAGTCTTAGCATTGCTCTTTAAAATAGCTTGACCGATTTTTTCAACTAAAGTTTGGAATTTTTCGTTCTTTGCAACGAAGTCAGTTTCACTATTCACTTCAAATAAAACAGCTTTGTTTCCTTCGATAACAGCTTTACAAATACCTTCAGCAGCAATTCTGCTTTCTTTCTTAGCTGCTTTCATAATTCCTTTTTCACGAAGCCATGTAATAGCTTCTTCCATATTACCATTAGTTTCAACTAACGCTTTTTTGCAATCCATCATACCAGCGCCAGTTGCTTCACGTAGTTCTTTAACTTGTGCTGCACTAATCATCTTTCTTCTCCTTATTATTCAGCTTTTTCTTCTTTTGCTTCTTCAGCTTTTTCTTCTGCTTTAACTTCAGCTTCTGCTTCTACTGGAGCTTCTTCAGTTCTTAACTTTCTAGGAGCTCTTTGAGGTTTTTCTTTTTGAGGAGCTGGTGCTTCTTCAGCTTTAGCTTCTCCTTCAGTTGCTTTAGCATCTTTACGATAAGGGCGTTGTTGTCCTTTTCCACCACGTCCGCGTGGGTTACGATCGTTTTGAACACGACGTTGAGGGCGTTCTTCAGGAAGTGGTTCATCTGTAAATTCGATTACGATTGGAGTTCCACCTTGAGCTTCAACAACAGCGTTAGCCATTGTAGCAACGATTAATTTAACAGAACGAATTGCATCGTCATTTGCAGGGATAACGAAATCAACTTCGTCTGGGTCACAGTTTGTATCAACTAGTCCAAATACAGGGATTCCTAAACGATGAGCTTCAGCTACAGCGTTATGTTCAGTCTTAGGGTCAACAACGAATAATGCTTGAGGAGCACCCTTCATTTCCTTAATACCACCAAAGTATTTGTCTAAACGTTCTTTTTCTTTCTTGATTAAGATAACTTCTTTCTTAGGTAATACTTCGAAAGTTCCATCTTCTTCCATCTTTTCAATTTCGTATAAACGAGCGATACTCTTACGAATAGTCTTGAAGTTAGTTAATGTTCCACCTAACCATCTTTGGTCAACATAGAATTGACCAGCACGGATTGCTTCTTCTTTGATAACATCTTGAGTTTGTTTTCTTGTACCTACAAACAAAACAGTTCCATTGTTTTGAGCAATTGTGAATAATTCTTTGTAAGCTTCTTCGATTTTGGCAACAGTCTTCTCTAAATCGATGATATAGATTCCATTACGTTCTCCAAAAATATACTCTTTCATTTTAGGGTTCCAACGGCGAGTATTATGACCGAAGTGAACACCGGCTTCTAGTAATTGATTCTTGTTAATTACTGACATTTTAAATTCTCCTTTTTATAATATTTTGTTTTGGCCTCCACCATTATCATAGATCTTTGCCACAACCCTAAAGTTGCACCGACAAATTTCTCCAATAGTGTGTGTATTTCCATTGCCTCTAGTATTATACCACTTTAGCATTAAATTTGCAAGATTTTTCTTTTATATCTTCTTCTAAAGAGCTAATATTTGATAATTATTTCCTATATCTAAAACAAATAAAAAAACCTCAAAAATAGAGGTTTTTAAATATTTGTACTGCCTATTCCCCCAAGACGTCTAGCTTTGATTTCCTTTTCGTCACTAACAACTTCATACTTTAGGAATATTCCTTGGGCAACTCTTTCCCCATCACTTAACTCTACATCAGCCTTACTGATATTAGTTAAAGCAATCATGATGTGACCTTCATTATCTAAATTATTATAATAATCACTATCAATTATCCCAACATTATTAGCTAGTATTAATCCTTTTTTAATACCTAGGCTACTACGAATAAAGATTGCTAAAAACTCATCATTTTCCATCTTTGCTTTTATACCAGTAGCAAATACCTTAGTCTCTCCGCATTTAATTACTTCGCCTTTACAGATACTTATATCATAGCCAGCTGACGCCTTAGTTTTTCTTTCAGGCATTTTAATATTATCATAATAACTGATATCTAATCTTTTACTAAATTCTTCTTTTGATACAGCTTCAAATCTACGCATCATCTTCCTCCTTCTTCCTATGAGCTAGTGGATGATATTTTAAATATTCTTCTTTTAGTTTCTCTTTTGATACATGTGTATATATTTGAGTTGTTGATAAATTAACGTGACCTAAAAGTTCTTGTACGCTTCTTAAATCAGCACCATTGTCAAGTAGGTGAGTTGCAAATGAGTGACGGAACATATGTGGTGTCACTTTCAACGTTTCACTTGCTTTTAATGTTATATTATCTAAGATTACTCTAACGCCCCTAGTAGTTAGGGGACCTCCTTTGTAATTAACAAAAAGAAGGTTTGTTGGGGAATCTTTGGTTTTAAGTAATAACTCACTTCTACTAAATTCGATATAATCTTTCAATGCGCTTTTAATACTATCATATATAGGAATATTCCTCATCTTAGAACCTTTTCCCATAACGCTTATTTGATCATTATAGAAGTCAATGCTACTTATCTTCATACTACATAGTTCGCTAACACGTATACCGGTTCCATATAATAATTCAACAATCGCATAATCTCTAATACCAAGTATCGTTTTTGTATCAATCGCATTAAAGATTTCATCTATCTCATTGTAATATATCTGTTTTGGTAGAGTCTTATCAAGCTTAGGAGAAGACACTTCCAAAAATACATTGTTATCAACAAGCCCTTCTTGAAGCATGAAGCGGTAAAAGCCTCTTAGACTTGATAGTTTTCTAGATATACTAGATGCTTTATATTGTTTTTTAGATAGATGGAATACATAATATCTAGTAACATTTTGCTTAATATGAAAGACATCTCCTAAATCACTCTCATCTAGAAAATCAATAAATTCATTGATATCATTGATGTAATTTAAAACAGTATATTTAGAATAATTCCTTTCAACCGCCAAATAGTCACTAAACCTATCTAACGCTTCATGTTCATCAATCATATTTCTAACCTAATTTCTTTTTTATTTTTTCTATTTCACTAATACTTCTATTAACATAAGCCATCTTACGATCGCTCTTTTTTACATTACTATCAAGTTCATCAAATATTCCAAATATAACATTCATTGGTTGGAAGTCAACATGAGGTGAACTAATGTAATGAGCTAGGGCTCCAAGTGCAGTTACACTAGGAAAGTCAATCATATCTTCACCGTTTAAATATCTATACATATTGATAGAAGCAACCATGCCGCTACTAGCACTCTCTAAATAGCCTTCGACACCAGTAATTTGACCAGCAAAGAAGATATCACTATTATCATTCATTTGATAGTATTTATTCAATACTTTAGGTGAATTAATAAAAGTGTTACGATGCATCACACCGTATCTAGCAAATTCCGCATTCTCTAGCCCTGGAATCATTCTAAATACTCTCTTTTGTTCTCCCCAAGTTAGATGTGTTTGAAATCCTACTATATTATATAATGTTTTCTCTTTGTTTTCTTCTCTTAATTGCACTACTGCATAAGGCGTAGCGCCAGTTTTAGGATCTCTTAAGCCAACTGGCTTCATCGGTCCAAATAGAAGTGTCTTTTCACCACGAGAAGCCATATCTTCAACTGCCATACATCCTTCAAAAACTTTGAGTTCAAAATCATGTGGTGTAACTTTTTCTGCGTTTATTAATTCCTTATAGAAATTATCAAATTCCTCTTTAGTCATTGGGCAGTTTAGATATGATGCCTCTCCTTTATCATACCTACTTTTTAGATAAGCAATATCTTTATTTATACTTTCACCTGTTACAATTGGCGCAACACTATCAAAAAAATATAAATAATCTTCTTTAAACAGCTCTTTTATTTTTATACTTAAAGCATCACTTGTTAGAGGACCACTTGCTATAATTACTGGTCCATCTGGGATTTCAGTTACCTCTTCATTTATTACTTCGATATTAGGATTATTCTTTAATTTTTCAGTTATATAATTAGAGAATAACACTCTATCAACAGCTAGAGCTCCACCAGCTTCAACTCTTGTAGCATCCGCTGCTTCCATAATAAGTGAATCAAGCATTCTCATTTCTTCTTTTAATAGTCCTATCGCATTAGTAATAGATGCAGCACGAAGTGAATTACTACATATAAGCTCACCAAAGCCACCAGTCTTATGAGCAGGTGTCATCTTTTTAGGCCTCATCTCATATAATTTAACCTTCACTCCACGGCGCGCAAGTTGCCAAGCAGCTTCACTCCCCGCAAGCCCTGCTCCAATAATTTTAACTTCCATATTTCTATTTCCTTCTTAGTATATTTTACCATAAAAGAACTTAATAAAAAAGACCAAAAAGATTAACACAATAATCTTTCTAGTCTATTCTTTTAATAGCTCATATTCTTTACTTTCACGAAAATCAGCTAGTTCACTATCTTTTTCTATCCAACTAATTACATCAACTTTCTTAAGTTTTACATATAAAAAGCATCGATAAGCATCTAGATAGTTTTTATATATCGCATTTAAGCATCCTAAGTTATACCAAAGATTCAAATTCTCTTTGTTTTTGCTTATACCTTTTAAGTAATAATATTTACTATTTTCATAATCTTTATATACATCTTTATATAATACCCCTAAGTTATAATAAACAAGTTCATATGGTTTATCGCACTTTATTTCATCTAAATAATGCTTTAAAGATAAATCATATTTTTCTAGTCTACTATAAATTACTCCTAGGTTATAATTAACCATCTCTTTGTTATTACTAATATTATATGCTTTTAATGTATATTTTAGCGCTTCATCATATTTAGAATGTCTTTCATACCAAGAACCGATATTAAGATTAACCCAATAATCATTCTTCATATCTTTTGAGGCAACTAAATAATATTTAATTGCTTCTTTATCATTCATCTCATCTAACATTCTAGCGATAGCAAAAGCATATTTGGCAATAGGATCAATAGAATATGCTTTTTTATAATTGAGTAGCGCTTCACTGTATTCGTTATTCTCATCTAAGATGTAGCCTAAGCAATAAAAACTTCTGGCATAGTCTTCCTCTTCCTCTTTGATTATACCTTCAATTAGTCTTTTCGCATCATTAAAACGTTTTGCTTCGGAATATATTAATCCTAAGTCTAAGGCATCATCAACATCACAGAACTCTTCCATTGCTTCTTCAAACAAGCTGATTGATGCGTTTATGTCTCCACTGTTATATGCACGTCTAGCATCAATTATCTTCTTTTTATAATCTTCATATTCCATTATTCTAATCCTCCATAAATATATAGAAGTGTTGCTATAACGGAAAAGAGATTATTAAGTAGATGTATTCCCATTGAAACATATATGCTTTTCGTAAAATAATAACTTAATACAATTACTAAAGCTAGTGGGATATATTGAAAGATAAAGATAATACTCTTAAAATCAGTTACATGCATAAAGGAAAAGATTAGAGTAGATAGGATAATAGTTAAAACATCATGAACATGAAATTTATACTTAAGTGTATCACACAAACTCTTCCTAAATAACATCTCTTCAACAAACGGAGCACATAGTACTACACTTAGTGCCATAAAGACATTCCCTTCTCCACCAAGTGCTGTATCAATTATCTCTTGATTTTCTGATGTATCAACTATTCCAAACGCTTCATAGATAGAAGCCGATACATATGTTAAAACAATGCAAAGAACAAATCCACCAAAAATAAATCCTATGTTTTTAGCGAGGCTACTTTTAAAAATCTTAAAATCATTTTTTAAGTCAGCCTTTAGCATAAAAATGAAGAAGAATATTAGTGGTATTTGATATAAAAACTGTATTAAAGATAATGCTTCATAATAAGCAGGATTGCTTTCTAAATCATCAAAAACAATACCTGGATATTTATAAGATAACAAAAATCTAATGCTTACAGTATAAACCATTGAAAGAAGTAAGAAGAGTATTGCCCCAATAACTAAAGAAAGCAAATATTTATTCTTATTTGCTTCCTTATTAAATACTATTTCTCTATTTTCTTCCATCTTTATTTAGTTACAGAGTTTTCTACTCTTCCCTCAATGAAATCTTTGATAACCATTGTTAAAAAGTCGATGTTTTCTTCTTCGATATGGTCATCTCTTCTAGGCTTAATAGTGTCTTTATAATATCCACCATTTTCCTTAACATCTTTATAACAAGTAATTGATGCATGATCAAATCTCTTGAATGATAAATAGTCGTTGACATCAGTCTTATTATCTTCTTTTAACTCAACGTTGTATCCGCGTTTATGGTATTTTTCAAATAGTTCCTTTAGTTGCCAAACGAATCTTGTTTCTCTATACCAACTAATGGCGAAGTCACGACCAATACCAACTGTATCAATAAAGAAGAATTTCTTATCTTCCTTAGACACTAACATTCTTTGATCAATCATCATTTTAGCTAAAACTTTGCTTCCTTTTAAGCCTCTGTCTCTATTATCGATAAAGACATATGCTACTTCGTTTTTAAAAGTCTTATAATCACTCATTAGATTTAGTAGTGTAAGTATTCCACTAGTGTTGTCATTATATGAAAACTTCTTAGTGATTGGAATAATTCCACTAATTCTTAAAAAGCCGTATAGACCTAATACGATAGGAATGAAACCTAAAGCAAATAACTTTGGTAAAAATATCATTATTAAAGCACCTAACGCTCCACCTAAAACCAAAGATAATATCTCAAGCAAAACGTGGCAATATGCGTAGTTTCTTTCGATTATCATAGGCAAGCGTGGTGGAGTATCATAGTGAGCACAAATAACATATTTTGCGCTCTTCAAGTCCCCAACAATAATATTTTTCGCAATCTTTCTTTCTGGAAAAATTGATGTTTTTAGGTTTAAATCATGGGCTTTCTTTTGAATATAATCACGGAAGGCTCTCTTCTGTGCATTAGTGAATCGACTTTGATAAAACGTCAAATCCTCATAATACTTTCTAATCATTACTCTTTACCTAAACTCTTAACCTCTCTTTTAATCATTTCAACAAATTCATCGATGCTAACAGTAACTTTTTCTTCGCTACCATATTTACGATATGTAAGCATATTTGAATTCATTTCATTATCGCCACATACTAATTGATATGGAATCTTCTTAGTTTGAGCTTCACGAATCTTATAGCCTAGTTTTTCTTCTCTAGCATCAATTTCATAACGGATATTGTTTTCTTCTAAAATCTTACCAACTTTTTTAACAAAATCCATATGAACTTCTAGGCTAACAGGGATCAACTTGACTTGTACTGGAGCAAGCCATGTTGGGAAAGCACCAGCATAGTTTTCTGTAATAATACCGATAAAACGTTCAAGTGAACCGAAGCAAGCTCTATGAATCATTACTGGAGTCTTCTTAGTTCCATCATCAGCGATGTACTTACAATCAAATCTTCCAGGAAGTTGCATATCAAGTTGCACTGTTCCACATTGCCAAATTCTATTCATTGAGTCACGAAGCTTAAAGTCAAGCTTTGGTCCATAGAATGCACCATCTCCAGGATTAATCTTGAAATTGTGACCTGTTGCTAGACATGCTTTCTTTAATGCTTCTTCAGCTTCATCCCAAACTTTTATTTCTCCAATAAAGTTATCTACTGGACGAGTAGAAAGTTCAATTGAATAATCTAAGCCAAAGATTGAATATACATAATCATACAAATCTAGGATTCTAGCTACTTCATCACCAATTTGCTCTTCAGTAAGTAGGATATGAGCATCATCTTGAGTGAATCCTCTAACTCTAAATAATCCGTTTAAAGCACCACTTGCTTCATATCTATGAACATTACCAAGTTCAGAATATCTTAGTGGCAAATCACGATATGAATGTAAGTCGTTCTTATAAACTAATATGGCACCAGGGCAGTTCATAGGCTTAATAGCATATGTTCCGTCTTCAACTTCGATTGTGAACATATCATCTTTATAATGATCCCAGTGTCCACTAGTCTCCCAAAGCTCACGATTTAGCATAATAGGAGTAGAGATTGTTGTATAACCACGCTTCTTGTGTAAATCTAACCAGAAGTCTTCCAAAGTTCTTCTTAAAGTATATCCTTTAGGAAGCCAGAAAGGAAGTCCTGGACCATAGTCGCTAATCATAAATAACTCTAATTCTTTTCCAAGTCTTCTATGATCGCGTTTCTTACGTTCTTCTAGAATTTGTAAATGTTCTTTTAATTCTTCTTCAGTTGCAAAGCATGTACCATAAATTCTAGTTAATTGCTCGTTCTTAGAATCGCCTCTCCAGTAAGCCCCTGCAAGTTGTAATAACTTGAAGTTCTTTAGTAGAATAGTTGAAGCTACATGTGGGCCTCTACATAAATCGATATAATCACCATGTTTATATGTAGTAATAGTTGCCCCATCAGGAAGTTCATTAATGATCTCAGTCTTATATTTATCGCCTTTAAATAATTCTAAAGCTTCTTCTTTACTAACTTCTTTACGCTCAAATTTTAAGTTTTGACTAACGATGTGCTTCATCTCTTTTTCGATTTTGTCTAAATCACTATCAGTAATCTTAACATCATCGCCTGGATTAACATCATAGTAGAATCCTTCTTCAATCGCAGGTCCTACACCAAACATACTATTTGGATATAATTTCTTAATAGCACTAGCCATCAAATGACTACAAGAGTGATTTAAAACATCTAGACTTCTCTTATCGTCTTTTGTGATTAACTCTAATTTAGCATCTTCATTAATTGGTCTATTTAAATCAACCATTTCTCCATTAACTAGTGCACAAATGGACTTTTTAGCAAGATTAGGTGAAATAGATTGAGCAATATCAAATGCACTTGATCCCTTTTCAAATTCTTTACTTGATCCATCTAAAAACATAACTTTCATAATAAATACCTTCTTTTATTAAATTTAAGCTTATTTTCTTTATTATAGTGTTTAAAAAAGCCCTCAAAAAATAACAACTATTTTTCAAGGACGAAATATCACATAACGTGAATACCCGCGGTACCACCTTAATTCACTAGCCAAATAACAAACATGTTTGTGTTTTGGTTGTGCTCTTAATTCTAGCTTAACGCGCTTCCATTCGGGCTAATATTAGCCTGCTCAAGCGAGAGTAACAAATTTAGCTTAAGTAGTAGTTTCCACCATCCTACCTCTCTAGACCTCAGTTTTAAACCGTCATGTTCGCTTTCTTCGCATTTCTTTTTTTTATTATATACTTTTTTTTAGCTTTTGTAAAGTCTATAGTTTTTTAGCTTTTTTTAGTTCGTCATATAGCATAATACCATATGCTGTCTTACTATCTTTTATTTCACCACTTAAAACCATATCTAAAACTTTACTAAAAGGCATCTTAATAACGTCAATAAATTCATTTTCATCTAGATGAGTTTCCCCTTCCTTAAAGGTGTTTGTATAATAGAAATTAATCACTTCATTAGAATAGCCAACACTATTATACATTGAACCAATCTTGATGAGTTTATCAGTTGTTAGGCCTGTTTCTTCTTTTAGTTCACGATGAGCCGCCACAACCTCTTCTTCACCTAAATCAATCTTACCAGCAGGGATTTCATAGATTACTTCATTAATAGGATATCTAAATTGACGTTCCATGTAGATATCATCTTTATCAAACACGAGTATTGCAACCGCACCATTGTGTTTAATATATTCCCTATGTGATTTTGCCCCATTAGGTAGGAGCACTTCATCTTTATGAACTTCAAGTAGTGTTCCTTTAAAAACTATTTCTCCACTTATTTTTTTTTCAATTAAATCTTTGTCCATTTTATCCTCACTTTTTTAAAGAATCAGGGAAGCTAAGCTTCCCTTTTTCTTTATTTAACAACGTTAATAGTTACCTCAGCAGTTTGTACTTCACCGATATTGAGGTATGCTATAAGCTTAACTGTACCAACATTTATTCCAACAAACTCGCCATTAACTAACGCTAATACATTTTCATCCATTGTTCTATATGTTACACTACCGCCCTCAAGGTCGATTGCAACAGTTGGTAAAGCTGTGAAAGCTGAACCAACCTTAATTGTATAGCTATCATAATTGAAACTAATTACGCCACGAACTCGTTTTGTTTTATATACTTCATCGCCTCTAGCTTCTTCAAGTAAGGAATTAAGAATATAGATTGTGGCATCTGTTTGAATTGCTTCAAGTGCAAACTTATTTAACTTATTTGTCATAAAGACAATAGATGTAAGTTTATCGTTATTAGTAAATGCATTCTTGCCGATAGTTACATTAGAATTAATGATTACTTTTGTAGCTTTGCTTCCGTTAAAGGCATCTTCACTAATTCTAGTAGTCGAATCAAGTACACTTATTACTCTTTCTCTACTCTTTAGTAAGTCTCCATAAAGGACAGTCTTATCTTTGTTATATAATAAGCCACCGCTTACATAATATAAATCATTTGATAATACTACTTCTTCTAAATTAGAGCACATCAAGAAGGCATTAGGACTTAAATATCTAATAGATGCAGGGAGTGTAATACTAATTAAGCTGCTACATCCACTAAATGCACCGTCTAGAATCTCTTCAAAAATTGTTTGATTACTAATATCGATTCGCTCTAGATATGTACATCCGCTAAAGGCATTAGCGCCAATACGCTCTAATTTGTTACCAAATGTAACTTCTTTTAGTCTTGTACAATTACTAAACATGCCATCGCTAATATTTCTAAGACTATTAGGTAGAGATACACTAGTTAGATTAGTACATCCACTAAATGCTTCATATCCTACATCATTAATACTGTTAGGGATTACTACACTAGTTAGAGTAGTTCCACCATAGAAGGCACGTGGAGAAATTGAACTAATAGTCGAATCGATTACTATTTGACCTGTTCCATCATACTTAGATTGATATTTATATAATACCTTATCTATAACAACAAGTTTATTAGTGTTATTATTCATAAACTTAGTATTAGTAAAGGCATCTAAGCCGATATAGATTAATCCACCACCAAAGTTGATTGTTTGTAAGTTAGTACATCCATAGAAAGCACTATCTAAAACATATTTAACTGATGAAGGAATAGTAACTTCGGTTAATGTTAAATTACCTTTAAAGGCTTCTAGTCCAATTTTCTTAACTGTATAAGTAGAAATAAGTGATGGAATAACTACATTATTACTATTACCATTATATTTAGTGATGATACATTCACCATCTAAAACTTGGTATTCAAAGTCACCACTTACGCCATTTTCTTCATATAATCCTAAAACAACAAAGTCATTATAATAGTCTTTATTTGCTGTTGATTTGTATTCATCTGAAATATTAATGATAAAGGCACCATCTTGCTTTTCTAGGCTTGGAGCAGCCATATTTCTAATAATTAGTGTAGATAGATCCTTAGGAAGAGCATTATAACCAATTACTTCAATTGTTTGAGATAATGTTAAAGTCTTAACATCGCTATAATACAATGCATAAGGAGCAAGTCTAGCTACATCACATCCACCAAGAACACTGTCTAAAGTGATCTTGCTATATGTCTCATCCATTCTAACTATTACTGCTTTACCATCTTCGTCGATATAATAGATGATATCTTTATATGTAACAAGGTTAGTAGATAAGCCAATTACTTCTTCATTCTTCCAGTTTTCATTTAATTTATAACGATGAACTAGATCATCACTTACCCTAATTACTGCAGGAGTGTTTGTGGCAAGAGATTCAAGTTCAATAACATTAGGTGAATCAATTACAACTTCAGCTAAATCTAAAGCACCACCAAATGCTAGATATTCTAAATGAATAATATTACTTAAAACTGTAATCTTAGTTACTTTCTTAGTGCTAAAGGCAAATGATGCAACTCTTATTACGCTATAACCATTAATAGTTTCTGGAATAGTAACTTCACTATCATTTCCTAAATATTTTAAGATTGTGGCAAACTTACCATTAATAGAATAACGGTATTCGCTAGTTTCAAATACTTCTGCGTTATAAACTGATACAGTATGAGAAGGGAATCTAGCGCCATATTCACGCAAGACTTCACTCTCTTTATAAATCTTATCAGTTAGATAACAAATCTCTCCACCAACATTAGGAGCTACAAGCTTAGTAAACACAATCTCTAAAACATTTTCGCTACTTGCACTTCTTAGTGCATATAAATCGATAAACTCAATAGTATTATTGATTGTTATCTTTCTTACTTTACTATTATTAATTAATGCATATTTACCGATTGTAGTAACAACATGACCACCTAAAGTATCAGGAATAACGATATTACTATCAGTTGCATTAATTCTAATAATAGTTACTTCATCATCATATGTTCCATATACGTAATTAGCATTTGTTGAAATGATCATTGTCTTTGGATAAATTGCTAATGTCTTATATTTAGCTTTATAAGTATCAACCAATTCATCACTAACAAATACCAATGTTGCTTCACCAATTGCACCGTCTTCAATATCAATCATGCTATTGATTGTAATTATATCAATGTTACTTGTTGAGAATCCTTTCTTCAAGAACTCAACATCTTGTAAATTATGAACTTCAGGTATCACAATTTCTGTATTATTACCGAAATATTCAATGATTCCGTATTTGCCACCAATTGTTACATATGCAAAATCACCATCAATTGCTGAAAGCAAATACTTATTAGTAAAGTCATAATTTCCAATTTCACTATCTTTGATATATACATTAGTATCTTTTAGCATTGTCTTTAGGCTAGCTTTATAACTATCGCTTAATACAACACCAGATTTAATAATCAAATACTTAAGATTTAATCCATTAAATGCATCATCACTTACATCACTAACATATTCACCTAATTCAAGTCCAATAAGGTTAGGTAAATTATTAAATGCATAAGCATTAATCTTTGTAACATTCTTTGCATCAATCTTATCTGGAACAACTACTTTAGCATCGTCTCCTAGATATTCAACTATTTCAACATTTCCACCATTAACTTTATATAAGAAATCATTATAAATAGAGCTTGTTGAATAGATATGACTAGCTACATCATTCCAATTAGTAGTATAGTCACTAAATTTTGCACTAGGTACTAATATTACTAAATTATCTTTTATATTATTAAAGCTATTTGCTTCTTTTGTAGCAGTTTGCTCTAATGAAATATGAGTGATATTTGATCCATCAAATGCATTATTCTTAATAGATGTAACATTAGGAAGAGTAAGTCTAACAATATTCTTATTATTCCTAAATGCATATTCACCGATACTTGTAACAGTTAGTCTTACATCAGCGTTAGCTTTACTAGCAGGATATAATACTAATTTATTTCCTTCATATAAGATGCCATTACTTGATGTATATTTACCATTATTTTTAACAGTGATTGCTTCGAGTGTAGATATATTACTTAATTCACTAATATCAATATTCTTTAAATGAGAATTAATTGTTAATGTTTTAACCTTATCGTAATTAGTTATTCTTTCTACACCAACAACATATTTATCATTCAAATAATCAGGAATCTCAGCGTCAACAACGTTTCTTAAATATAGATTAGTAATAGTTATTTCATTATCATTAACTACATATGAAATACTATTAACAAAGTCAAATCTACCATAAACTGTAACATTAGCTAAAATCTCATTATTAAATTGATATCTATTCGTGAATGTGTTATCAGTATACCAACCATTTAATTGAATATATTCATTACCATCAAAGTCAGGTCTAGTTACTTTTTCACCATGTTGATACTTATCTGTGTGGTAAACTTTACCATAGTAGTCAACATATTGAACAGTATATACATTCTTTTCAAACTTGGCAGTGTATACTGTATCAGCGTACATTGGTGCAAGTTCTTTATCCCAACCAGCGAAATGATAACCGGTTGTGGCGTGTTCTGAGATTGTTGCTGGAGATGTAGCAACTTCTCCTCTAGTTATATTTTGAACACTGATTGCAGTATCTCCAACCATGAATGTTGCTTTATATTTATGTAGTTCATATAAAGGACTAGCAGTAAATGAAGATGTAATAGCCTTCAAAGAATGATTCCAGCCAACGAAATCATATCCCTCAATGCTAGGAGCGTCGATTGGAGCTACATCATATCCACTCATTACTTCAACAACTTTAATAACATTTCCTTCTCTATTAACAAATGTTACAACATATGTTTCAACAAAATTAGAATATAAATTTAAGTTAATAGTAACAGGGATTGTTAAATCGTATTTAGTTTCGAATGATTGATCTAAGTACCAACCCTCAAATGCTAATCCAGGCATTTCAGGAGTAGCTAAATTATTTAATAATTCTCCCTCATATACTTCAAATGTCTTAAACACATTGAAATTACCATCATATAAAGTAACTGTATATTTAGGTTTAACATTACTATCAACAACCCATTTAGCATATAATTTGACATCTTCTCTAATAACAGTACCAAAATTAAATGATTTAGTTAGATCACTATCAGTAAACCAACCCGCAAAAATAAATCCTTCTTTTGTTGGATTAGTTGGCTTAGTAGCGTTCTCACCATAATTTACTTTGATATCATCTATTGTTTCTGCTCCATTTGATTCAAAAGAAATAGTGCATACGATACCTTCCCACTTAGCATATAGTGTTAAGTTAGAAGTAACTCCTATTGTTTGATCAAAAGGAATAGTTAGGTTTTGATCTAAATACCAACCACTAAATTTGTAATTTTCTTTTGTTGTTATAACTGTAGCAGGTAAGAATTCATCATGTGTTAACACGATATCATCAAGTAATGTTCCACCATTTGTTTCAAACTTAACGGTGTACTTTGCTTCAATCCAATTAGCATATAATGTTAAATTACCTTTTACTAAACTATCAAAATCATACTTTTGTGTGAATTCTCTGTCTAAATACCAACCTTCTAAGATATATCCATAACGTGTAGGAGCTTTAGGTTCAACAACCTTATTATCATATGAAACAACAAGATCGCCTATCTCACTTCCACCATTTTCCTCAAATACGACTGTGCAGTTGCTTGCAATCCAACCAGCATAAAGAGTAAATGAAGATGATACGATATCAATACTATATTTAACAGTCAATTCTTTATCTACATACCAACCAGAAAAACTATAACCTTCTTTAATAGGATCAGCTGGTAAAACCATCTCTTCTCCAGTTGTAAATACGCCATCACTAATTCTACTTCCACCGTTTGTTTCAAACTTAATGATATTCTTTACTGGTTCCCATCCGGCATATAAGGTAACGCTATTTATAACTTTTTGACTAAAGTCAAATAAGGTAGTAAGAGTAATATCAGTATACCATCCAGTGAATTGATAACCGTTTCTTGTTGGATTAGTAGGACGTAAAGCTAGAGAGTTTTTCTCAATTACTTGACGCTTAACACTACTTCCACCATTAGAATCGAAATTAATCAATACATTTGGATAATTATCTAGCAATGTAATTATTGCTAGAGCTATCTTACCTTTATATCTAATGTAAATATAGTGCGTACCACTCTTAGTAAGCTTTTCTAATGCTTGATCAGAAAGCATATCCTTAGTAACACTGATGACTTCACTTGTTCCATCGTCCATATTAACAATCAAGTTAATATCACTTATATTGAAATCACTAATTGTTACCTCTTTTGGAATAGATTCCTCATCGACAATTATTGATTCAACTTTACCTGAATATGTGAAACATCCAGTTAGTAAAACCATAATGCTTACTAATAATATTAGTATTCCACTTCTTGTTAAATTCTTTACTAATTTCATAATACGTTACCTCGCATACTATCTCATAATATATTCTATCACAATAATAACAAAAATAAAAATTGTTTTTCTAAAAGGAATTAAAAAAGACACCATAAAATATGGTGTCTAAGCGCTTTTTTCTAGTTTTCTTTTAACCAAAAATATAGAGCACTATCTAAATATTTATTCCAACTACTCTCGTGATGAATCAGTTTGTTATCATGAATTAATGCTACATGACTGCTATCAAATCCTTTTAAAACCAGATATTTATATGTTAAAAAAGTCATCTTTTTAAATCTTCTTTCAAATCCCTTTCCCCCAACAAAGAAAAAGAATTTTGAATCTTTCTTATTATCCAGTTCAAAGCTATCAAGTAAACTAACCCATGTTTTCTTTTTATAAAGAAAGAAGGCAGGAGAAAATACTAAACTAAATGAAAATACATCACTACAAATTGCACCACCATAAAAAGACATATTTCCGCCCATTGATGAACCAGCTATAGCAGTATTCGTTTTATCTAGTAATGTGTAAAATGTTTCATCAATTTCTTTTTTTAAAACTCTAGCAATAAAGTCGACAAATATATCTCCTTTAGGCTCTTTTATTCCTATAATTCTATCTGGAATAAACGGAGGATTTAATTCGTTTTCTCTTTTATCACTATCTTTTGGTGAATCAATTCCCACCGCAATAAAACTAAGATGTGCTTCTTTATATAATTTATTCCAAACTCTATCTAATTTCCACTCGCCAAAAGCAGTTAACTTTTCATTAACTAGATTTTGTCCATCGGAAAAATAGATTACAGGAAATCTCTTAGTATTATCATTAAAATCATAATCACCAGGTAGCCACACTCTTACCATTCTTTTATCATCACTAAATGGAACCTCAAACATCGCTTTATAGTAGTAGCCATATTCCATAGTAGTTTCACTTGTATCAAGTTCAAAACGACCTATTTTTTCTATCATATTCCTCACCTAAAATAAGTCGGTATTACCGACTTATATTTCATTTCTATAATCTTTATCCTTTAATTCTACAATTTGCATCAATGATCTAATTCTTTCAACAATCCTACCAGCTTTTAATTTATCTTGTTCATTTGTAGTTTCTGCAAAATGACCAATTAAAGCATCTACTGAATAGTTGCTTGTAGCGAAAGTTGGAAGATAGTTATTCATACGATACTGTAGAATAGGACCTAAAATCTCATCACGAACAAAGCTTGTGTTGTTCTCTCCACCTAAATCATCAAGCATTAAGATATCTACTTTCTTAAGTTCCACAAGCAACGCTTCTAAATCATTAGTTCCAATAGAACTCTTTAAGCGTCTAACTAAATCAGGATAATATGCATATATAACTTTCTTGCCACATTTAATTAATTCTTTCGCAAAGTTATATAAAATTACTGATTTACCTTGGCCATATCCTCCGTAGATATATACACCTTTAGTAACTTTGCCTTTTTCAATTGAATTTTTAACAGTTGTTAATGCTTTAAAAACATCAATTCTAGAATCATTAATAAATACATCACTAGGGATGTTTTCATCAAAATATGTTACTAATTTCCCTTTTGCTTCATATATACAACTAACAAACTTAGCTTTAACTTGTCCATTGTCATATTCTAAAATGCACCTAGCAAATTCTGTTTCGTTATTACACAAACCATTCTTTAAACATCTAGCACATTCCTTATCAACATTATCTTTTAAAGCAAATTCAGGATAGTTATTTAATATATCTTCACTATTTAATTTATTATCTGAAACAAACTTTTTAATCTCTTTATTCTTAAGTAAATCATCAACTAGTTTTTGCATTATTTACTCTCACTTCCCGAAAACAAGTTCTTTGCAAGTTCATTCACATCAACATTCTCATTATCTTCTTTTTTCTTTGATGCTTCTTTTAACTTGTCTTCGTAATCTCTGTACCAATCAGGAACATCTTTAATAGTCTTTGCTCCTACTTTCTTTACTTTTCCTTCTTTATCGTTCTTTAATTTAGCATTAACTAAATTTAAAGCATCTAAAGTAGTATTAACTTTTGCTCTTTTCCAAGTGTTAGCAATCTTTTCAAAATAATTATAAGATGGAAGCTCACCATTTTTCTCATTAGATACTAACAAAATCATGAAATTAATAACACCTTGACTAAAACCAGTGTTTTTCATCAAATCATCAAGCATCTTAAGCTCTGCTAGTGCTGGTTTAATTCCACTTAATGTGTATAATAATTCTTCACTGCTAGTGTTTTCACACAAATCGATTAATTTAGTAGTATCAGTATCGATATTTTCATATGTAAATGGATCAGCTTCTTTAGTCTTAAAGCCGATAACTTCTTTAGTTTTTTGTGCATAAATACTTCTAGCATGATTCAAAATATCTTTAGGATTTAGATCCTTATTAATCCTAATTGCCATCATCACCGCATCATACATCTCATCTTCATTTAGATTGTAATGATAACTAATTCTAAGTATTTCGTCTTTAAGTTCTTTGATTTCTAAAGCATCACTACTAATCACACTATTATCAAACTTAAGTTTGAAATATAAATAATCAAACTTTTCATTCTTAACTTGAATACTATTAGATAATCTCTTAAAGAATGGAGAAATTACATTCTTAATATTAGCATTAGTTCTTTCGTATACTTCATCAAATCCGTGAGTTTTGTTTTTATATCCTTCTAAATTGATATTATTAACTAATTTATTAAATTCAGTTAGTCCAATCTTTCCTTTTAAAAACTCTACTAAGATATGATTAGACATAAATTCATTATATGAAAGAGGTTGGTTTAAGATAAATAAATATTCATCTTTCTTTTGCCAAACTTCAACTAAACCAATTCCTTCTAACTTTTTAATAGTTTCAGTTAGAAATGAACTATTACCAATATTAAGATGATCCATTAATTTAGTAAATAAGTAATGTTCTTCATCAAGGCTTGTTAAAAGATAGTACATGCTATATGCATCTACCCCAATTAGTGGCATATAAAGGTTAGTTAGTGAGTAGTTATCAACACCACCTTTATATTTCTTTATTACTTTAAATGTATCATATCCACTAAATGCCATGATAAACTCCTTATTATTTTTTATTTATTATACAAACTAAGTCCTTTAAAGCTAAGCTTACTATCTAAATATTTATACAACTCGATTATTACTTTCTTACCCTTTCCGTTTGGAATAAGCTTATAAGTAGTAATTTTAAAATCAACAGCAGTCTCTGTTGGTCTTACCCCAACAATTGTGATTGTGGCAGAATAGTTAACAGTTTCATAGTAAATCTCTAAGAAATTAGGAATCTCAGCCTTAATCTCACCTTTTTGTTCTTTAATCATCGCTTTACAAACATCAATTACATCATCTAATCTATTGCGATAGTAATGTGTTTGAAGTTCTAAAACCGCACTATTTTCTTCAGTTTCATAATTGTTATTAAATAAATCTTTAAATCCCATTTATTTCACCATTTTCTTTATATTTTCTAAAACATTATCTATAGCTTTATATGTTTCATTAATAGAATTACTATTATCAATTACATAATCGCTTTTTTCTATCTTTTCTTTTAGAGACATTTGATTATTAATCTTAACTTTAGCGTACTCAAGACTTATATTATCTCTTTTAGATAGCCTCAACGCTTGAGTTACTTCATTAGTAACAACGCTAATTACTAAATCAACCCTATTTTCATACCCCACTTCAAATAAAAGTGGCATATCAATAAATGTTAGATTACTACTATTCTTCTTTTTCTCTTCTTCGATACGACTAAAAACATAAGGATGAACGATATCTTCTAATATCTTCTTGGCTTTGTGATCGCTAAATACAATTTTACCTATTTTTTTTCTATCGATTTCTTTATTCTCATCTAGGCAATCAAAAATAGACACTATTTGTTTATATGTATCTTTTCCTTTTGTTAAAGCTTCATGAGCTAAACTGTCACTATCTATAACAAAATAGCCTTTATTTTTGATATAATCCGTTACCAAGCTCTTGCCTGTAGCGATGCCTCCAGTAATCCCCACAATCATAGTTGTATCTCCAATTTTATTATTTTATAAATCAATTGTCAAGACTTAAATTTTTGACAATTAGGGCAATAATATGTGCCTCTTCCACCCACTCTAATTTTTTCTATTTTTCCTAAACATTTTGGACATGTTTCTTTAGTATGAACAAGCAATTCATTTTGAAATAAACCACTTGCATGATTACTACTAACAAAGCTTCTAATAGTAGTTCCACCTAACTTAATAGCTTTGTTTAAAACTTCAATTGAAGCCTTTATTATGTTATTAAAATCATCTATAGTTAACTTTTTAATATCTTCTTCTGGATGAAGACGCGCCATAAAGAGCACTTCATCAACATAAATGTTCCCTAACCCACAAATAACACTTTGATCTAATAGAACTCTTTTAATTGGACCTTTCATCTTCTTAGTTTTATTGATTAGATACGCAGCATCTAATTCTTTA
This sequence comes from Bacilli bacterium, assembly GCA_918272565.1. GTDB lineage: Bacteria > Bacillota_I > Bacilli_A > ML615J-28 > CAG-698 > Tener-01. The sequence goes on from CAKJYW010000011.1 coordinate 61,118, forward strand.
TCAAAAGGCTCTAATCCTAATTTATTTAGTGGATCTAGTTTTCTTACCTCACTAACATCGGTTGTATCAAATAAATACATTACACCAAATTTTCTAGTATCATCGTATCTTAGAGTTTCTCCATTTTCTAAATTAAAGATGACATGCTCATGTTTAGCTTTCTCTTCTTTACCTTTTAGAAAATATTTCCCTTCCATTCTAAGATGAGAAACGATGATATGTTTTTCTAATATGATAATTAAATATTTACCATATCTATCTATATCAACAAATCTTTCACCTTTTAAGCTTTCTTTAAAATAATCGGTACTAACATTTTGAATAATACGCTCGTAGTAGATATCTACACTTTCAATTCTTTTATTTAATATTAGTTCTTTTAAAGTATTCTTAACGGTTTCTACTTCTGGTAATTCTGGCATAATCTTTACTCAAATTTTTCAAAAAACACTTTCTTTGTATCATATCTATCAACAAATTTTAAAGCATCACTCTTTAGAGGGTAACCAAAAGTTACGATAGCAAATGGATATAAATTATCAGGAATATTAAATAAGATCTTAGCATCATTCATTCTGTCTTCTCTAGGATATACTCCGCACCAACAAGATCCAATTCCAAGCTCAGTTGCTTTAAGTAAGCTATTTTCTACACTCGCACTAGCATCTTGAGGAGCCATCATAGGCGCTATTAAGTCAACTTTTGTTACTAAATAAAGGATAACAAAACTAGCATCTTTACTAAAGCGCATACTTTTAAATGTTTCACTAATCTTATTTAGCATTTCCTTATCTTCAATTACTAAAAACCTTGTAGGTTGTTGGTTACAAGCACTTGGAGCTTGCATTGCGGCTTTTAGTATTAGCTCGATTTTTTCTTTTTCAACTGTCTTTTTAGCGTATTCTCTTACACTACGCCTTTTATTAATAATTTCCATTGTTATTTTGCTAAAAACCAATTAGCACCACTATCAGTCTCAGCTAATAGTTTAACGCGTCGGTCTATTACTCCTTCCATTACTTCTTTAACTATTCTTTCTAACTCTTCTTTTTCGCTTGCCTTAACATCAAATACTAATTCATCATGTACTTGAGCAATCATCACAGAATCAAATCCCTTTTCTTCCATAACTTTATCAATTTCAACCATTGCCATCTTGATAATATCAGCTGCGCTTCCTTGGATAGGAGAGTTCATAGCTGTACGTTCACCAAATTGACGGATCATTTGATTAGCATTAGATAATTCCCCAATATATCTACGTCTATTAAACATCGTCTTAGAGTAACCTAATTCTTTAGCATCACTAATAAATTTATCTAATGTTTCTTTTGCACCTTTAAATGTATCAAAATATTTATTGATAAATAGGTTTGCTTCTAGTGGAGTTATTCCAATTTGTTCGCTTAATCCCCAAGCACTCATACCATAAATGATACCAAAGTTAATAGCTTTTGCACTTTGACGTTCCATCTTAGTTACAGAATCTTTCTTATAGATGAATTTAGCTGTTTCTTCATGAATATCTCTATTATTCTTGAAGTCATCAATCATCTCTTTAACATTAGCAATATGAGCTAACATTCTAAGTTCTATTTGTGAATAGTCCATAGAAACAAATATATCATTTTTAGGAACAAATATCTTTCTAATTAAAGCTCCTTCTTCAGTTCTAATAGGTATATTTTGAAGGTTAGGTTCTATTGATGAAAGTCTACCTGTTTCTGTTTGAGTTTGTAAGAATATAGTATGAACAAATCCCTTACTCATCACGTTTTCTATACCTTCAAGGTATGTAGAATATAGCTTAGTTAATCTTCTATATTCTAATACTAAGCTAGGTAATTCATGGTAGTATCTAATAGATTCTAATGTATCACTATCTGTTGAATAGCCTGTCTTAGTTTTCTTACCATTAGGTAGTTGTAGTTTCTCAAATAGGATTACTCCTAATTGCTTAGTACTAGAGATATTAAACTCTTCTCCAGCTACCTCATAAATATCCTTTGTTAGATTATCTATTCTCTTTTTAATAGATTCCTTTTGTCTATTTAATTCATCTAAATCTAATTTCATACCTTCATATTCCATATCACCTAAGCAATCAGATAGAGGTATTTCAATATTATAGAATAGAGAATATTGTTCCTGTGATTTAAGTGTATCTATTAGTTTATCCTTTAAATCATAAATTGCTTTTGCTTTTTTTACTATATGATTTTGATAGATTGCTTCTTCTGGCAATGCTTGTTTAGCTCCCTTACCATAGATTTGCTCATCTAAATCTAAATCATATTCATAAAAGCTTACTAGTTTAGAGAAATCATCCTTAACTGTTTTAGGATCGATTAAGTAGCTAGCTAATTGTAAATCAAATTCTACGCCTTTGATATTTATACCATATCTCATTAGAACTACTTTTAATCTCTTATAGTTATATGTGTATTTCTTAATCTTTTCATTTTCTAAGAAGTTTTTAAAATCATTATCATCAACAATGTTTGAATCAAAATAGAATGAACCATTATCATTTTTAATAGAAAAACCAATGATTTTTCCGTTATGATAATTCTCATCTAGCATCTCTAAATGAATTGCAGAGTTAGATGTAAAGGCATTAGTTTTATCATTAATTTTATAATCAACTGAATCTACCTTTTTAACCTTCATTCTCTTTAAAAATGAATTAAATTCTAAGTCCTTATAGAAGTCAAATAATTCATCATTTTCTTCTGATCTATTAATATCATCAACACTAATATCTATTGGAGATTCATTATTAATTGTGACCATTTT
>CAKJYW010000012.1 GCA_918272565.1 Bacilli bacterium
AGGAATATATCGTATAATATTCATAGTGATTTGTTTCCTTTCTGTTTTATTTTTGGTCACTTAGAATTATAAAGGAAATGAATCACTTTTTAAATACTAAGTGTTATTTACAGAAAGTCTCACATGTATTGTATATTAACAGATTAATACCAATTAATCATCTTTTTTTCTTGCATAAAATGATAAATAATGATATAATATTATCCGTTAAGATGTCCCAGTAGCTCAGTGGATAGAGCAACGGCCTTCTAAGCCGTCGGTCGGGGGTTCGAATCCCTTCTGAGACGCCATTTTTGTACATATATGATTACAGCGAAAAGCGCTGTAATTTTTTTTATTTTATAAAAAAGTTAAAAAAAACACATTTAAATGACACTATTGCTGTACTTTTGATAAAATTCGGCAAATATATAAAAGTGCAGAAATATGTTGAAATATTATATTATTCATGATATAATCTTATCGAAAAGGGATGTATTATTATGAATACAAATGAAGTTATATTTGAAAAACGATACTATGATATCAAAGAACTGCTATCAATGGGATTTAGTTATTACAAAATTAAAAATCTAGTTGATACAGGTACATTTAATAAACTTAATAAATCACTTTATGAAAACAACAATTATCAAGGTGATATTGATGATTTTGAAACAGTTTGTGCTTATGTTCACCAAGGTGTTGTTTGTATGCTTTCAGCCGCAAGATTTTATAATCTTACAAATTATATTCCAGATTCTGTTGATATTGCGATAGATAGAAAGATGAAAATATCAAGTTGTCCAGTTTCACCGGCTATTAATGTCTGGTATTTTAGTAGCGAACGCTATGCTGATGAAGTTATTAAAATTGATGAAGAAAGCAAGTTTAGGATTTATAGTCTTGAAAAAACAGTAATTGATATTATTTATTATCGTAATCGAGTAGGAATAGAAGAAACAAAAGAAGTATTAAATAACTATCTAAAAAGAAGTGATAGAGATCTTGTAAAACTACACAAACTTGCGATTAGCCTTGGTTGTATTAAGATACTAAAAACATATTTAGAGGTTCTATTATGATTAGTGCTGACTCTGTTAAGAATAGATTATATAATAAAGCTAAAGCAACTGGTAAAACAATGCAAGAAATGCTTATTATGTATTGTTTAGAAAGGACATTATATAGATTGTCAATTTCCAAATATTCTGATAAGTTTACTTTAAAAGGTGGGATTTTGCTATATGCATTGTTTGATGGTGATTACGTAAGAACAACTTCAGATGTAGACTTACTTGCTGAAAAGATTTCAAATGATGCTTTAAATATGTATGATGTTTTTAGAGAAATATTATCAGTCAAAGTAGATGATCCAATAAGATATGATTTGCACTCTTTGAAAGTAGAAGCAATTACTGAAAACAAAGAATATCATGGACTCAATGTTTCAGTATTATCATTATTAGATAAAACACAAGTTAATATATCAATAGATATTGGTTTTGGTGATGTTATCTATCCTAATAAAATTAAAATGGATTATCCTGTCATTCTAAATGATGATAATCCAAGTATTTATGTATATTCTTTATATTCTTGCATAGCTGAAAAGTTTGAAGCAATAGTGTCTTTAGGCTATGAAAATTCTAGATTAAAAGATTTTTATGATATTTATGTTATCGCAAACTCATTTGATTTAAATTCAAATGAATTGGTAGAAGCGATAAAAGAAACATTTAATCATAGAAAAACTAGTTTTAATTCAATTGTCGTATTTGATAGTGATTTTATAAATGATGTTATGATTAAACGTTGGAATTCATTCATAAAGAAAAAGAAAGCAATGATAAATATATCATTAGAAGATACCATTAATCTCATTAATGATTTATTGAAGCCTATAGTTGATTCGATAAGAAATAATCAAGATTTATCTATATTATGGAATCACGTTACTTTGAATTGGAATTAACATAATTGTAGAAATAAGAATTTTTGTTTGTCCGTGCTACAAAGTAACTCAATAGGACCTAACTAACACATATCAAAATAATAGGTTTGATACAATAGCAAGAATTGTTGCATTTGTATCAAGCTTTTTTTTATGGCACTTATCAATAAAAAAATGTCATAGTCTTTTTATTCATTTTCACCTCAAAAATAAAGCCCTCAAATCAAAGATCCTAAGGGCTTTTAATCAAATGGGACTTCTTTATAGTGATACCCTTACACTGTGTCTTCTATTGGGTCATCTTTATAGTGTTCCCCTCACACTTTGTATTTATATTTTACTATATCAAAGTATTTTTGTCTATTAATATATCATTATGTTTGCTTAAAAGACAAAAAAGAAATCTATTAAAAAGATGATATTTGTGATATAATCTTTGTAGTGTGTCCCTGTACCTCAGTAGGATAGAGGAATCGCCTCCTAAGCGATCTGTCGTGCGTTCGATTCGCATCAGGGACGCCATTTTTATTATGGAGTTATTATGGACAAAAAAATCATTTTTTTACCTAAAAAGTACAATTTAGTTGTTGGGGACAGATTCGAGATGTTCTATCGTGGCGTCGTTAGAGCATTTAATCCTTATCTTTATTATATTTGTATTGAATGTGAGAAGGGATCATACTTCCCTAGGTATTACACATTCACTCCAAAAGAGGAAGATGTTGGGGAATATGAGTTAACATTCAAGCTATATGATAATTTAGGAGAATTAATTGAAGAAGACAAAACTACTTTAGTTGTTAATAAAGTAGTTAGACCTAGTAGAACTGTTAATATCTTGTGTATAGGCGACAGCTTAACTAGTGGTGGCTTTTGGACTAAAGAAGGCTATAGAAGATATGCACACCTTGGAGGAGAACCTCTTGGACTGGGTTTTAGTGGTGATATAAACCTAATTGGAACAAATAAAGCTACAGTTGACGATGAAGTGATTGGCCATGAAGGTTACGGTTGTTGGCACTGGAAGAGTTTTTTAACTACTAACGGCCCAACAAGAACTTCCGCTGTTTGGATTGATGTAGATAGTCACAATTTAACTGTCGCTGACCAACATAGCGTATGGAGCAACAATAACGCTAATTGGATTTTGGAAACAATCGAAGAGAAAAAGCTCAAATTCAAGCGTGGTGAAGGCAACATTGGCTGGAATCCACCTGTTAAAGGCGTGATGGAGCCAAAAGAAAATGTTGTCCATGAAGAATCATTAGAAATATTAAATTACGAATATGAAACAGGTAATCCTTTCTGGAATGAAGAAAAGAAAGACACTGACTTTTTGTATTATTTAGATAAGAACAAATTTGCTACTCCTGATATTGTTTATATCTTGCTTGGTTGGAATGGTTTAAATTGTTATAAAGAGGATTTCTCTTTCCATAAAGAAAATGCTCCACTTCTAATCGATAAGATTCATCGTGACTTACCTAATGCTAAAATTAGAATTATGGGAATCACAATGCCTTCAGTTAATGGGGGAATAAGCGCTAATTATGGATGTAAGGGCCCTTATTTTGATTTGATGAGGGATATCAAAACATGCTTTAATTACAATAAATGGTTAGAAGATTTATGTGAAAGTGATAAATACAAAGACTTTATGGAATTTGTGGAAGTGAAGAGCCAGTTTGATGTTGAAAACAATATGCCAAGTGGTGAAGTTAAATTAAATAATAGATATGAAAAAACTGAAATTATTGGAAATAATGGTGTTCACCCACTGGTAAGAGGCTACAATCAAATTGGTGATGTCTTCTTTAGAAGTTTGGTGAAAGAATTAAAGGAGTTTTAAGATGAAATTTAGTGATTATAAATATGAAAGATTAAATATTGATGAAATTAAAAAAAAGCTAGAAGTAGCTACATCTAATGTTAAAAATGCTAAAAGCGCAAATGACGCAATAAAAGAAGTATTAAATGTCAATGAGATTAAAAAAGATACTGACACTATGGCGTCCCTTTGTTACGTTAGATACACTATCAATGTATTTGATGAATTTTATGAAGCTGAACAAGAATTTATAGATGAGACAAGTCCAGTTGTAGAAGAATATTTTAATAATTTTAATAAAGCGTTAGTCGCTTCACCTTTTATTAATGAACTAGAAAATAGATTTGGTAAAAAGTTCTTTGAAGAAATTAGATTAGATTTAAAGACTTTTTCTCCAGATATTATTCCTCTACTTCAAGAAGAAAATAAGCTTTCTTCAGCATACTCTAAATTAATTGCCAGTGCTAAAATTAATTTTGATGGTAAAGAACTAAATATTAGACAAGTTAGCGCTTATTTTAATAAAAAAGATAGAGAAATTAGACGAGAAGCTGAAGAAGCTATTGGAAGCTTCTTAGAAGAAAACGAAGATAAATTTGATGATATCTATGACAGGCTAGTAAAAGTAAGATGCGAAATGGCTAGAATTCTTGGTTTTGATAGCTATGTTGAACTGGGCTATGCAAGGCTTGGTAGAATGGATTACGATAGTAAGATGGTAGAAGGCTATCGTGATGAAATCTATTCTAGTTTAGTGCCACTTGTATCTAAGATGTATGAAGCGCAAAGGGAGCGTCTTGGCCTAGACACTTTAATGAGTTACGACTTAGCTTACGAATTTGCTAGTGGTAACCCTACGCCACAAGGTGATACTAAAGAATTAGTAGAAAAAGCTAACAAGATGTATCATGAAATGAGCAAAGAGACTGGCGAATTCTTTGATTTTATGGTAGAACGCGAACTGATGGATTTAGAAAGTAAAAAAGGAAAAGATAGTGGAGGCTACTGCACATATTTTCCAAATTATGATTCCCCATTTATCTTCTCTAACTTCAATGGAACAAGCGATGATATTGATGTATTAACACATGAAGCTGGTCATGCTTTCCAAGCATATTGTTCTAAAGATGTTGAACTATTAGAAAACATGTCACCAACACTTGAGGCTTGTGAGATCCACTCAATGAGTATGGAATTCTTTGCTTGGCCTTGGATGAATCTTTTCTTTCCAGGGCAAGTAGAAAAAAGATTATATTCTCACCTTTCTGGAACAATCACTTTCCTTCCATATGGTGCCTTAGTAGACCATTTTCAACATGAAATCTATCTAAATCCGCTTCTATCAAAAGATGAAAGAAAAGCATTATGGAGAAAACTAGAAAAGAAGTACTGTCCATGGAAAGTATATGGAAACAAAGAATACGATAAAGGTACTAGATGGTTCTTACAAGGACACATCTTTGAAAGTCCATTCTATTATATCGATTACACTCTAGCTCAAGTTTGTGCTCAACAATTCTTTATTAAGAATTTAGAAAATCACGAAAAAGCTTGGCAAGATTACTACGCTTTATGTAAAGCTGGTGGAAGTGACACCTTCTTAAATTTACTTAAAGTTGCTCACCTAAAAAATCCTTTTGAAAAAGGAACAATTGAGTTTGTAACTGAAAAATTAAATAAATATTTAGAGACAATCGATAAAGAGAAATTAAAATAATGGAAAACGTATTTGAATATTTTGCATCTTGCAACTATGATAAAGTAATTGAGCTTGGTGAAAAGCAGATTGATAGTAGCGTATTAAATAATTATTACGTTTTAGTATCACTTGTTATAAAAGATGATATCTACCGTGCTTTATCATTTATTAATAGAAGCAAAATCATTAAAGAGAATTTATGTTATCTAGAAGAAGGTGGCACTAATTACACTACGATTGCTACTCTATCAAAAGATGAAGATAAGATAGAAATAGCGATGCTTCTATTTATGTGTAATTTTATTAATTCCATCTTCAAAGAGATGATGATAAATAAAGAAAAGGAAGATCATTATTATTTCATTAGGTTTAATGAGATGATTGATGACTTATATTGTGCAAACTGTAGTAAGGATTTATTAAGCGAACTGACAAATATTTCTAGATTGTTATTTTAATATGTGTTTGTGTTTTAAAATGAAGCAAATTGTGTTATAATACATAAAGAAAAAATGAGGAGATTTAATTATGAAAGTAAAAGTAGAAAAACTAGAATCTAGTAAAGTAAAAATTGAAGTCACTCTAACAAAAGAAGAATTCAATGAAAAATATGAAAGTGCCTTTGAAAAGATCTTAAAAGATGTTGAAGTGAAAGGTTTTAGAAAAGGTAAAGTTCCACGCGAAATGTATCTAAAGAGATTCGGTGATGGTGCTGTTATCCGTGATGCTATCGACCTTGCATTAAATGATTCATATTACGAAGCCGTAACAAGCAAGAAAGTTAATGTTGTTGGTCAACCTGATATCGACATCGATTGGGAAAAGTTAGGCCATGACAAACCATTTAAGTACACTGCTACAGTTGAAGTTTACCCTGAAGTTATTTTAGGTAAATATCTAGGTGTTGAAGTTAAAAAGGAATCTGATTTAATTACTGACGATGAACTTCAAGCAGAAGTTGATAGAAACTTAAAGAACAATTCTGAACTTGAACTTGTTGAAGGAAAACCTCTAGAAAAGGGACATACAGCTATCTTTGATTTCTGTGGCTATTTAGAAGGCAAAGAATTTGAAGGTGGAAAAGCAGAGAACTACTCACTAGAAATTGGTAGTGGTCAATTCATCCCTGGATTTGAAGATCAAATGGTTGGTATGAATGTTGAAGAAGAACGTGATATCAATGTTACATTCCCTGAAAACTATCAAGCTGATAACCTAGCTGGTAAACCTGTTGTATTTAAAGTTAAATTACATGAAATCAAACAAAGAGTACTTCCTACACTTGATGATGAATTCGTTAAAGGACTTGAAGTTGAAGGTGTTAATACAGTTGATGAATGGAAATTAAACATTCGTGAAACTTTACAAAAAGAAAAGAAAGAAGCTAACGATAACAAGTTCACTGATGATGTTATTAACGCTGTATGTAGCGATGCTAAGGTTGATATTCCTAATGCTATGATTGAAAACAGAGTTAACCAAATGGTTAAACAAGTTGAAAACCAAGCTAAGCAATATGGTTTAACAACTGAACAACTTTTATCATACCAAGGAACTACTTTAGATCAATACAAAGAATTAGTAAAACCATCTGCTGAAAAGAATGTACTTGAAAGTTTAGTAATTGAAGCTGTTAGAAAGGCTGAAAAGATTAAATTATTAAAAGCTGATTATGACAAATATTACGAAGTACTTGCTAAGCAATATGGTCAAACAGCTGAACAAATCAAGAAATCTTTACCTAAAGAAAGAGTTGAAGAATATTTCTTAGACTTAAAGACAATTGATTTATTAAAAGATAACGCTGTTATAAAATAATAAAATAAATAAGAAAGGTGGTGGGTAAATTGTTTTCAAATTTAACTATTGAACAAGCTGTCCTACCGGTTATGCCTATTAGAGGGATTATTCCTCTACCTAATAATGAAATAAGAATCGAAGTTGGTAGAAGCGAAAGTATCGCGGCTCTAAAAGAATCTACTTCAAGTGATAAATATATCGCCCTAGCTATTCAAAAGAATCACCTACTTGATAAGCCTACTCCAAATGATGTGTTTGATTTTGGTGTTATTGGTAAATTAGTATATGATATGGAAAGTGGTAAGATTCATAAGATTAAAGTCTTAGGAATTGTTAGATGTAAATTCTTAGAATTTGTTCAAGTTAGTCCATTTTGGACAGCTAAAATTGAAACAAAGCCAGCTCTAAGCGAAGATATCGAAAAAGAGATGGCTACTGTTAGAATGCTTTTTGATCAAATTGATAGTGGTGCTATTAAGTTATTTGAAGGTAACAATGAGATAACTAAGAATATCACTAAAGGTATTACTGCTGATAAACTAACTGATATTCTTGCTTTCAATTTAAAACTTGATATTAACTCAAAGCTTAAATATGTTGAAGAAGCAAGCATTTCTAAGAGATTAGAATATATGATTGTGGACTTAGCTAAAGAAAGACAAATAGTTGAAATTGAGGAAAAGATTGAAGAAGAAGTACGTAAGAGTATCAATGAAAGTCAAAAAGAATACTATTTACGTGAAAAGATGAAAGCTATTCAAGAAGAATTAGGCGATAAAGCTAAGAAAGAATCTGATATCGATGATTTAAGAGAGAAGATTTTAAAAGCGAAGATGCCTAAAACAATTGAAGCTAAAGCTCTTCAAGAATTATCAAGATACGCTAGTATGAACTCAATGAGTCCTGAAAGTAGCGTAAGTAGAACTTATCTTGATTTCCTAATTAGCTTACCTTGGTATAAAGAATCTAAAGAATGTCACGATATTAAGAAAGCTAAAGAGCAACTTGATAAAGACCATTATGGACTTGATATTGTAAAAGATAGAATTTTAGAATATTTAGCTGTTAAGATTATGACTAACAAGAATCCTCAATCAATTCTTTGCTTAGTTGGTCCTCCTGGAGTTGGTAAAACTTCACTTGCTAAGTCTATTGCTCTTGCTCTAAATAAGAATTTTGTAAAGCAATCTTTGGGCGGAGTTAGAGACGAAGCAGAAATAAGAGGTCATAGAAGAACTTATGTTGGGGCTTTGCCTGGTAGAATTCTAGAAGCTATGAGAAAAGCTAAAGTCATTAATCCTGTATTTTTACTAGATGAAATCGATAAGATGGCTAGTGACTTTAGAGGTGACCCTGCAAGTGCCATGCTTGAAGTACTTGACCCCGAACAAAACAAGTTCTTTAGTGATCACTATCTAGAAGAGCCATATGATTTAAGTCATGTCTTCTTTATTGCTACAGCAAATTACCTTGAAGATATTCCACCAACACTAAGAGATAGGATGGAGATAGTTGAAGTAAGTAGTTACACTGAATATGAGAAATTTGAGATTGCTAAACTTCATTTAATTGATAAGCAACTTGCAAGTCACGGACTTAAAAAAGAAGACTTCAATTTAGAAGATGACGCTATTTGGGCAATCATTCAAAAATATACTAAAGAAGCTGGTGTTCGTGATTTAGAGCGTAATATTGGAGCATTGGTAAGAAAAGCAATTAAAGAAATCTTACTTGGTAATCCTAAACCTGTTACAATCAACGCATCTAATATCGATAAATTCTTAGGAAAACCTAAATTTATCTATAACACTGTTGAAAAAGAGGATGCAATTGGTGTAGTTACTGGCCTTGCCTACACTCAATATGGTGGAGACACTTTATCAATTGAAGTGACTTATTACAAAGGTAATGGTGGCTTAATGTTAACTGGTAAGCTTGGTGATGTCATGAAAGAATCTGCTCAAGCTGCTCTAAGTTATGTTAAGGCAAATGTTGATAAATTTGGAATTGATCCTACTTTATTTGAAGGAAACATCATTCACATTCATGTTCCTGAAGGTGCAGTTCCAAAAGATGGACCATCAGCAGGTGTCACTATGGCAACTGCTATCATCAGTGCTTTCTCACACAAAGCAGTTGATCATAATGTTGGTATGACTGGTGAAATCACGCTTCGTGGTAGAGTCCTACCAATTGGTGGTTTAAGAGAAAAATCAATCGCAGCTCATAGAAGCGGTCTAAAGAAAATCTTAATTCCAAAAGAAAACCTAAGAGATTTAGATGAAATTCCTGAAGGAGTTAAAAAGGAACTTGAGATTATCCCCGTTGATACAATCGATGAAGCTGTTAGCCATGCGCTAGTTAAATAAATATATGTGGAACTAATTGTTCCACATATTTTTTGTATAAAACGATAAGTAAAGAAAAATGTTGCATAAAACATATTTGTGTGTTATAATATAAATGCTAATTTAGTAAAGGTAGTTACTAATTATTTTGTAATTACCATTTAGGAGGAAATAAAATGAAAGCAGTAGATATTTTACTACTTATTGTGTCTTGCTTATTGATTGCAATAATCGTTTTACAAAAGTCAAAAGAAGATGCTTCACAAGCTTTTAGTGGAGAAAAATCTGACCTTTTCGCAAACAAGAAAGAAAGAGGAATCGAACTTTGGATCACTCGTATCACTACAGTTCTATCTATTCTATTCTTTATCTTAGCGATCTGGGCTTCATTCTTTGTTGATCGTTTATAATGCATGAAATATAAAGACCTTTACAGGTCTTTTTTTCAACGTCTAAAGGAGGTGTTAATATGGACATAAAAAGTGAAATACTAGATATGATAATAAAACCTAAATATACACCTCTAACATTTGAGGAATTTAAAGAAGTATTAGATGCTAGTGATGAAGAGTTAACTATCGCCTTAGAAGAACTAATGGATGAATCTTATTTATTCTTAAATAAGAAGAAAGATCGCTTTTTAAATAGGCATCTAATGGGGTATAGCGAAGGAACTATCTCAATTAAAAACCAAAACTTTGGGTTTATTGTTTCAAACGAGTTTCCTTATGATTTATATGTTAGTAAAAATAAGATGTTAGATGCTTTTGATAAAGATATCGTCTTATTTAAAGCAAGTAGAGGATATAAATCAAAAGATGGTAGAAGCGATGAAGCTGAGGTTATTAAGGTTTTAAAGCATGACTTTGTAACTTTAGTTGGTAAAGTTTATCAAAACAAAAACAAATATTATTTAGAAAATGATAAATGTAAATGCTTAATAACTGAATTAAATGGTGCTAAAGTTGATGATATCGTTAATGTTAAGGTGTTAACATACTCTAATACTTTGCTTACATCTAGCGTTATTAGCGTTATTGGTAGTGCTAAAGATATCGGAATTGATATTTTAGCTACAGCTGTCAAGTTTGGCTTTAATACTAAATTTGGTGATGATGTTTTATATGAAGTTAAAAACATTTCAAGAGATTTAGATGATGAAATAAAGAAAAGAAGATTATCGCTAGATAAAGTGATCTATACAATTGATGGTGATGATTCTAAAGATTTAGATGATGCCATCTGTGTTAAGAGATTAGATAATGGGAATTATTTCTTAGGTGTTTATATTGCGGATGTTAGTTATTATGTTTTAGAAGGATCTAAAACCGATCAAGAAGCTTTATCTCGAGGAACAAGCCTCTACTTAATTGATACTGTTATTCCAATGCTACCAGTTAGACTTAGTAATGACTTATGTAGCTTAAATCCTTCAGAAGAAAAGTTAACAATTGCTTGTGAGATGGAACTAGATAATAAAGGTAGTGTTATTAGTAGTGATATCTTTGAAACAGTTATTAAAACTAAGAGGCGTCTTACTTATTCTAAATGTAATGAACTACTAGAATATGGCGCGTCAAGTGACGCTTCATATAATGATTTATATGATGACTTAAACTTAATGAGCGAATTAAGCGATATATTGACCGAAAAATTCCATAAGCGTGGTTTCATTGATTTTGATATTCCTGAAGGAAAGATCGTTGTTGATGAAAAAGGTAAAGTAGTTGATGTTAAAAGGATTGAAAGAGGTAAAAGTGAAAGAATCATCGAAAATTTCATGATTTTAGCAAACGAAACGGTAGCATCAACCATTGAAGCACTTGACCTTCCATTTATTTACCGTATTCACGATAAACCTGATATCATTAAATTACATGATTTGAAGGTTGTAGCTGGGTATATGGGGTATAGCTTAAAAGCTGATTATGCCAATGAAGTGCAAAAGTTCTTAGAATCAATCGATGAAGATGATGAATTTTTAAAGAAACTTACATTACGAGCAATGCCTAAAGCAATTTACAGTGAAGAAAACATCGGTCACTTTGGCCTTGCAAGTAGTGCCTATACTCATTTTACATCTCCTATCAGGCGTTATCCTGACTTGCTTGTGCATCGTCTTTTAAGAAAATATCTTTTTAAAAACGAAATAGATGCTACTGAGTTTAGAAAGTTAAATAAAAAGATAAGTGCTATAGCAGTGCAGTCTTCTAAAAAAGAGCGTGATGCTGTCAACGCTGAATACTACATTGAAGATAAGAAGAAATGTGAATATATGGAAAACTTCGTTGGTAGCGAGTTTAGTGGCAAAATTAACTCTATTACCACATTCGGTTTATTTATTACTTTAGATAACACTATTGAAGGACTAGTAAGAATTAAAGATATGAAAGATGATTATTATATCTTTAATGAACACTTATATATCTTAAAGGGTGAAAGGACCGGAAGAAAGTTTAGAGTTGGTGATAGCGTAAAATTAAAAGTAGAAAATGTCAATAAAGAACTTAATGAAATTGATTTTAGTTTAGTATATAATAGTAATAGAAGTGGAAATAGACATGGAAAAGAAAATCATCGCAAGAAATAAGAAAGCTCAGCATGAATATTTTATACTTGATACACTAGAATGTGGAATCGTTCTAACAGGTACTGAGATAAAATCAATTAGAATGGGAAAAGTTTCCATCCAAGAAGCTTATTGTCAAGTTAAGGATGATAAGATGTATATTTATAATATGGATATTAGTAAATATACTTTAGGGACTTTATATAATCACAAAGAAAAACGTGATAGAATTCTCCTTTTACACAAAAAAGAAATTAGAAAATACGCACAAAAAGTTAAGCTAGAAGGACTAACTATAGTTCCTTTAAGCCTTTATTTTAAAGAAGGATTAGTTAAAGTAGAGATTGCTTTAGCTAAGGGTAAGAAAAATTATGATAAGCGCGAAGATTTAAAGCAAGAAGCGCTTAATAATGACAAAAAGAAAGCATTAAAAAACTATTAAGATTTATCTTAATAGTTAATATGGGCTAGTTTATGGATTCGATTGGCTATTTGATCTTTTATAAGCATGCCGTTGTTGCGAACGTTAAAACGCCGAGGTTTTTTAAATAACCGGAAACACAAATTTTGCATTTGCTTGCTAGTTTTTGCGAGCGCTCTTGTTAGTGTTATCTCTTAGGGCACTAATAAAGGGCTTTAAGTCACTAGGGGTTGCATACTTTGAGTGCCTTGGCAAGGTGTGTGAAATCTAAAGGATAGGCACTAGTAGATTGCTTGTTTCATGCTAGTGTACGAACTAAAGATAATAGGATAAGCATGTAGAAGTTAGAAGTGATTGTAGTTAAGACCCGGGTTCAAATCCCGGCTAGTCCACCATATTGAAATGTTTAAAGGGCCTTTGAAAAATATTGGGGTCCTATTGAAAAGTCGTGTTGACAAACGTCAGCACGACTCTTTTTTTGCTACGTCTTTTTTGTTATTTTCGATCTAATATCCCTATTGTTGAAATATTATTGTATAATTGAGTCATTTTTTTCTGTGAATCAAGAAAATGAGGTCGACCCCAATATTTTACATAGGTATACTCCGACCCCAATATATTTCATATATTCTGTTTAAAATGATACAAGGAATTGTGTCATTTTTTTTATAATACAGTGATACAAATATGTTGCATAAATTGCAATGTAATGATATAATTATTAAAAGAGGTGCGTTATGAAAAAATTAGATAAGATTGTAGATGTATATAATAAAACAGAATTAAAACTACTTGATATTAAAGGACAAGAATTTTGGTTAAGATCAAAGATTGTTATGCAATTTATTTATTTAAGAGAAAAGAAAGGCTACACTCAACAAGAAATAGCTTCTAAGATGGGAGTAATGCGTCAACAAATCACTAGATTTGAAAATATGAGTAATTCTCCAACTATTTTCTTTTTAGTTAAATATGCAAATGCACTTGATACTGAACTTGATGTTATATTAAAAGGGGTTAATCTTGTTGAACTTTCAAACAATAAATAATTTATATAAAGATAATAGAGGAAACATTAATGGCAAATAATGGATATAATATAATGAAATTAAATGACGAAACTATTAAATCAATGATTTATGTTGTACGTGGTCAAAAGGTTATGCTAGATTTTGAGTTGGCTAAAATATATGGATATGAAACTAGATATTTTAATAGGCAAGTTAATAATAATAATGACAGGTTTCCAAGTGAATTTAGGTTTCAACTTACAAAGAAAGAGGTAGAGGAATTGGTGAGGTGCAAAAATTTCACCTCACGAAGTTGGGAACATTCCAATGAAGGTGGAAGAAGATATCTTCCATATGCATTTACTGAGCAAGGAATTTATATGCTGATGACTGTATTAAAGGGAGACTTAGCCGTGAGGCAAAGTATAGCTTTAATTAAGGCTTTCAAGCAAATGAAGGATTACTTAATTGAAAACAAAGGTTTGTTAACTACTGATGAGACAATAAAATTAGCTAATCTTGTTAATGAACACTCAAATAGACTTGATAAAATTGAAGAGAAACTTGAAGTTGTAATGGATAGTTTTGATGATCCATCTAAGTATAAACATTATTTAATTAGAAATGGCGAGAAGTTAGAAGCAGATGTTGCTTATCAAGAAATCTATAAGTTAGCAAAAAAATCTATCTATATTATTGATGATTATATAAATGTTAAAACATTACAATTATTAAAAGTTTGTAATTCAAATATTAATATCATTATAATTAGTGATAATAAAGCTAGAAATAATATTAATAATAATTATTTAGATGATTTTAAACATGATATGGGATTTGATATAAAAATAAAACAAAACAATAATAAATTTCATGATCGATATATTATTATAGATTATAATACTGATGATTACAAAATATTTCATTGTGGTGCATCGAGTAAAGATTCAGGTAAAAGTATTAATACAATAATTGAAATAAAAGAAAAAGAATTGTATATCCCACTAGTTGAAAAAGTATTAAGATGATTTTCTTTACTGTTTTGTATTGAAAAAGGCGCAATGTTAGTGATTCTCAGTTTGGTTTAGCAAGAGTCATCAAATGCGTTATGGATTAATATTAGATAATAGTTCATAATATTGGTGTAAAGGAGAGTTATTTGTATGAATATTGGGTTAATAATTAGAAAACTAAGAGTTAGTAAAAAAATGTCACAAGAAGAATTAGCGGTTCAGTTAGGAGTTTCACCTCAAGCAGTTTCTAGATGGGAGAATGGAGTTACTTATCCAGATATTTCATTGTTATCTAGTATTGCCCTATTGTTTAATGTCACTATTGATTATTTATTATGTGGTGATGAGAATCTAATTAATAAGCAAATTGATGAAGCTATAGAAGAAGCAGATAAAGTACTTAAAGATAGTAATCATACTGATTATCTAAAACCACTAGAGATTGTAAGGGAGTTATTGGCGAAATATCCTAATAATGAAAGATTGATTATTGAAACTTTGCATAGAATAACTCAATATGCTAACGAAATAGAAGGCTATGATTATTCAGCAGCAATTAAGTTATGTGAAAGAATTCTTAACATTTCTAAAGATGATGTTTATAGAGAAGAAGCAAAGATAATCATGCTTGATTGCTATGTAAAAGTAGGATTGATAGAAAAAGCTATAGAGGTAATGGATTCTATTCCAGCTACACTAAATCGCTACCAATTAAAAATGAGAATATTTGGTGAAAAGACACCAGAGTTTAAGGAAGCAAACAAAAAGAATACAGGACATTTATTACTACAGCTTATAGACTCGCTTTTGTCTGAAATTCAATATAATATTGATAATTCATCAGAAGAGGAATTAATGAGTAAGTTAATTAATCTTTTAAAAATATATGAAGGTGTATATGGTGATGAGTGGATTGATTCTAAGTATTCTATCGATGCAAGTCATATTTATATAAAGATAATACAAAAGTGTATTAGAGTCGGTAATTTAGAGAAGGCGTTTGAATATTTTGAAAAGTTAGTTAATTATATTATTTCTTATGATAAAAAAAATCCAGAACTTTATAGAAAAAAATATATAAAGAATTTATTTAAATCGAACAAGTTTTATTTAAAGTTGGAAGAATTTAATAGTGATAAGTATAATGAACTAATGAAAATGTTAGAGTAGAAAGTGTACTTACATAGTTAGGTGTACACATTTGTATCCTTATTGGACACACAACACATATTGAAACAATAGGACTGATACAAAAAGTATTGGTCCTTTTTGCTTTAATTGGAAATTATTATTCATGAAGCATCATAAATGCTATAATAGTGCTGCTTTTTTTAAATTATCGTTAGATCCTATTGGACACTTTGGTTATAAAAATAAAAAGTGTCCAGTATGGCTAGACAAAATTATTGATTTTTTGAAAACTGTATAGTATAATATAAGCAGATGAACATGGAGGTGACTTTATGATTATTAGAGAAAAATACTTAAAAGTTATTAGAGAATTTTATGATAGCGATTTGATTAAGGTAATAACAGGCATCAGAAGAAGTGGAAAATCTGTTATTTTAGAAACAATAATAAATGAGATAAAAGAAAAAACTGATAATATTATTTTTCTTAATTTTGAGAAAACAACTGATTTTGCAAAAGCAAGTAGTGCTAAAGAGTTAGTTGATTATGTAAAGAAAAATAGAAAAGATGGGAAATGTTATTGTTTCTTTGATGAGATTCAAGATATTGATGATTGGCAAGTCGCAGTAAAAGATTTAAGACTAGATAATTGCTCAGTCTTTATCACTGGGTCAAACTCTAAATTGTTATCGAGTGAGTTTTTAGTCTTGCTTAGCGGACGTTTCGTTTCATTTAGGATTAGACCTTTTATCTTTAAAGAAATTAAAAAATATGCAAGCGAATTAGGAATAGATATAAATGTTACTGATTATTTAATATGGGGTGGATTTCCAGGAAGATTTAATAATGTAACTTTAGAAGGAACTAAAGCATACTTATCTGATTTAGAAAGTACAATTGTTGTTAATGACTTAATTAAAAGGTACAAGATTAGAAAGGAAGTAGCATTTAAGAAAATAGTAAATTATATTTTGTGCAGTAATTCTAGAATTTTCTCTATTAGATCAATTCATAAATATATGAAAAATGATTTTCCTGAATTATCAATAATGACAGTCACAAAATTTATAGAATACTTGAAGGAAGCATATATTATTGATGAAATCCCTCAGTATTCAACTAAAACAAAAAGAGAACTTCAATATTATGGAAAAATATATAATTCAGATGTATGTTTCAATTCATTAAGAGCAAACAACAATAGATATGACTTAGATCATAATTTAGAAAACGTTGTTTATAATGAACTTCTATATATGGGGTATGAATTAAAAGTATTTAATAATAAAGGGAAAGAGATTGATTTTTTAGCAAATAAAAACGGAAAAACTTATTTAATCCAAGTCGCATATAGTGTTGTTGATGAAAAAGCTTATGACAGAGAATTTGGTGCATTTGCCGATTTAGATAATAGTAATCAAAAAATATTAATAACAAATGATGTTGTAGATTACTCATCATCGACTGTAAGGCATATAAAATTAGAAGATTTCCTAATGCTAGAGGAACTATAAAAGAAAGTAAAATCGATTAGATTTGCAAATAAGGAAGGTTTATAAGGTAATTATATTTACATTATTTTAGGAGAAATAATATGAACTATATTGAAGAATTTTACAATAATATAGATGAAGAAAATAGACTAATGTCTTTACATGGACAGGTTGAGTATCTAACAACAATGAAATACATTCATGAATGTATTTCATGTCTTAAAGATCCTAAGATACTAGAAGTAGGTGCAGGTACTGGTAGATACTGCATTAATCTTTCAAAGGATGGATATTCAGTTACAGCTGTTGAGTTAGTAAAGCATAATTTAGATATTTTAAGATCAAAGCTTGATGGTAGTGAACCAATTAAAGCTTTACAAGGTAATGCTTTAGATTTAAATATGTTACCAGATAAATCATTTGATATCACAATGCTTTTAGGTCCGATGTATCATCTTTATACAATAGAAGATAAAATACAAGCTTTATCAGAAGCAGTACGTGTTACTAAGCCTGGTGGTTATATTTTAGTTGCTTATTGTATGAATGAACCAACAATCATTCAGCATGTATTTTTAGGTAATCATCTTAAAGATATTATGGAAACTAATAATTTACTAACTGATGATTGGCATTGTAAGAGTGAACCAAAAGAAGTATTTGATCTTGTAAGAATAGAAGATATAGAACAACTTAATTCTAAGTTTCCTATAGAGAGAATAAAACTTATCGCTACCGATGGTGCAAGTCATTATATAAGAGATGCTATAGATAAAATGGATGAATATACTTTTAGTAAGTGGATGGAGTATCACTTTGCAACATGTGAGCGTCAAGATTTGATTGGAGCATCCAATCATACTTTAGATATTTTAAAAGTTAAAAAATAAAATCCTACATATTGATGGTTGTATTATAATAGTATAAGCGACACATATAAAAATAATTGCATTGATACTATAGCAAATGTTATTTGCTTTTGTATCAGTGCATTTTTTAATGATTTAGGGCATTTTTACCCTATTTTTTTGTTATTTAGAGATTATGTTAAAAGTCAAATTATAAGAAAATGTGTCCTAAATGTGAAAACCAAATACTTTTTTTCTTAAGGGCTATTTAAAAGCTTTCTCAATAGGTTTCTTTATATAGACAAAATTATAGACATTTATCTGGACAAAAATGTTTTATTGTGATATAATATAAATAGATTGGAGGTCTATAAAATGAAAATTGGAGAGGAAAATGAAATTCTTGAATTTAAAAAAACAACTGGGGAATTGAAAGATGCAATGGATGATATCAGTGCATTATTAAACAAGCATTGTAAAGGAACTGTATATTTTGGAGTTACTGATGAAGGAATAGTTAAAGGACAACAAATTACTGATTCTACAAAAAAAGATGTATCTAGAAAGATTAACGAAGCTATAGAACCAAGAATCACGCCAACAATAGAAAAAATAGTGCTAGATAACAAAGATGTTATAAAAGTAACTTTTTATGGACACAATAGACCTTATTCGTCTTATGGAAAGTATTGGATCAGAGAAGGCAGCGTAAGTAGAAAAATGTCGCCAGATGAATTGAAAAGATTAATTAAAAACGAAGATTATTCATCTAAGTGGGAACAAGAATTAACTGATAAGACTATAAATGATATTGATAATGAGACATTACTTGATTTCTATAATTCTTCAAAAGCGTGTGGAAGATTAGAGATGAAAGAATATGATAAAGAAAAATTACTTGCTATGTTGGGTGTTATTAAAGAAGGGAAAATAAATAATGCTGGATATACTTTATTTGGTAGTGATGCAAAGATAGGATTAAAACTCGCTACATACGCCACTGACAATAAGGTCACTTTCTTAGATTTGAAATTAATTAATGGCAATGTATATAATCTTGTCGGTGTAGCACTAGACTACATATTAAGCAAGATTAATTGGAGAGTAGAAATTGGATCTAGAAAAAGAGATGAAATTCCTGAAATACCAGAAAAAGCTATAAGAGAAATAATAGTGAATGCATTTGCTCATGCAGATTATGATGTAGTTCCAGAAATAGAAATAGGCATTCATCCTAACAAAATAGAGATTTATAATCCTGGAACTTTCCCAGATGATTTAACACCATACGACTTTATTTCAAAAAATCTTTCTTCATATAAGCGTAATAGACTCATTCTAGATATTTTATTTAGAAGTAAAGATGTTGAAAAATCAGGAACTGGATTTCAGAGAGTAAACGAATTGTGCCTTAAACAAAATGTATCATGGACATTCAGAAAAGAAGCATATGGTTTTTTCTTTGAATTTATCAGGACAAATGTCCACTTAAATGTCCAAATAAACGTCCATTTAACTGAACAGGAACAAAGAATATTTAATTTAATAGATAGTAATGATAGAATTACTAAAGAAGAATTGGCTGTAAGAATTAATAAATCAGAAAAAACTGTTCAAAGAATTATCTCAAAACTTATTTCATATAATTTTATCGAACGAGTTGGATCTAATAAGGATGGTTATTGGAAGGTAAAAGAATAAAGATGTCTTTATTATTATTTATTGATGTAACTACGTTGATGTAGTTTTAATAATTTGTATTATAGATAATATCTCAAAGGGATAAAAACTTTTATATTAAGTAATTGTTTATAAAGAATTATGGTGAGGTGAAAAAATGTCAAAAAAAGATGTAATAATTGATTACTGCAGATATATAAAAGATTCATTTCTTCTATTCACTATTGAAAACTATTTTTCTTCATTTGTAGATAAAAATAGTAATCCTAAATACTATTTTAGAGATAATGGAGTTTTAAATTTATTTATTGATGGTAAAAAGACCTCATTATTAGAAAATATTGTTGCAATACATTTATATAGACGTAATTATGAAATGTATTATTTGAAAGGGAATAAAGTAGATATTGATTTCTATATTCCAGATGATAATACATTAATTCAAGTGGCTTATTCATTAGACGATCAAGATACATATGATAGAGAAGTATCAAATATGATTAATTATGCCAATGATTCGAAAAAGGAAATGAAACTAATCACAGTTACTTATGATGAAAAGAATACAATCGAAATTGATGGAAAACTAATTAATGTTATTACGTTAAAGGATTTCTTATTTAATAATTATTAATATAAAATAGTGAGGAGCATTATGAAACATATTTTTGAATCTTCTAACATAATTTTTGTTAATGTTTCAGTAGAATTAGTTGATGATTACTTAATAATGGTTAATGACATCGAACATGTTGATAGGTTTATTGGCGGTGATCATAGAGAATTTACCAAAGAAGATGAAATTAAATGGGTAAATAAAAAGATTGAAGCTTCTAGCCTAGTTTATTCAATGATAGAAAAGGCAAGTGGTGCTTTTATTGGTAATATCGAATTAATGGATGCAAGTTGCTTAACTGAAAAAGAATTAGGAATAGCCATAACTTATAAAATGCAAGATAAAGGCTATGGAACTGAAGCGATAAAAGCAATACTTGATTACGGCTTTAATACCCTAAATCTAGATAAAATCATCCTAAGAACGCGCACTTTTAACAAGAGGGCAATTCATGTCTATAAGAAATGTGGTTTTAAGGAATATAATAGAGATGATACGCACATTTATATGGAGATTACTAAAGAAAAGAGATAATTATGGCAAGTTCAAAAGATTATTTAGATTATGTTTTGGATCTATTAACTAATGTTAACGACATAACTTTCAAAAAGATGATGGGTGAATATCTCCTTTATAAAGATGATATTTTGTTTGGTGGGGTCTATGATAATAGGTTCTTAGTCAAAAAGACTCCTAGTTTATCTAGTTATGACTTATTAGAAGAAACACCTTATAAGGGCGCAAAGCCAATGTATTTAATAGATAGTGAGAATAGAGAATTAATAAAAGAGATTGTTGAAAGAGTAGTTAAGGATTTATCATGAATAAAGTCATCATATTGGGTGCTAGTGGCGTAGGAAAGAGCTATTTTTCTAAAAGGTTAGCTAGTTTAACAAATCTTCCTTTGTTTCACTTAGATAATATTTGGTGGAAGGAAGATAAAACTCATATTGAAAGAAGCGAGTTTGACGAAAAACTAGATGAGATTTTAAATAAAGATAAATGGATAATTGATGGTGATTATTCTAGAACTTATGTAGTTAGAATGGAAAAAGCTGATACTATTATTTTTCTTGATTTTCCTTTAGAAGAAGCACTTAAAGGTGCAAAGAGAGAGAATAGGAAAACAAAGAAGTGATATACCATGGCAAGAAAGTGAATTTGATCCTGAATTTGGAGAGTGGATTGTTAATTGGTATAAAGAAAAAAAGCCTATTCTATTAGAGCAATTAGATAAATATAAGAAAACAAAAGATGTAATTGTTTTTAAAACAAGAAAAGAAATAGATGAATATTTTAAAAACTTAAATCTCTAATTATTTAGAGATTTTTTGTTTACTTTGAATTAAATTGGTGCTATAATAAGAAATGTAAGAAAAGTAAGAAAGGATGAAATATGAAAAAAGAAACGGAAAACAGGTTTATTGTTAGTGTTAAAGTGGGTCCTAAGGGACAGATTACTATTCCTAGTCAAGCTAGAAAAATGTTTGATATTAAAGAAGGCGATACTTTAATGGTTATGGGAGATAAGGAAAGAGGCCTTGCACTATTAAAAGATGATGCTTTTTATGAACTGATGGGAGGTTTATATAATGATAGCAATAAGAACAAATAATTTAAGAAAAGAATATAAAGATGTTGTGGCAGTGAAGGGACTTAATCTAGAGATCATGGAAGGTGAACTTTTCTCTTTACTTGGAGTTAACGGAGCAGGTAAAACCACAACAATCAAAATGTTAGCTACTCTCTCTAAACCTACAAGTGGAGAAGCTTATATTTATGATTATAATGTTGAAGATGATCAAGATAAAATAAAAGAACTAATTGATATTTCCATGCAAGAAACAGCGATTGCTCGTAAACTTACAGTTGAAGAAAACATCGAATTTTATGCAAAATTATCAGGTCAAAGTGATGAAGAGATAAAAGAAACTAAAAATTATGTCTATAATGCTTTTGAACTTGATAAAGTAGCTAAGAAGCAAGCATCAAAGTTATCTGGTGGATGGCAAAGGAAGTTATCTATTGCTCTAGCTTTAGTTACTAAACCTAAGATTTTGTTTTTAGATGAGCCTACTTTAGGGCTTGATGTAATTGCTAGACGTGAGCTTTGGAAAACAATTAGGGATCTTAAGGACAAGATGACAATAATACTAACAACTCACTATATGGAAGAAGCAGAAGCTCTTTCTGATAGAATTGGTATTATGAAAGACGGAGAGCTTTTGTTTGTTGGAACAAAGGAAGAATTATATGCTAAAACAAACAAGCAAAATGTGGAAGAAGCATTTATTAATATTGTTTCTGGAGGTGATTTAGATGAATAAGTCAATTTCTAGAATATTTACATTAACTAAAAGAAATCTAAAAGAGATTATTAGAGATCCTCTTTCTTTGATTTTTACTATTCTACTTCCTTTATTTATGGAAATATTATTCTATTTAATATTCCATGAAATGACAGCGCAATTTGAGATGAAGTACCTTGCTCCTGGAATTGTCGTCTTCTCTCAAAGTTTCTTAACATTGTTTACTGGTTTAATTATATCAGTTGATAGAAACACATCATTTCTAACTAGATTATACGTATCTAAAACAAAATCATATGAATTTATCTTTGGATATATTCTATCTGTAATTCCAATTGCTTTAGTTCAATCAGTTTTATTCTTCCTAGTTGGTGGAATATTTGATGCATCTATTTTTGGACTAGGAATGGTATTAGCAATTTTGCTTAGTTTAGTATCATCTTTGTTTTTTATTGGGGTAGGAATCTTGTTTGGTTCTATATGCAATGAAAAATCAATTGGTGGCGTTTCTTCAATTATTATCACTGGTCAATCAGTGTTAAGTGGAATGTGGTTTCCAACTGAAGGATTAAATCAAGGGATGATTACTTTGATGAAGGTTTTGCCATTTAAGAATGCAACCGACTTAATGCAAAACATGATTGTAGGTATTGATGATGTATTCAAAGATTTCCTTTTACCATTAATAATAGTACTTGCTTATAGTGTTGTTATAATAATTATTGCAATACTTGCTTTTAGAAGTAAGATGAAAGAAAAATAGAATTAATAGGGTGAGAAAGCTCTCGAGCTTATAAACACCCTATTTTTTATAATTCCTTTATGATATAATTATTAAAAATAAGGAGAGAAAGATATGAGAAAGGTAATAAATATAGTTTCTTTTGTATCTAACTTAATAGTATTACTTATTGAGATATTTGCCTTAGTTTCAATAAGCGTTAGTTTTTCAAAAGCTAACATTGTTGAAACAAGCGACTGGTATCAAATTAGTATACATGGCTTTGTTGGGGCTATTTCATTAATGTTTATTATCATTTTGATTGGTTTTGTTGTATTTACTATTATTTCTTTAATTAAGCATAATCGTAAATCATCAAAGGGATTAAATATAATAAGCGGAGCACTATTTTTCAATATTTCATTACCTTTTGTTTTTGCAGGAGGAGACTTGCCTTTCTATTTTGCTTTAGTCTTTGCTTATTCTTTGTGTAATCTTGTACTCCAAATTGTAAGATGTATTGTTTTAAAAAATGATAATGTCGTTAAATTATATTTATATGATGTAACTAATATGGATGATGATATAAGTGAAGTTCCCCTTGTAACAAGTAGCGATATGAGTGAAGCAAGAAAATACAAACAAATAAACGATCAAAAGCTACATATTGCTTCATCCTACCTAAAAAGAAAATACATTAAGGAATATTCAATAAGCGATAGCGGAAAACCTATATCAAAAAACTGCTTCTTTAATGTTTCTCATAGTGGATCTTTAGTTATTATGGGAGTGAGTAAGTTAAATGATATAGGAGTAGATACTGAAGTAATCGAAAAGAAGGACCTAAATGATTTAATCGACTATGTTTGTTCTAAAGAGGAAAAAGATAGTATCAAAACTACAGAAGACTTTTACAAAGTGTGGGTTTCTAAAGAAAGCCTTGTGAAGTGTGTTGGTCTTGGAATAAAAAAAGACATGAAAGATGTTTTAGCTTTACCACTTGATGGGGCAAAAGAATATGAAGGTATTAATTATTATAGTCATTTAATTGAATATAATGATTATTTCATATCTATTACACTAAAGGGCAAGGAAGATTTTAAGATAGAAATAGAGAAAGAGAGATAATTATGGATAAAATAAGTAAAGATGTAATTGAGTTTTGGAATAATGCTATTAAGCTAGAAGAAGACGATAAAAAAGAAATAGAAAATAGTGGTGATAAAGATTACACCAAACTTGCTCCATCATTAAAACTATATGAAGCAGTTAAAGAACTTGGAAAGTGCGAGAAAGTTTTAGATTATGGATGTGGCAGTGGATGGAGTAGCATTATTGCTCTAAAAGAAGGAGCAAAAGAAGTTGATGCAGTTGATATGGGTGATAATATCATCGACGCTATTAATTTCTATGCTAAATATTATGGAGTAGCAAGCAGCCTAAATGCTAAGAAAATAGATAGTGATTATCTAAAAAGTGTTAAAGATGCAACATATGATGGAATTATTATTAATAATGTTTTAGATGTTATTCCTCTTGATATTACTTTAGACATTTTAAATGAAGTTAGTAGAGTAGCAAAAAAAGGAGCAAGAATAATAATTGGCCTAAATTTCTATATGCCGCAAGAGGTCGCAAAAACAAGAGGCTTAGAGTTAGTCGATGGTAGGATGCTATTTGTTGATGGAGTTTTAAGGCTATATAGTATGAGTGATAGTGAATGGACGGAATTATTAACAAAATATTTTGAAATTGAAAGATTGGACCATTTTGCATGGGAAGGCGAAAGTAGAGAAACTAGAAGGTTATTCGTTTTAAAGAAAACAGTTTCAAGTACTAAATAAAAAATAAAGTGGTATAATAGCCTTCAGACGAGGTGAATTTATGAAAAAATTAATAATTTTTATAGTAGGTGTTTTTATGTTATTTACATTCAGTGGATGTACTTCATATATTTCAGTTGGTAAATATAGTGATAGTGATAAATATTTAGTTGGTAATCAAGAATATAGTGGAGATTTAGTTGAACTAGATATCGACTGGGTTAGTGGAACTGTTAGGCTTATTGAAGATAGTAGTGCTAATGCAATTACATTAGCTGAAGAGACTGATTATGAAGCAGAAGAACTAAAGGTTCGTTCTTTATTTGAAGATGGTAAGTTACTAATTAAGTTTGGTGAATCTGGTTATCGAGGAAAAGTTGGATTTGGGCAAAGAAAAGAACTAGAAATTAGATATAAGGATGTATCCAAAATCAAAGTACACCTAACAAGTGGAAGTTTGAAAGCAGAAAGTGTAACATGTGATGTTATAGATTTAGATATGACTAGTGGGGAAGTAGTTATTAGTAAATTATCATGCGATAGTGCAGAAATCGATTTAACAAGCGGAAGTGTAAAAATTGATGAACTTGTTTGTAATAACCTAGACTGTGATATGACTTCAGGAAAATGTGTTATAAGTGTTAAGACCTTAAAAGAAGGTTCATTTGATATGACTAGTGGAAGAGTAACACTTACAATTCCTTCTACCTTCGCTACATTAGTTAAGTTCGCTAAGACTACAGGACGCTTAAAAACTGATAAGACTTTCACTAGAGTAGGAAACGAATACACATTTGGTGAACTTGGTAGTGAAGTAGAAAGTAACATAAAAGTTAATATTACTTCAGGAACATTTGAAATTAAATAAAAATATGCCTCATATAGAGGCATTTTTTTATTGTTAATTAAGGCTATTTATTATAAAATAAATAATGTGGAGAGAATTATGGATAAAAAGAAAAAAGTTAGTTTAATTATTTATTGTGTTATATTTACAATCATTAGTTTGTTATTAATGTTTTATTTGGACTTAGCTAATGGACCAATGTATTTGGTGTTTTTGGAAGTTGTTTTGCTTGGAGCAGCTTTATTCTATAGAATAATGATGAGAAAAGAAAGATTCGGTGTTAGGATTTTAAGTATGGTGTTAATCATACTTATCAATATTCCTATTATTTATTTAGCTCATCCAAAGGTAGAGACTTTTATGCCAGAAGCAAAAATTGAAAAAACTGAAGCCTTGCATTTAGCAAATGGGGATATTGTTGGTACATATAATGAGGATAAGACTGTTAGAGTTTATGCTGGTATCCCTTACGCTCAGGCGCCTATTGGTAATCTAAGATTCAAAGAACCAGTTGATGTTAATAACTGGAGTGGAGTGCTTGATTGCACTAAATTTGCTCCTCGTGCTATGCAAAATGATACTTCTTCAGTAATAAATAGTGCAATTGATTTATATGCTATGGGTGGATGGCATCCAAACTACAAAATGGTTCCTTTACAAGATATGAGTGAAGACTGTTTGTATTTAAATATTTGGCGTCCTAACACAAGTGAAGAGAATCTGCCAATACTTGTTTACATCCATGGTGGATCTTTAACAACAGGGTCAAGTGCTTTTACTGATTATAGTGGTGAGACATATGCTAAAAATGGTGTAATAATGATTACTATATCTTATCGTCTTGGTGTGTTTGGTTATTTTGCTCATCCAAGTTTGATAGAAGAGTCTCCTAATAACACTACCGGTAATTATGGTCTACTTGACCAAATTAAAGCGTTAGAATGGATTAATAAAAACGCTAGTTATTTTGGTGGTGATAAGAATAATATTACGATTGCGGGGGAATCAGCTGGAAGTAGTTCAGTTTCAGCTATTTGCTCTTCACCTTTAGCAAAAGGTTTATTCCAAAAAGCAATCGGTGAATCATCCTCACTTGTAGTATCTACGCCACCTCATACTTATCGCACACTTGATAGTGCAATTAGAACTGGTGAAGCCATTATGCAAGAATTTGGCTGTTCAACAATCGATGAGTTAAGGCAAGTTAAAGCGAGTGATTTAGTTAAAACTGCGTATTCTAATTCATCTATGACTTTAGATGGATATGCTTTAGCTAAAAATCCATATGATGTATATAAAGACAAAGAAAATAACGAAATAGCTCTACTCAACGGATATAACGTTCTAGAAGCAGATGCTTTCGTTGTTCCAACATTCCTTCTTTCTCCAACAAACTCATCCAACATTAAAGAGCGCCTAACTGCTTATTTTGATAGTGAAACAGCGGATAAGATTTATGATTTATATAAAGATAGAATAGAAGAAGATGCATTTACTGCTTTTAATGAAATAATATCTGTATATTGGTTTATTGAGCCTCATCACTCTTGGAGTAATATGGCATATAATACTGGAGAAGATGTTTATAGATATCAATTTACTAAAGATAATGGATATTATGGAACATATCATAGTGGGGAATTAATCTACGCTTATGGTAATTTAGATAAGTCACTTCATAAGAGTGCTTATAACGAAAGCGATTATAAATTGCAAGACATTATGGTTAAATATTTCACTAACTTCATTAAAACAGGAGATCCTAATGGAGAAGGTCTTCCAAGATGGGAAAAATACACTCCAGGTGGAAGCGTTATGGAATTAGGAGATAATGTAGGTATGATTAAAGATAAATATTTAGACCTTTATCCTATTATTGAAGAGTTTATTGAAAAGAACAAAAATTAAAAGATAAGCATGGCTAAAATGAAATTAGAAGTATTTCACTATAGTCATGCTCTTTTTTAAATTTATCTATCATTTTTAATTGAATAATAGTATTATATATATGATTATAGAAAGGAAGTCTTAAGATGAAAAAGAAAGTGGTTTTAGAAATAGCAATAATCGGTATTATGGCAGCCCTTGCTATTGTTTTAGAGAAGTTTAGTTTCCCTAAAGGCAATAGCTATTTGAAATTCACTTTTTATGGACTTCCACTACTTGTTGTTGGGTGCATGTATGGAGCTAGAGTTGGCCTAATTACAGGAATTGTGTCAAGCTTTATAATGCAACTAACAAGTGAATATGGTTTAACTATTACAACTCCTTTATGGATGATTGCTCCTATTTGTTGGGGAGGAGTATCTGGACTAGTATTCTATTTATTAAAAAGGAAAAATAATATTCCAAATATGATTATAGTATCTTTCGTAACATCCATCTTGGCTACCATTTTTAATACTGTCGCAATGATTTTAGAAGGTTTAATCTTCGGTGGTAGTTATTACGCTTTATCTAATATTTTAGCTAATCTTCCTCCAAGATTAATATCAATGGTAATACTTGCTATATGTTATACCTTTATCCTTTGGATTTTGATTAAACGTTTATCGTTCTTAACGCCTGATGCTTCTATTAATGAAGAAACTGACGAAAGCGATGAAGAAGCATTATAGTTGAAAAAAGAGGCTAAAAAGAGTATAATACTAAAGGAAAAAAGAGGTAAAGAGTATGAAAAAAGATTTTGTTTTATTATGTATTATGGATGGATATGGAATTAGTTCCAACGTTCCAGGAAATGCAATCCTTGCAGCAAAGAAACCAAATTTAGATAAACTATTTGCTGAATATCCTAACACAATCTTAGGGGCAAGTGGTGAAGATGTTGGTTTACCTGAAGGTCAAATGGGTAATAGTGAAGTTGGTCATGCTAATATTGGAGCAGGTCGTATCGTTTATCAATCATTAACTAGAGTTAATATTGCGGTTAGAAATGATACACTAATGGAAATGAATGCTATTAAAAAAGCTGTTGACCATGCTTTGAAAAACAATTCTAAACTTCATATTATGGGTCTACTTAGTGATGGTGGAGTTCACTCTCACATCAATCACATCCTTTATATGTTAGAAAAAGGTGTTAAAGCTGGTATTAAAGAAGTTGTTGTTCATGCATTCTTAGATGGACGTGATGTACCTCCTAAATCTGCTCTAACTTATTTAGATGCTTTACAAGCAAAAATCGATGAAGTTGGACACTCTAAGATGGGTGTAGTTAGTGGTAGATACTACGCTATGGATAGAGATAAAAACTGGAATCGTACACAACTTGCTTATGATGCTTTAGTTTATAACAAGGCTCCACTTAAGAATTATCGTGATGGAATCAATGAGTCTTATAAAAATGAAGTAACAGATGAATTTGTTGTTCCATTTATTGCAAACACTGATACAAATATCAATGATGGAGATAGCGTAATCTTTGCTAATTTCCGTCCTGATAGAGCAATCCAAATGTCTAAAGCTCTAACTAATTTACCAACAACAGGCATCACAAATGGTCATGAATTTAAAGATTTAGATTACGTATGTATGATGCTTTATAGTGAAGATGTAAAAGGCGATATCGTATTTGGTTTACAAGAATTAAATAATACATTTGGTGACTATATGGCGTCACTTGGTAAAAAGCAACTAAGGATTGCTGAAACTGAAAAATATGCTCACGTTACATTCTTCTTCGATGGTGGTGTTGATAAAGAAGTTGAGGGAGAAGATAGAATCTTAGTTAATTCTCCTAAAGTAGCTACATACGATCTTAAGCCTGAAATGAGCGCTTATGAAGTATGTGATAAGGTTGTAGCTGCCGTAAAAAGCGAAAAATATGACACAGTTATTTTGAATTTTGCTAACTGTGATATGGTTGGTCACACAACTGTATTTGATGCAACTGTTAAAGCAGTTGAAGTTGTTGATGAATGCGTTGGAAAAGTATACGAAGCAGTAAGTTCAATTGGTGGCGTTATGGTAATAATTGCTGACCACGGAAATGCTGATAAGTTACTTGATGAAGAAGGTAGACCATTCTCTGCTCATTCAACAAACCCTGTTCCTTGTATCGTTACTAAGAAGGGCTTGAAGTTAAGAAGTGGTGGTAATCTAGGTGATGTTGTACCTACAATGTTAGAACTTATGCACTTAGATCAACCTAAAGAGATGACAGGAAAAACTTTAATTATTAAATAAGGAGAAATTATGCCATTTATTAAAGACATTTATGCAAGAGAAGTCCTAGACTCAAGAGGTAA
The DNA here is from genome assembly GCA_918272565.1 of Bacilli bacterium. GTDB lineage: Bacteria > Bacillota_I > Bacilli_A > ML615J-28 > CAG-698 > Tener-01. Next base: position 30,340 of record CAKJYW010000012.1, read on the forward strand.
CCCAACGATTGAAGTTGAAGTTACTACTGAGAGTGAAGCGTTCGGTAGAGCAATCGTTCCAAGTGGAGCATCTACTGGTGAATATGAAGCAATTGAACTTCGTGATGGTGACAAGAAAAGATTTGGTGGAAAAGGTGTTTTACAAGCTGTTAAAAATGTAAATGAAATAATTGCACCTGAACTTATTGGACTTAATGTATTTGATCAAGCTGGTATTGACCAATTATTAATCGATATTGATGGAACTTCAAATAAGAAGAACTTAGGTGCAAATGCTATTTTAGGTGTATCTTTAGCAGTAGCAAAAGCTGCTAGTGATTATTGTGGATTACCTCTATATAATTACTTAGGTGGAGTAAACGCTAAAACAATGCCAACTCCTATGATGAACATCTTAAATGGTGGAGCTCATGCTGATTGGTGTATCGATATTCAAGAAATAATGATTATGCCAGTTGGTGCAAAATCAATTAAAGAAGCAGTTAGGATGGGCGCTGAAGTTTTCCATGCTTTAAAAGCTGTTTTAAAGAAAAAAGGATTAACTACTTCAGTTGGTGATGAAGGAGGATACGCTCCTCATCTAAAGAACAATGAAGATGCTTTTACTACTGTTTTAGAAGCTATTAAGAATGCGGGATATAAACCTTCTACTGACGTTGCTATTGCAATTGATGTAGCTAGTAGTGAATTCTATAATAGCGAAACAAAACTTTATGAATTAAAGAGCGAAGGCAAGTCACTAACAAGCGATGAAATGATTGATTTCTATAGCGATTTAGTAAGCAAATATCCAATCATTTCAATCGAAGATGGACTAGATGAAAATGACTGGGAAGGCTGGAAGAAATTAACTAAGCGTCTTGGTGAAAAAGTTCAACTTGTTGGGGATGATTTGTTTGTAACTAATACTAAGAGACTTGAAAAAGGTATTAACCAAAAAGTTGCTAATAGTATTTTAATTAAAGTAAATCAAATAGGAACATTAACTGAGACTCTTGATGCTATCGAAATGGCTAAAAAAGCAGGTTACACTGCTATAGTAAGTCATAGAAGTGGTGAAAGCGAAGATACATTCATCGCTGATTTAGCCGTTGCCACAAATGCAGGTCAAATCAAGACTGGTTCACTTTCTAGAACTGATAGAATTAGTAAATATAATCAATTAATCAGAATCGAAGAAGAACTTGGTAATGTAGCTAAATACGAAGGAAAAAAGAGTTTATATAGTATAAAGAAAAAATAAAATGGTTTAGGGGCTATGGCGGAATTGGTAGACGCGTTACTTTCAGACGGTAATGTTTTAACGTGTGAGTTCGAATCTCATTAGCCCCACCATATATTTAAAACGATGGTGATATGTTTTTCTTATCACTTTTTTGTTACAATATTTATAAACTATAGATATTGATTATTGAAAGGAGCATATATGAAGATTGCTTTGGCAGCTTTAGGTTTCATTAATAAGGACATTAATTATAATAAAAATGTAATAATAGATACATTAAAGGATTTAAAAAATGAAGCTGATATAGTTTTATTTGGTGAGTCTTTTCTTCAGGGCTTTGATTCCTTGAAGTTTTGTTATGAAAAAGATAAAGATATTCCTGTAACCATTAATTCAGATGTCATAATTGAAATTATTCAAGCAGCTAGAAAGAATCATATTGGTGTAAGCTTTGGTTTCTTTGAGAAAAAAGATGATAAAATATATGATTCTCAATTAACTGTGGATTCTAATGGAAATATAATAAATTTATATAGAAGAGTCTCCAAAGGTTGGAAAGAGCCATACGCAGAAGATGTATACTGTGAGGGCAGTTCCTTTTCTACTTTCTCATATATGGATAAAAGAATAGTTGTTGGGTTATGTGGCGACCTTTGGTATGAGGAAAACGTAAAAGAAATTAAAGACTTAAATGTAGATATAGTTTTTTGGCCTGTTTATACTGATTTTAATTATGAAAAGTGGAATAATGAAATTAAATATGAATATTTAGATCAAGCATCAAAAATATCTTCTAATGTACTATATGTCAATTCTTATTGTAAGGATAAAGAAGAAATTGATGAAATTGCTAAAGGCGGAGCTATCTATTTTTCTAAAGGTAAAATTGTTTGTGAAAAGTTAGCAGGAAAAGAAGATGTTTTGGTTGTTGAAATTGATTAATAATATATTAGTTGATTGTGGTACGTAATTCGTACCATTTTTTTATTACTTTTTTATGATTTCTGTTGACAAAATATATACTTCGTGATATGATGTATAGCGTAAAGAGAGGTATTGTATGGATGCTCAACTAAGAAGAGGCGTTTTAGATGTTTGTGTTCTTGCCACAATCAAATCTGAGGACTCGTATGGTTATAAAATCATCAAAGACTTAAGACCGATATTAGAACTATCTGAATCAACTCTATATACGATATTAAAAAGACTAGAAGAAGGTAAAATGCTCGTTGTTCGCTCTACTGAGTTTGAAGGTAGGCTTAGGAAATATTATCATATTACTGAGTTAGGTCTAAAGCGAATAGAGGATTTTAAGAACGAATGGAAGGAATTAATGGGAATTTACTCATTTATTGAGGAGGTTTAATCATGACAAAGGTTGAATTTTTAAATGAATTAAGAAATAAATTACAAGTTTTGCCTAAAGAAGATCTTGAAAGTAGAATCAGTTTCTATAGTGAAATGATTGATGATAGAATGGATGAAGGTAAGACGGAAGAAGAAGCAATTAATGAGATTGGAACTGTCGATGAAATAGTTTATGAAATTGCTAAAGATACACCTTTAGTAAAATTAGTTAAAGAAAAGGTTAAACCAAAGAGAGCTCTAAGAGTTTGGGAGATTATCTTACTTATTTTAGGTTTTCCTGTATGGTTTCCTCTATTTACTGTAGCAATCGTTTTAGCTATCGTTTTCTATTTATTAATATGGGTATTTGTAATAGTAGCCTACGCAGTTGAAGCTGCACTTGTTACATGGTCAGTTGGTGGAGTAATAGTCTTTTTCTTATCGCTAATAAATGGTAACAGCGATTTAATAAGCTTAGGAACAGCTGTAATGGCATGTGGAGGAGCAATCCTACTTTATTTTGGATGCAAAGAATTAACTAAATTAACAATAAAATTATCAAAGAAAATAATTGTTGGGATAAAGATGGCAATTATTGGAAAAGGAGAGAATAAATGAAAAGAGTATTATTTGTAATTATAGGCCTTGCTATTATAATAGCTGGTGGAATATTATTAGGAGTTGGAATAAAGAAGATGGCAAAAACTGAAGTAACAGAAAAAGTGTATGATATCACTGAAGAATTTAATAATATTACAGTTGATGTTGATACAACTGACCTTTATTTTAAAAAATCAACTGATGGAAATACTAAGGTTGTTTGTACTGACCTTGATAAATTACACCATGAGGTAAGTGTTAGTGATGGAACTTTAGTAGTAAAAAGCGTAGATGAAAGACATTGGTATGAGATGATCTTTAATTATAGATCACTAAAGATTACAGTTTATTTATCAAATGAAGCGTTTAGTAATTTGAACATTAAATCATCTACAGGAGATATTGAATTTAGTGATGAATTTACTTTTGATAGTGTTAAGATTAAACTTTCTACTGGAGATGTTGATGCTAAAATAAAGGTAAATAATGAATTTGAGGTTGAAGTTTCTACTGGTAATATTAAATTACATGAGGCAAGTGCTAAAAGCCTTAAACTAAAGTCTTCAACTGGAAGAATCAATCTAGAAAATGTAGATGTTACTAATGATGTGGATATTACATCATCTACAGGGAAGATTATTCTAACTAACTTAAGAAGTGAAAACTTAAGAGCAAGTGCATCTACTGGACACGTTACTTTAAAAGACACTATCATTAATGGAAATATCATTATTAAGACTTCAACAGGTGATGTTAAGTTTGATGGTAGTGATGGCATAGAAATCCATGTTTCAACAACAACCGGAGATGTTACAGGAACAATTCTTTCTAGTAAGATTTTCTTTGCAAATAGTGATACTGGTAAAATTAATGTTCCACACTTAACTGAAGGTGGAATATGTGAAGTTGAAACTGATACAGGTGACATTATTCTTAATGTAAAATAAGAAAAAATATCTGATACTATAATGAATTAAACTTTATTTTAAGGTTTAAGCATTAAGGTGTCAGATTTTTATTTTGCTTTTTAGTTAAAAAAGTGATAAAATAATATAGATTTTAAAAAAAGAGTGAACGAAATGGAATTTTTGAATTATTTATTTAACAATATCCCACTATTTTCAATATCGTTTGTGGTGATATTTCTTGCTATTAGGAACCTACCTATTAGAAAAAGAGAAAGTATTTATTTTATCGTTTTTACTGCTTTAGTAATATATTTAAGTATAGCAATTTATTTAGAAAGATATGAAGCGAGTTTAGGGAAAGCTCAACTAGCCACCCTTTTCACAACAAGTGGCTACATCGTTCGTCCTATTCTGCTTTATATTTTCTGCTTGCTTACTAACATGGAAAAGAAGAGAAGCAAATATTTCTATATTTTCTGGGCATTGCCTTTAGTTATCAATTTGTTTATTTATTTACTTCCTTTAATGTTTGCATCTAGTGCTTTATCAAAAGTAGTATTCTATTATGAACTTCAAGCTGATGGAACTGCTCTATTCACTAGAGGTGGCGCACTTAATTTTACTGCACACGTAATAAGCGCTGCTTATCTATCATTACTAGTTTATGTTTCTACACTTAGATTACACGGAAAACACAGAAGAGATGCTTTCGTTATCTCTCTATGCATTTTCTTTATTGTAGCTACAGTAGTTGTTGAAGTGATTACTGGTAGAAATGATTTATTAAACATCATTTGTGAAATCTGTGCCTTAGCTAATTACATCTTTATTAATTCTATTAACTCAAGTAAAGATATCTTAACAGGTTTATATGATAGAAGAACATTCTATGAAGATGTTAGAAGATACAAAAAGCAAATCAATGGTATTATTCAAATAGATATGAATGGTCTTAAATACTTAAACGACAACTATGGCCATGAAGAAGGAGATAAAGCCTTAAATAGTGTTGCTTATATATTTAGAAGTAGTATTCATAAAGAGACAATGTTTGCGTATCGTTTAAGTGGCGATGAGTTTGTCATTCTAATGATTCAAGGGGAAAAAGAACATTTTGATAGTTCAATTGAATTAATAAAGAAGAAAATAAAAGAATCCGATTATTCAATCGCTCTCGGTGACTATTTCATCGAAAAAAATAGTGATATCAGTTTTGAAGAAGCTATGAGAAAATCAGAGCATTTGATGTACTTAGATAAACAAAAGTTCTATTTGAGTAAATTAGATCCTCATAGATAAAGACATTTTGTTTTGCAAAATGTCTTTTTTTTATAGTCTTAATGTGTTGCCTAATATCTTTTATAATAGTATAATTAAACAAGAGGTGGCGTTTTATGGTATTATTTATCAATGCTTGTGTTAGAAAAGAATCTAGAACTTTATCTTTAGCTAAAGCTTTACTTAAAAAGATGAATGAAGAATATCTTGAAGTAAAGTTAGAAGATGAGGACTTTTTAAAGACAAGCGAAGAGTTCTTAGAAAAAAGAGATAAACTAATAGCTAATAAAGATTTTAATGATCCACTTTTTAAAAACGCTAGGCTCTTTGCTAGTGCTAGTAAGATTGTAATTGCGGCTCCTTATTGGGATTTATCTTTTCCTGCTAGCCTAAAGCAATATATCGAACAAATTAATGTTTTAGGTATAACATTTGCTTATACGAGTGATGGGAAGCCAGTTGGTTTATGTAAGGCAAAGAAACTATATTACGTTTCAACAGCTGGTGGTCCAATTGCCCCAACTGAATATGGATATGGATATATTAAAGCTCTAGCTAATAATTTTTACGGAATCAAAGATACTAGCCTAATAATGGCTAAGGGTTTAGATGTTTATGGAAATGACCCTGATAAAATTATTAAAGACGCGATAGAGAAAATCGAATTATAAAAAGGGAAAAAGAACTTATAATAGTTCTTTTTTTATTTTTATGGACTTAAATAATAATATTTGATAAAATTAGAATGAGAAAGAGTTGTTTGGAGATGATATTATCAATTTCAGTGTATTAGACATTTATTTCGTTTTTAATATTTTTATATTTATATTAGGACTTTTTATCTTTTTTAAGACAACACCTGATTTACTTAAGAAGACAGATTACATCATTTTTAAAGTTTTCATTATCGCCTTCTGTTTCTATGTTATTATTACTTCAGTTTGGTCGATGCAAGAATATGACGTAATTAAACTCCCTCGCATACCTTTTTTAATTGTATGCCTACTTTCTTATTCAAGTGTTTTATTTAATGGATATTGTTTCTACGCATTCACTGTTAATTATTTTGATTTTAATAAGAAAAAACTTCGTTATGTTGATGCTATAGGTACCGTTCCATTTTTGGTAGGGGTTGTTCTATTGATTGTATCAATATTTAATGGAATGATTTTCTCACTATCTGATAGTAATCACACTGTTATGGGACCTTTATACATCCTACTACCACTTAGTGCTTTCATTTATTTTATCATTATAATTATTGTTTCGATTATTAATGCGATAAAAGCAAAATCATCTGTTACAAGAAGATATGCACTAACTCTAATTGCATCAATCATTTTCTTGATTATTTGGGTTTTGCTTGATGATAACTTTGATAGGATAACAATCATTCCAATCGCTATTTTCTCAGTTATCTTCTTCATGTTTGTTTCTTTGCAACAAAACTCTATCTATACAGATGCTCTAACTCAAATGAACAATAGACGTAGAGCAATGGAGTTTTTCACTAGTCAAAAAGATAGCATTAGCCAAAACAATTCTTTGTATGTTTTCTTGTTTGATATTAACTATTTCAAAGAAATCAACGATACATATGGGCATGTTGAAGGGGATGAAGCCTTAATCATTCTAGCAAGTGCTATTAAGAAATCATTTGTTAGTCACAATGGTTTCTCATCAAGGTATGGCGGTGATGAATTCATGTGTGCTTGGCGTAAGCAAAATGATAGTTCTACTGATCCTAATGAGATAGTTTACGAAATAAGAGAAGCATCAAGAAAAAGATGTAAAGAATTAGAAAAACCATACGATTTATCAATCTCTGTAGGGATTGTTGAATTTAGTGATTTTAATATGACATTCGACGAATGTGTAAAAAAAGTTGATGAGGCTTTATACGAAGATAAGAAGAGATACCATAAGGAGTATAGGTAATATGATTATTAACCCTTTTGAAAAATTTGATAAAGAGTGGGCACTAGTTACTGCTGGTAATATTAATGATTTTAATACTATGACTATCTCTTGGGGTTCAATGGGAACTGTTTGGAGCAAGAGCATGATCACTGTTTATGTTAGACCAGACCGCTACACATTTAATTATCTTAAGAATAATGATTATTTCACAGTATCGTTCTTTGATGATAAATATCATAAAGATTTAGCCACTTTAGGAACTTTGTCTGGAAGAAACACTAAAAAAGTAGAGCTCACAAAGATTACTCCAAAAAAAATTGATTCTACAGTGGGATTTAGCGAAGCATCATTAACATTTGTTTGTAAGAAGGTATATTTCTCTCAAATGAAGTACGAAGATGTACCAGACTATGCTAAAACTATTTATCAAAATGGTATTGAACCTCATTACATTATTATGGGAGAAGTTGTTAATACAATACAATAAAAATATGTAACACTCATTTCTAATTTGGTAATGAGTGTTATTTGATTTTAGGGGCTTGTTTTGTTATAATTCAAATGTAATATATATTATATATAGAAAGAAGGCTATTTATGAGTAAAAAGCAAAAATTGATTGTGGCACTAGCTACAATATTATTAGGTGTATTATTTATTATTCTTAAAAAAGATGTTATTGGAATTGCTATGACTATTATTGGAGCAATACTAGTTATTGAAGGTGTTATTGCAATAATCAAGAAGGCGATATTTTACGGAATAATCTTTATAATAATAGGAGCTTTAATAATCACATTTGGTTGGATTTATGCTAAGATTGTGATTTATATTGCGGCTGCGTTATTACTAATATATGGTGTATATGAATTACTTATGCTACTTAAGCTTAAAGCTAAACCAATTTGGCTTGCTAATCCAGTAATAAAGATTGTTGCGGCAGTGTTCTTACTATTCAACCAAGAAGGAACATTAGATTGGATCTTCATTGTTTGTGGTGTATTATTATGTATTGAAGGTGCGTTTAGTGCAATATATGCTTTAGTTGATAAAAAAGAAGAGAAAAAGCCAGAAGAAGAGAACAAAGAAGAAGTTATTGATTTGTAATTATGATTAAGATTATTGTTTTAATACTATCATTAGGTTTAAGCCTACTTACTACATTAACTAATAATAACTTAAATACTGTTCAAATTGTGTTTTTAACAATTGGGTTATTTTTGGCTTATATAGTAGGATTTATTGTTTTGTTCTTTTTCTTTGCGTTTATGTTTTCGTTTTATGTCAACGAAAAGAAGAAGCCAACAAAGTATTGTCGTGCTCAACGAAGCATCTACAATGTCTTTGTTAGAATTTGCTTATCACTATTTGGTGTTAAGCTAACAAAAAAGGGATTAGACAAAGTTCCAAAAGGAGCTGTTGTTATTATGAGCAATCATGTATCAAATGTCGATCCTTTAGTTATGAATATTGTTCATAGAGATAAAGATTTAATCTTTGCTTCTAAGAAATCATTATTTAAAGTTCCTTGCTTTGGTAAAATGATTCATAAGATTGGATATTTAAAGTTTGACCGTATTGATTCTATGAAAGATATGGGAGAAATGAAGCGTGGAGTCAAATGGGTTAAAGATGGAATATCTTTATGTTTGTATCCTGAGGGAACAAGAAACAAATCAGATGATTATCTTCTTGAATTTAAGGCTCCAGCAATGAAATTTGCGACTCTAACTAATTCTCCATTAGTTGTTTCTGCAATCTATGGAACAAAAGAAGTAAACGATAAACTATTACTAAAGCGCCATAAAGTAGATTATGAAGTGCTTGATGTCATTTATCCAGAAGATTATAAAAACATGGATAACGATGAATTAACAAAAGTTGTTTATGAAAAAATCGAAAAATGGATAAAAGAAAAAAGTGAAAACGTTTAATTTTAAAAAGCCCTTTATTTATTTAAAAAAATAAGTTATAATATTAAAAATCGTATAAGTTCGATGATTGGTTCGAAAGTCTCTACCTTGCTACCGTAAATAGCAAGACTACGATTATGATTAGTAAGACCAACCTTGTTGGTCTTTTTTTTGGAGGAAAAATGAAAGGTTTTGCTTTGAAACAAGTGAATAACAAAACCAATGTCTTGGCAATAACTGTCTTTAGTATTATAGCCATCTTTTCTCCTTTTTTTACTAATACATTTGTCTTTGCTTTTATTAGCGTTATAGCTATTGCTATTTTTGCTATTAAAGGCAATCTATCATAATTTAGATTGCAAACATCAAGATTTACTCTTGGTGTTTTTATTAAAATTAGATAAATTAATCATAAATAATAGAGGAGGTAAATTTATGAATTTAGTTTACAATGTTAAAGACAAACCGTCTTTTGGGAAGATTTTAGTCTTCGCTTTGCAACAATTACTTGCAATTTTAGCTGCTACAATTGTTGTTCCTGTAATCATTAATGGAAATACTGGTGCAGTTGGTTACACTCAATCAGCTTTAAGCCCTGCTGCTGCATTGTTTGGTGCTGGTGCTGGTACATTAGTTTATTTGTTATTCACAAGATTCAAATCACCTGTATTCTTAGGAAGTAGCTTTGCATTCCTTGGATCAATGACATCTGCATTTGCTGGTGCCGTTTCAATGCAACTTGGTTACTTTGGATTAATCGTTGGTTGTATTTTTGCTGGTTTAGTATATGTTGCTATCGCATTAGTAGTTAAACTAGTTGGAACTAATTGGATTGACAAAGTAATGCCTGCTGTTGTTATTGGACCAACAGTTGCTATCATTGGATTAAGCTTAGCTGGAAATGCTATTGGTGATCTTAAGGGATCTGGTTGGCTTGGAATCCTTTGTGGAATTGTAACTTTATTTGTAACAATTATCTGCTCTGTTTTTGGTAAAAAGATTGTTAGAATGATTCCATTCATCATTGGTATTGGTGCAGGATATTTACTAGCTACAATCTTTACAGTAACTGGTGCTGCTGAACTTGTTCCATTTGACAAATTCAATAATATTGAATGGGTTCCTCAAATGACATTCCTTCAAGCAATTAAATTCAACCAATTCACTTATGGTGAATTTGGAAATATGGGTGCATACCTTGCATCAATCGCTATTGCATATATTCCAGTTGCCTTCGTTGTATTTGCTGAACATTTAGCTGACCATAAGAACTTAAGTTCAATCATTGGTTCAGATTTAACTAAAGACCCTGGCCTAAGCAACACATTACTTGGTGATGGTGTTGGTTCTATGGTTGGTGCATTCTTCGGTGGTGCTGCTAATACTACTTATGGTGAATCAATTGCTACAGTAGCTATTTCAAGAAATGCTTCAACAATCACAATTCTAGTAACTGCACTTCTAGCAATCGTTGCTTCATTCATTGGACCATTTGCTACATTACTAGCTACAATCCCATCATGTGTAATGGGTGGTGTATGTATCGCATTATACGGATTCATTGCAGTATCTGGATTAAAGATGATCCAAAAAGTTGACTTAGGTGACAACCGTAACTTATTCGTTGTTTCAACAATCCTAATTGCTGGTGTTGGTGGATTCGTTCTTAACATCGGTAAAGTTACTTTAACTGCAGTTGCTGTTGCATTAATCTTAGGTATCATCGTAAATGTTATCTGCTCAATCGGTAAAGAAAAGAAAGAAGCTGAACAAGTTGAAAATGAAACTCCTGAAGCAAAAGAAGCTGAAGAGCCTAAAGAAGAATAATTTATAATAATACTATTATATATAGAAAGAGTGATGATATAATTGAATCATCACTTTTTTATTTTTTTTAATAATCTTTAATTAAATTTAAGGTAAGCAAATTATAATTAAAGTGTAAATAAGGAGGAAAAGAAAATTATGAAGAAATTTATTAAGTTTTTTATCTTGGTTTTATCTATCATTTGTTTAGTAACAATGATTGGTTGTGGCAATAATAGTGGATTTAATGGACCTGGTGGAGAGACTAATCCACCTAGTGGTGAGGTTAATCCACCTGGAGGAGATGGACCAGAAGTTGATCCTTCTCAAGGTGAAAAAGAAGAAAGCTTCGTTGTTGGGGAAGATACTGAGGGAACTGCTTTACAAGAAGATCCAACAGAAGAAGAATTAGAAAATCCATTTGGTGAAGAAGAAGTTGAAGTTCCTGAAGAGGGTAGTACTGAAGAATTAGTTATTAGCTGCTCTAGTGGAACAAAAGATGCTTACACTATCAAAGATGGTGTTATTACATTTAGTGGAATAGAAGAAAAATCAGTTTATTCTATTAGCGGTGTATTTAATGGATGTATTGTAATTGATGTAGGTGAAGATTATAAGTTTGAACTTGAGTTAACTGGTCTTACATTAGTAAGTGACATTTCTGCTCCACTTCAAATCTTAAGTGGTGATAAAGTGACAATTTCTGCAAAAAAAGGAACTGTCAACTATATCTATGATAACAGAGAAGAAGTTACTAGCGATGATGACATCAGCGGTGCAATTTACGCTCTATGTGATTTAGATATTCAAGGAAAAGGGACTTTAAATGTTATTTCAAAGAATAACAATGGAATCCATACAAAAGATGATTTAAGTGTTAAAAACCTAACATTAAATGTCGATTGTAAAGATAATGCCTTAAAGGGAAATGATAGCGTAACTATTTCTAGTGGTGAGATTACTCTAATTGCAAGAAGCGGTGATGGAATTAAGACAAAGAATTCAGATGTTTCTAGTAAAGGCAATCAAAGAGGAACAATTACAATTAGTGGAGGCAATATCACTATCTTTTCAGCAAGTGATGCTATCGATGCTAGTTACAATGTTATAATTAATGAAGAGAATGCTAGCGTTAATCTAAATATTTATACTGATAAATATTCAAGCTATTCAGAAGAAGTTACTGCTGTTAGTACTAGTAAGTATTACATCAAAGCAACTAACAATAATTACAATTACTCAGTTAAGTATTACAATACCGATGGTGAATATGTTTGGGCTAATGCCACTTTCTATAAAGCTATCCAATCTGGTAGATCTACTTACTATTATTACACTGTAGAAAAGGTTGATGGATATAGCTATCTATATGTTTACATGTATGAAGATGGCCAAGAACAAGGTCAAGAAGATAGTTTCTATGCAAAATCAACTAACAAGAATGTTACTAATTATTATGACACAATTCAACTAAATTATAGAAACAGTCAACTAACTATTAGCTTTACTAATTTCACAACAGCTCAAGCAGGACCTGGTGGAATGATGGAAGGTAACAAAGACAAGAAGGACTTTTCAACAAAAGGTATTAAAGCTGATAATGAAATAGTAATTAGTGCAGGTACTATAACTATTGAATCATATGATGATAGTATTCATGCTAATAACGATAATGAGTTAGAAAATGGAGAAACTCCAACTGGTAATATTACTATTACAGGAGGCACAATTAACCTAAGAAGTAATGATGATGGAATCCATGCTGATGGTGTATTACTAATTGATGATGGTGTAATTAATATTACTAAATCATATGAAGGATTAGAAGGCGAATATGTTTATATCAATGGTGGAGAGATTAGTGTCGTTAGTAGTGATGATGGTGTTAATGGTAAATCAACATTAAAAGAAGCTGTCGTCATTAGCGGTGGAGAAATTTATATCTTTGCTAGTGGTGATGGAATTGATTCAAATAGCCAAGTAAGCTATGATGGAATCTTATTTAGTGGAGGTAGAGTTGTAGTTATTTCAACAGGAAATGCTGACTCATCAATCGACAGTGAGCGTGGTTACAAGTACACTGGAGGATACGTTTTAGCAATCTGCAAGAGCGGTGGTATGGGTAATGAATCAACTAAAGCTTCTAACTTTAGTAGCATTGGAAAGAGTCAAACAATGAGTTTAACTAGTGGAAGTTATCTAAATGCTTCTAACTATGTCACTCTAAAAATGCCTACTTCACTCAATGCTTTAGTTATATTCTTAGGTGATAAGAGCGTGTCACTATCAACATCTAGCTCAACAAGTGCTACTTTAAATAGCGTTGGAGTAGAGTGGTTCGAGTAATAAATATAGGAAAAATTCATTTAATAAGAGTGTTTTTTAGCACTCTTATTTTTGTTGACTTACAGGCTTTTCTTTGGTATAATATCTAGAGTTTGTAAGGAGAAAAAAATATGGTATGGGCAATTTTACTATTTTTATTAGGATTTGTTTTACTTATTAAAGGTGGAGACTGGTTTGTTGACGGATCTGTTAATATCGCTAATAGGTTCCACTTACCAGAATTACTAATTGGTGCAACAGTTGTTTCTATTGGAACAACCCTACCTGAGGTAATGGTTTCCTCAACTGCCGCATTCCAAGGTCAAGCACAAACTGCATATGGAAATGCGATTGGTTCTGTTATTTGTAATACTGCACTAATAAGTGCCCTTACTATCGCTATTAGACCAACTAAAACTGAAAGAAAGACTCTTTTACTTCCAGTTGTTTCATTCTTTATTGCAGCAATATTCTATTGCTTAATAGCTTATTTAATTGGTGAATTCTCTCGTTGGACAGGTATTACACTACTAGTAATGTTTGTTATCTATATGTTTGTTTCAGTTAGATCAACTCTAAAGAATAAAAATAAAGTAGAAGAAGCTGAAGCAGCAGAAGAAAGTGAAGAAGGCGAAAAGAAAAAAGAAACTAAGCTATGGCTTGATATCGTATTATTGATTGTTGGGGCTGCGTTAATTGCAGTAGGAGCTAAATTACTTGTTGATAACGGAACAAAGATAGCTGCATGGCTAGGTGTTCCTGAATCTGTAATCGCTTTAACATTTATTGCTTTAGGAACTTCACTTCCTGAGCTTGTTACCGCAATCACATCACTAGTAAAAGGACACAGTAGCTTATCACTAGGAAATGTAATTGGTGCAAATTTATTTAATATAGTTTTAGTTTGTGGCACCGCAATCACAATTAGACCATTCAGTGTTCCTGTTGAAAAGACTTTCCTAGATACAGGCATCAGTTCATCATTTGTTATCGATATTCCTGTAATGATTGCTTCAATGCTAATACTAGCTGTTCCTTCAATTATTAAAGGAAAAATGTATCGTTGGCAAGGAATCGTATTATTAATATTATACGTTGCTTATTGTGTATATCAATTTGTATTATAAAGCAGAATTTTTTCTGCTTTTTTACTTGGATAAAAAAGAAGAACTTAGTTAAAAGGAAGTGATTTCGTTGGAAAAAGAAAATAAAGTACACGGTTTATCATTAAGATTTTTAAATAGATTAATGATAATTGGTAGTACATTCATTTCCATAGCAATTATTATCATATTATTATTACTGTCTAGTAATTATAAAAAGCTTAACGCATCAATCACTGATTATATGGAATTAGTAGATAGTGCAACCGAAGTAAAGAGTTCATCTGACTACATGACTGAGCAGGTTAGAAACTATGTTATTAGTGGTAATATTTACAATTTGAATAATTACATTGCTGAATCTAATAGCGATGTTGAAGATAAAGCATTAGAAAAGATTGGAAATTATTATGATTTTCATAATAGTGTTTATTACAATCTTTCTCAAGCTGTTAGCGAATCTAAAGCTTTAATGAATAAAGAATATTATGCGCTAAGACTAGCTTGTGATGTTTATGGAGTTGATTATACTTTATATACAAGATTAAAAGATGTTGAATTAATCGAAGAAGACAAATTATTAACACAAGAAGAAAAGAAAGAAAAAGCAATTAATCTTGTTTTTGATGCCGAATATGTTTTCTTTAAAGATGACATTAATCATGGTGTTAATGGAGCAATCAGTCAAATTAAATTAGATATCAATAGAAAGATTACAGCATCAAGCAAATCTTTAAATACTATTATCATCTTACAAAGGTTGCTTGTTGCTATATTAGTAGTGTTCTTATTCACTTTGTTTGTAGCTATTTATTTCTCAATTGTTAAACCTCTAAATAAAGGTGCTAATTTAATTAATGATGGAAAAGAATTAAAGATTGAGGGAATTAAGGAATATAAGTTCTTATCAAACGCTTATAACAAGATGAGAAAAAGAGATAATGATAATAAAGAACTATTAACATATGAATTAGAGCATGATAAATTAACTACTCTATACAATAGAACTGGTTATGATCTTGTTTATCACAATCTTAATTTAGAGGCAACTGCTTTTATCTTGATGGATATCGATGACTTTAAAGGCATTAATGATAAATATGGTCATGCCTTTGGTGATAAGGTTTTAAGAAAAGTTGGAGAGACTCTAAAAGAGAACTTTAGAGCTGACGATTACATTTGTAGAATCGGCGGAGATGAGTTTGCGATACTACTTCCTAATTATGGAGTAGATAACACTCAAGTATTAATCGACAAATGTAAAAACGTAAATAAGACTTTAAGAACTGAAACTGATGATATTCCTTCATTCACCTTAAGCATTGGAATTGCTTTTGGTGATGAATATGATGATACTGATACATTATTTAAAAAAGCTGATAGTGCTTTGTATGTTGTAAAGAATAACGGAAGAAATGGTATATCTCTATTTGGAGATAATACTATAGAGCGTTAAACGCTTGATTATTTAAACAAAAAGTGGTATAATATAAATACTTAAAAACTACTAGAAGATAACCATAGAGAGTGCGTTAGGGACAGCCCCTTTGACCGCACAGCAACCTATTCAAAAGAACAAGGTGCTAAAGGCTGAATGCGATGGGAAACATAAATGAAACCATCCTTCGGGTGGTTTTTATTTATGAAAGGATAGGATTATGGAAAAAATTTTAAGATTAATTACAAGTGAAAGTGTTAATATCGGTCATCCTGATAAGACTTGCGATACAATTAGTGATCGTTTCTTGGATGCCGCATTAAAAGAAGACCCTAACAGTCAAATGGCTGTTGAGTGTGCGATTAAAGATAACAAGCTATTTATTTATGGTGAAGCATCAACTCATGCTAATGTTGACTATGAAAAAATAGGTCGTGATACTTTAAAGTGGATAGGTTATAAGAATGAATTCATCGTTTCTAAAGAAATAAGCATTCAAAGTCCTGACATTAATCAAGCTGTTGTGAAAGATGAACTATGTGCTAATGACCAAGGAATGGTTTATGGCTATGCGGTAAATGAAACAAAAGAATACATGCCTCTACCTATTACTTGTGCTCATAAACTAATGATGGCTTATGATAAATTTAGAAGGAAAGGTGACATTTATTATGCCGATGCTAAAAGTCAAGTGACTGTAGCATACCTTGATAAGACTCCTAGTTATATCGATACTGTATTAGTTAGTGTAAGTCACTCTAGAGAACTAGAACATGAAGAGATTTATGAGACAATCAAAAAAGAAGTAATTGACAAAGTGTTAGCCGAATATAAAGATTTAGTTAATGAAAAGACAAAATACATTATCAACCCTAGTGGTAAGTTCACTATTTGGGGATCATTTAGTGATAGCGGATGTGTTGGTCGTAAGATTGTTGTTGACACATATGGTGGAGTAGGAAGAGTTGGTGGTGGATGCTTCTCAAGCAAGAATGCCACAAAAGTTGACCGTAGCGGCGCCTATTATGCAAGATACGTAGCTAAAAACATCGTAGCTCATAATTATGCAGATGAAGTTGAAATTCAAGTTGCTTACGCTATTGGAAGAAGTGAACCTGTTAGTATTAACATCGAATGCTTTGGAACAAATAAAGTTACATATAAAGAAATCTATGAATATGTTAATAAGAACTTCTCATTTACTCCAAATAACATGATTAATGAATTAGGATTACTTAGACCAATATTCTCTGAAACTGCATGCTTTGGACATTTTGGTAGAGACATCTTCCCATGGGAGAAAATTAAAGACTAAAAATTGACTTAATAAATACTAAGTGATAGAATATACTACTAGATGGTGGTATATTTTTGGCCTGTTGGTGAAGCGGTTTAACACATAAGCCTCTCAAGCTTACATTCGCCAGTTCGAACCTGGTACAGGTCACCATATAAAAAAACAAGACCCTGGTGTTGTGATCATACAGCTACATTTTACTTACAATGTACAAAAACTATGATCACAACAAGGTCGCACAATTTAATATTCTATAAAGAAAAGCTCTGCGCTTATGCAGGGCCTTTTTCTAATTATATGGTATAATAAAAGCGACAAAGAAGGAGGTTTGTTATGATAGATATTTCTAAATTGAGTCAACAATATTCAGTTAGAGTTTTAAGTCCTAATGATGTTGATGAAATACTTGCCATTTGTAAAAGTAATAATTTATTCTACAAATACACTAATGCTAACCCCACCAAAGAAAATATTACAGAAGATATGAATATAACTCCTCCTAATGTTAATATTTGTGATAAATATTATGTTGGATTTTATCAAGAAGATCATCTAGTTGCAATTCTTGATTTAATAGATGGATGGCCAGATGAAAAAATAGCGTACATAGGTTTCTTTATGATGAATCTTGATTTTCAAGGAAAAAACATCGGATCAACAATTATTAAAGATATCATTAGTTATTTAAAACAAATTGGAAAAACAAAAGTTAGATTGGCAATAGATAAGGGTAATCCTCAATCATATCATTTTTGGAGAAAAAACGGTTTTAAAGTAATATATGAAAAAGATTTAGATGGTTGGACTAAAATGGTTGCTGAACTAGCACTTTAAAAAGATATAAGACTCTGCAAGCTATGCAGGGCTTTTTTTTAAACAACAAAGTGTGCGTAAATACGTACGCTTTTTGTTGACAATAGAAAAATACAATGTTATAATAGAATTAATAAAGAGGAGGATTTACTTTTATGATGAATACTAATATTACAAATGCTCGTGCAGAATTGTATAAACTTGCTTCTAGCTGTATAAAGTATAACAACATTATTAATATTAATACAAAAGAAGGTAATGTTATTATGATGAGCGAAGAGGATTATAATAATTTAATTGAATCTTTATATTTGGCTGGTATTCCAGGAGTATACGAAAGTATAGAAGAAGGAGTAAAGACTCCAATTGAGGAATGTGTGAAAGTAGAATGGAAATAGTATTCACTCACCAAGCAGCAAAAGATTTTGAAAAGATCAAACAAAATCCTATTCTATTAAAGAAAGTTGTGGCACTACTTAGTTTGATCGAAGATAATCCTTTTGCTAAACCGCCAACATATGAGAAACTAATTGGTTTTGAATCAGTGTATTCTAGAAGAATTAATCTTCAACATCGACTTGTTTATCAAGTGTATGAAGATAAAAAAGTAGTTAAGATTATTAGAATGTGGACACACTATGAGAACTTATAGGAATAGTAATATGGATAAATATAAAATTATAAAATTTGATGAACATTTTTTTAATCAAACTGCTGAATTAATATCACTATTTCGTAATCAATTAAGACAGTTTAAAGGTATTGATATTAAACCAGATATTGATTCAGCATCAAAAGAATTGATTAGTATTTCAAAAGATGAAAACTATCCTATTTATTTGTGCTTAGAAAATCAAATTGTTGTTGGATATATGATTCTTAAAATTGATGGAGTTATCTGGGTTGAACAAATATATGTGAAAGAATCATATCGAAGAAAGGGAGTTGCCTCTCTCTTATATAAAGAAGCTGAAACAATGTCTAGTAAAATTGGAGAAGAAACCTTATTCAATTGTGTTCATCCCAATAATGAAGCTATTATAAGCTTTTTAAAATCTAAGGGCTATACTGTATTGAATTTAATAGAAATAAGAAAACCATATAAAAATGAAAAATTAAATACAATTATAAAAGTTGGAAACAATGACTTTGATTATTAAATCATTAAATAATAGAAAAAAGCTCTGCAAATACTGCAGGGCCTTTTTTTACATATATGTTTTAACATGATCAATGAATGCTTCATCTATTAATGATAGTGGTTTTCCTTTTAACCACACAAATAAGTATTCAATATTACGCTCTGGATTAACAACTTCTTTAACAATGATGTCTTTATTAGAGATGTATGATGTTTTTGGGAACAAGCTAACACCGATATTATGGCCAGATAATGCAGCTACATCCAAATAGTTATCCATCTTACAAATGATGTTTGGCTTTGCTCCTATTTCTTTAAACCATTTATTAATCATTACATTGATTGATTCTCTACTTGGTACTATTAGTGGTTGGTCTTTTAGTAAGCCTAAATCAATTGTACTACCTTCTAGATTAGCTAGAGGGTTATTGATGCTCATAAAAGCTGTCATACGTTCACTGCCGACACTAAAGCTATTTAGTAAAGTGTTATCACATGGTGCTGTAATAACTGCTAGGTTAATAAGTCCACTACGAAGCTTTTGAATTAATTCATCGCTATTACCATCGATGATAGAGAAGTGGACGTTTTTGTTTTTAGAATAGAATGTTTCAATCCACTTTGCGGCAATATTAGGTGCAGACCCTTCTACAAGCCCAATGTAGATTGTTCCAGTCATTCCTTCGTTCATCGCTTTGACTTCATTTTTAGCTTTGTTTGCTAAAAGTAAAATCTCTTTAGCGTGACGATATAATAATTTACCAGACTCAGTTAATTGTAAAGAACGCTTACCTCTAATAAATAGGGTTGTTTCTAATTCTTTTTCTAAAGAATGAATTTGCGCACTAAGCGGTGGTTGGCTAATATTTAGTTTTAAAGCGGCTTTAGTTATATTTAATTCTTCTGCAACCGTAACAAAGTAAGAAAGTGTACGAATATCCATAAAAATCTCCTTAAAATTACCATACGAAAAAAGTATGATTACTATAATATTATATGTATTTTATTTTATAATTTCAAGGGAATATAATTATAGTATGTTTATTTTATAAGGAGGAAGAAAAATGTTAGGCATGGATGAATTGTTTGGAATTGATGTCTTTTCTAAAAAAGTAATGAAGCAAATGCTCTCTGCAGCGGTTTACAAAAGAGTAGAAGAGACAATTAGTGAAGGAAAGAAATTAGATAGAGAGATAGCTGATGAAGTAGCAAGTGCTATGAAGAACTGGGCAATATCAAAAGGAGCTACTCATTATACTCATTGGTTCCAACCAATGACCGGGATCACAGCTGAAAAACATGATGGATTCATTTCATTTTCTGATGGTGGAAGCGTAATAATGGATTTCTCTGGAAAAGAATTAATAAAAGGAGAACCAGATGCCTCAAGTTTTCCATCAGGTGGACTTCGTTCAACATTTGAAGCGAGAGGTTATACTGTTTGGGATCCAACATCTTATGCCTTTGTAAAAGGGAAAATATTATACATTCCTACTGCCTTCTGCGCTTTTAGTGGAGAAGCTATCGATAAAAAGACTCCACTACTTAGATCAATGGATGTTTTAAGTAAAGAAGCAGTTAGAGTCTTAAAATGCCTTGGAGTTGAGGCAAGTAGAGTTTTACCAATGGTTGGAGTAGAACAAGAATATTTCCTAATTGATAAAGAAGTTTATAAGAAGAGAAAAGATTTAATAATCTGTGGAAGAACATTGTTTGGTGCTCCATCTCCTAAAGATCAACAATTAGATGATCACTATTTTGGAATGATTAAGCCTAGAATCCAAAATTTCATGGAAGAATTAAATGAAACTTTATGGCGTCTTGGAATTCCAGCTAAAACTGAACATAATGAGGTTGCTCCTTCACAACATGAACTTGCTCCAATTTATGAAAGTTGTAATATAGCAGCCGACCACAATCAATTAACAATGGAAATCATGCAAAAAGTTGCTGATAAACATAATCTTGTTTGTCTTTTACATGAAAAACCATTTGCTGGTGTAAATGGCTCTGGTAAACATAATAACTGGTCACTCGCCACAAATACCGGATATAATCTTTTATCTCCCGGTCACACAGAAAAAGAAAATATGATTTTCTATCTATTCTTAAGTGCGATTATCAAAGCTGTAGATGAGTATCAAGATTTATTAAGAATCAGTGTTGCTACTGCTTCAAACGATAATAGATTAGGTGGAAGTGAAGCTCCTCCTGTGATTGTTTCAGTCTTTTTAGGAGAAGAATTAACTGATATATTAGACTCTATTGCAAGTGATGCCACATTAAGCGAAAGAAAGAAGAACGTTATGAAGTTCGGTGTAACATCAATTCCTGAATTTGTGAAAGATAGCACTGATAGAAATAGAACTTCACCTTTTGCTTTCACTGGTAACAAGTTTGAATTTAGAATGCTTGGTTCTTCAAATTCAATTTCATGTACTAATATTATGCTTAATTCTGCTGTCGCTTACGCTTTAGCGGGATTTGCAGAAAAGTTAGAGAAAGCTAGTGACATAAGTGCTTGCGTTCATGAAATAATAAAAGAAGAATATAAGAAACATAAACGCATCATCTTTAATGGAAATGGATATACAGAAGAATGGGCAAAAGAAGCTAGTGTTAGAGGTTTATTAAATCTTACGTCTACTCCAGAAGCTCTTCCTTATTTAACTAACGAGAAGAATGTAAAGATGTTTTTAGAAACTAACGTTTTAACAAAAACAGAAATTGATGCTAGATATAATATTCAACTAGAAAATTATTCTAAATCAATGCTAATTGAAGCATCAACTATGCTCGATATGGCAAAGAAGGAATATTTACCTGCAATAAGTAAATATCAAAAGACTTTAGCTGATAGCGTTAAACTAAAACAAGATATTGGTATTAATCAAAAGAATAAATATGAGCTAAGTGTAATAGAAAAGCTAGATAAGCTTAGTGGTGAAATCTTTAGTATTATTTTAAAGTTAGAAAAAGAATTGTCAAAAGTTAAAGGCATAGAAGGCTACAGTAAAGCTAAATACATATGTGATGTAATTAAGGTTTTAATGAATAGCTTAAGAGAAAATGTCGATAAAGCAGAAGTGCTTTGTGATGAAGAAGCATGGCCACTTCCAAGCTATAGCACATTGCTATTCTCAATTTAGGTGAATAATATGGCAAAATTTATATTTGTAACTGGTGGAGTAGTTTCTTCTTTAGGTAAGGGAATTGCGGCTGCTAGTATTGGTAGATTACTTAAAAATAGAGGCCTAAAGGTCTTCATGCAAAAATTTGACCCATACATCAATGTTGACCCAGGCACAATGTCTCCTTATCAACATGGTGAAGTGTTTGTTACTGATGATGGTGCGGAAACTGACCTTGATTTAGGGCATTACGAAAGATTTATCGATGAGAATTTAAGTAAAAGAAGTAATATTACAACTGGTAAAATCTATCAATCAGTTATTAATAAAGAGAGAAAAGGTGAATATTTGGGAGCAACTGTTCAAGTAATTCCTCATATTACTAATGAAATCAAAAACCAACTTATCAAAGCTGAACGAGAAAGTGGTGCTGATGTAATCATTACTGAAATTGGTGGTACTGTTGGTGATATTGAATCCCTTCCTTTTCTAGAAGCAATTAGGCAAGCTAGACGTGACTTTGGTTATGAGAATACGATGTATATTCATAATACCCTAGTTCCATACTTAAGGGCAGCTGATGAAATAAAGACTAAACCTACGCAACACTCAGTAAAAGAGCTAAAGAGCATCGGTATTCAACCTGATATTATCATCTTAAGAACTGAAGTTGATATTACTGAATCTCAAAAAGAGAAGATTGCTCTATTTTGTGATGTTAGAGAAGAGTCTGTAATTGTAGCTAAAGATGAGAAGATTTTATTTAATGTTGTTAATAGCTTACATAGTCAACATATCGATGATATCATCGTAAATCATTTCCATTTAGAATGTAAGGAAGCTGATATGAGTGAATGGAATGAGCTTATTAAAAGAATCAAAGGCTCAAAAGAAGAGATTCATATTGGTTTGGTAGGAAAGTACGTTCAATTACATGATGCCTATTTATCAGTAACCGAAGCATTAAAGTCAGCTGGTTATTATTATTTAAAGAAAGTAGTCGTTCATTACATTGATGCAAACGAAGTAAATGATGAAAATGTAGCTGAGATTATGCAAGGAATTGATGGGATATTAGTCCCTGGTGGCTTTGGTAAGAGAGGATCTAGTGGAAAGATTAGTGCTATTAAATATGCCCGCATTAATAAAGTTCCTATGCTTGGAATATGCTATGGAATGCAGCTAGCATGTATTGAATATGCGAGAAATGTTATGGGATATAAAGAAGCTGATTCAACTGAAATTAATCCAGAGACTCCTGATCCTATCATTTACCTACTTCCTGATCAATATGCGGGAATTAATATGGGAGGAACTTTGAGGCTTGGTTTATATGATTGTCATTTAGATGAAAAGAGTCTAGTATACGAAGCTTATGGAATAACAGATATTAAAGAGCGTCATAGACATCGTTATGAATTTAATAATGATTATTTAGATGTCTTAGGAAAAGATTTAAAGGCAGTTGGTATCAATACTAAACAAAATTTAGTTGAGATAGTTGAACTTAAGAATCATCCATTCTTTGTTGGATGTCAATTTCACCCAGAGTTTTTATCTAGGCCACAAAGACCTCATCCACTATTTAGAGAATTTATTAATAGTTGTATAAAATGTAAGTAATTTGGAGGTAATATATGTCTACTTTAGTTATTGAAGGCAGTCAATGGGGCGATGAAGGAAAAGGAAAAGTAACTGATTATTTTGCTCAACAAGCTGATGTTGTTGTTAGAAGCCAAGGGGGAAATAATGCTGGGCATACAATCACTATAAACGATGAGAAATATGCTTTAAGAAGTATCCCATCAGGTATTTTTAATCCCCATACTAAAAATATATTAGCAAATGGGATGGTTATTAATCCTAAACAACTATTAGAAGAATTACATATATTAGAATCAAGGGGTATTAAAGAATATCAACTCTTTATTTCTAATAGAGCTCATATTGTCCTACCTTATCATGAGTTATTAGATGAAGCTTATGAAAAATATAAAGGTGATGCTAAGGTCGGCACCACAAAAAGAGGTATTGGTCCATGCTATTCTGATAAAGCTAATAGAATAGGTATTAGAGTAGGTCAATTCATCGATGAAGAGGATTTTAAAAATTCGATAGTTGAAAGCTTAAAAATCAAGAATCTAGAATTAAAGATGTTAGGCTTAGAGCCACTTGATGCTGATGTTATATTTAACGAATATAAAGAATATGCTAAAGAAATCAAAAAATATGTGTGTGATACATCAATGCTAATTGAAAAAGAGATTGAAAAAGGATCAAAAGTGTTGTTTGAGGGAGCACAAGGAGCAATGCTTTGTCTTGATCATGGTACATATCCTTATGTAACATCATCATCTCCTGCAGCTGCGGCGGTTCCTGTTGATTGTGGGATAGCTCCATATTATATTAAAGATGTCTTAGGAATATCTAAAGCCTACACTACTAGAGTTGGTGAAGGACCATTCCCAACAGAAATCGATTCAGATATTGCATCATACATTAGAGAGCGTGGTCATGAATATGGTACTGTTACTAAAAGACCAAGGAGAGTTGGATGGCTTGATGCTTTTGCCTTAAATTATGCTAAAAGAGTATCAGGAATTAATTACTTAGCTCTTATGCTACTTGATGTTTTAACAGGTCTTGATGAAATAAAGATATGTTGTGGGTATAGCTTAGATGGTAAAGAAATTGATTACGTCCCTTCAACAATCAAGGAATTAAATAGAGTAAAACCAATCTATATTACTATGCCTGGTTGGAAAGAAGATATTTCTGATGTAAAAACATTTGGAGATTTGCCAAAAAATGCTAAAATATATGTGAAGAAGATTGAAGAATTAACAAAAACAAAAGTTGTTATTATTTCAGTTGGACCAAATAGGTCACAAACAATCGAATTAGAAAAAATATTTTAATAATTCTTTATAGGAGAGCATATGATTTTAAGGTACTCAAGAGAGAAACTTCGTAATATTTGGAGTGATGAAAACAAGTTTGAAACATTTCTTAAAGTGGAGATATTATCATGCGAGGCTTGGAGCGCTTTAGGAGTAATTCCTAAAAGTGATGTAGATAAGATTAAAGATAAAGCAAAAGTTAATCTAAAAAGAATCCAAGAATTAGAAGAGATTACTAAGCATGATGTTATAGCATTTACTAGATCAGTTAGCGAATCGTTAGGCGAAGAGAAAAAGTGGGTTCACTATGGTCTTACATCAACTGATGTTGTTGATACAGCAAATGGCTATATCTTAAAACAAGTGAATAACATCATTTATGAGGACATTATCGCTTTTATGGATGTTTTAAAAAAGAAAGCAAAAGAATATAAGAATACTCCATGTATTGGAAGAACTCATGGTATTCATGCTGATATTACTTCATTTGGACTTAAATGGGCTTTGTGGTATGAAGAGATGAAGAGGAATCTAGAAAGATTCAACCTTGCAAGGCGCGATGTGGAATGTGGAAAGATTAGTGGAGCTGTTGGTAATTTTGTTAATGTTGAACCATTCGTTCAAGATTACGTGTGTGAAAAGCTAGGAATTGCTTCAGCAAACATTTCAACTCAAGTTCTACAAAGAGACCGTCACGCATTTTACATTTCAACTCTAGCTTTAATTGGTTCTACTTTAGAAAAGATAGCAACAGAAATTAGAAACCTACAAAGAACAGAAATTCACGAAGTTGAAGAAGCCTTCCAAAAAGGACAAAAAGGAAGTAGTGCTATGCCACACAAAAGAAATCCAATTTCTTCAGAGAACATTTGTGGGTGTGCTAGGATACTAAGAGGTTACATGGTTTCTTCATTTGAAAACATCAGTCTTTGGCATGAGAGAGATATATCTCATTCATCAGTTGAAAGAGTAATATTACCTGATGCAACTGAGTTAATCGATTATATGCTTAATCGCTTTAAAGGTGTTCTTGAGAATTTAGTTGTTTATAGTGACCAAATGCTACTTAATATAAGTAGAACTAATGGTGTTATCTTCTCTCAAAGAGTAATGAACGCATTAATTGATAAAGGACTATCTAGAGAAGAAGCATATGACTTAGTTCAAGGAATTGCTATGGTTTCTTATAATGAAGGAAAATCATTTAAAGAATTATTATTTAATAAAATTGAGATATCTAAATTACTCACAAAAGAAGAAATAGAAGAATGCTTTGATATCAATTATTATTTACGTAATGTAGATAAGATTTATAAAAGATGTGAAATTGATTAAAATGAAATAAAGCTTTGCTTAACTAAGCAAGGCTTTTTTAATATCCAAAAACAACAGTGTAACAAGTGTTACATTTTTTTTGTAACAGATGTTACATTGTTGTTGACGAGATTCTTTTGTTGGAGTATAATATAAGTGGAAAAGGTGGTACATATGAGTGTTGATTTGAGTGAAGATTTAAGAAAAATAAAAGTGTTATTAAATTATAACAATGAAGAATTAGCCGAAGAATTGGGTGTAAGTAGGGTTACATTATCTAGATGGATAAATAATGAGAACTATCCTAATAATATAACTTTAAATATAATATATTCATTTATTTATAATAAAGGTATTAGGTTAAACTTAATTGATGAAGAATTATATAAGTCTAAAGCGTCAAAAAATAATTATATATTATTCCATGGATCTAAAAATGGTATTGAGGGAAATCTGACAATAGAAAAGAGCAACGAAAAGAAAGATTTTGGCAAAGGATTCTATTTGGGAGAATCAGTAAAACAAGCGATAAGCTTTGTTTCTAATTATCCAAAATCATTACTTTATATTATTGAAATAAATAATATTGATAAATTAAATATTAAATATTTCGATGTTTCAAAAGAATGGATGATACTTGTTGCTTATTTTAGAGGTAGAATTGATGAATATTCTAATTCAGTATATTTAAAAGAATTATTAGACTCTATTAGGGATGTTGATGTGATTGTTGCACCGATTGCAGATAATTCTATGTATTCCATTATCAACGAATTTATAGAAGGTGGAATTACTGATGAGCAATGTATTAATGCTTTATCAGCAAATCGCTTGGGAAAGCAATTTGTAATATTGAATGATAAAGTACTAAATAATAATGTGAAAATCATCAAGGAATCATTCTTGTGTGAAGAAGAAAAACACCAATATGAAGTTGAAAAAGAGAATGATAGAAATGTAGGTAAATCTAAGATGATTCTTGCAAAACGTAAGTATGCAGGAATTGGGAAATATATAGAGGATATATTGATTTAATATGAGAAAAATAGATGATACAGGATTATTGCTCGCTAAATATCAATCTAATTTATTTGAAGCAACAACAAAGGAACTGCCATGCTCATCTGCTTATTTTTATAAAAAGTTCGCATTTTCAAAACTGGCACAGAGGATGGATAGAAAATCTTTTATATTAGAGTCTTTGGATATAATGGGAGCAATAGAGGAACTAAAAAAAGAATCGAACTACGAAGTAGGGCACACAAAAGTAAGTCCTGCTATAATGGCTTGGATAGGATATCTTACAAGATATTGGGCATATATTTATGAAATAAATACAAAACAAATATATAAGTACATTAAATTTGATGAATTATGTGAATTATATGAAGCATATCATAGTTTAGATATAGAAGAAGCCATTAATAGAATAAACGAAGCTCATGACATTAAATACTTGGGAGATTTAGATTATAAAAAAGAATTACTTAAGAAATTGATTTAATAAGTTAAAAACATTAAATATCCTTATACACATATTGGGTTATTTAGAGGTTTATTGTATTTGGTTTATAGTTTATTATTGTTTATAATAAGAGAGTAAAAGGAGGATGAAAATGAGAAGAAGATTCTTATTTGTGTTGCTTGTGTTCTTATCAGTGTCTGTTTTAACAAGCTGTAAGAAGGCAAGTGATTATCAAGATATTCTTGATGATTATGTGTTCTCTATGAAATATCATGATAATTTTAATATTTTACAATTAACTGATATTCATTGGAATGCTAATACATCAACTATGGCATCTGAAAGGTATTTAGAAAAAGTGTTTACAGAAGCAGATAAACACATCAAAGAAACCCAAGGAGAAGACGCTAAGATTGACTTAGTAGAACTCACTGGTGATATGTTTATGCTTGCAAACACATATCACATTAAAACTTTTATTAAGTTCTTTGAAGAAAAAGCTACAGAATTCGGTTTCTATTATGCTGTTTTATGGGGAAATCATGATAGACACGGACTATATAACCCTAATTATTTAGCTAAAAAATTTGCTAATGCTCCTCATTGCTTCTATTTTGAGGGTGAAGATAACTTGTATGGTAGAAGTAATTTCGTAATTAACTTAACAGCTGATGGCAAAAAAGAAAGTAATGCTATTTGGCAGATAGTTAACCTTGATTCAGGAGCATCATTCTCTGAAACAAGTACTTCACCATTTAAAGATTACGATTACATAAGAGAAGATCAAATTGATTGGTGGTTAAAAGTTCATGAAAAGGCTGGAACTAATGTCCCAACAATCGCATATTATCATATTCCTCAAGATGAGAATTTGGTTGCTTGGAATCTAGTTACTGAAGAAGGTCAAGCTTTAAAGAACAAATTCTTTAAATTAGAAGGATTTGCAGATAACGGAAATGAAAAATATGCTAGTGATTTTTACGAAATCGGTGCAGAAAACAATCTAAAAGCAGCATTTATGGGTCATGCTCATAATGTTGACTGGACTGTTGAATATTTAGGAGTTGTGCTTGGACTTGGTGTAAAGACAGGACCAGAGCTGTATTATGCTCATATTGATGTTAATTCTACAGATGAAAATATGATTAAAGGCCTTGCTTCAGTTGGAATCACTGAAAACTTTGATTTAATTGGAGCATCATTAGTTACAATTTTAGATAGTAATAACTTTGCTTTATCTCATTTATATTTAAATGAAAGGGAGTCAGATGACTTTGTAGCATGGGTGAACTGGTAATGAAAGAACTATTTAATAAAGATAATTTTGTTTTTTGTTCTTTAGAAGGTAAAGCAAAAAA
The DNA here is from genome assembly GCA_918272565.1 of Bacilli bacterium. Classification (GTDB taxonomy): domain Bacteria; phylum Bacillota_I; class Bacilli_A; order ML615J-28; family CAG-698; genus Tener-01. The sequence continues at coordinate 59,622 of CAKJYW010000012.1, forward strand.
GAGTTCATTAATTGTTAGCATCTTATTAATATGCTTATTTGTATTATCAAGCCTAACATTTATGAATTTCTTATATTGCTTTTCTGATGTTGTTGGTTCTATCGTTAGTGGCTCTAGCGATGTGGCAGCTCACGATGCGATTAGAAGTGTTCCTGTATTTGTTACTTTCTTTGAAACTTTATGGATGCTACTATTAGTTCATGGGTTATACCGTGCTCCATCACAAGAAAAGGTAGAACGAAGCATTAAGAAATGCTTAATTGCTACATTCATCTTTTCAGCAGTAATAATTCTTTATGTTATCATAGGTAGAATTAGTGGAACTTATCTTTCATTAGTTGAAGGAAGCCCTTCCGCTTTATATCCACTTGATAGTGTACTTTATTCATTACTATTTTTAACTATTAGTGTAGTTGGTTTATTCTTTAAAGATAAAGTCAAAGAAAAGTTTAGCTTAGAATTAACTCCAAGAACTCCAGTGGTTAAAAAAGTGAGATTCATTTATTGTTTCTTTGTGACTTTATGGATGCTATTTGCTTTGTTTAGTTTTTCAGCATTCGCAGTTGGTATCTTTATCATCGATTTTAAACATGAATGGTCACTATTTGGACTTGCTACACTTCTTGTTTATTTTGTTACAGCCTTAAGCCTTGCTGTTTGGGAATTATATTACAATGAATTAAAAGAAGAAGCTAAAGCAAAATGCTTGTTACCTTTAGCATTAATAGGACTCGCAGCTTCAACTCTAGTAGCTTTATTCTATTTTGTAAGCTTATCACAAAACCTAGATGCTCCATCTAATATGGGATTTGGAGTATTCCCTGTTGCTTTTGCGGCTTCAGTCAATATTGCTACAATCCTAGTAATTGTAACGCCAATATTGGTTAGCCTAACTGCTACACTTAAAGGAGTAATCTTAAGAAACAAAAAATAAATAATTAAAACTTTCAAGAAAAAAACTTGAAAGTTTTTTTAATCTAATAAATCTATTTTTTTGTTTTTATGATAAAATAATAAAAGGAGATGAGAATATGGAAAAGAAAGCAATAATTGAAGTAAGAGATTTAGTTAAAACTTATGGTGAAGGCGAAGGTTTAATGTACGCCTTAAATCATGTTAGTATCGATGTGTATGAACACGACTTTTTGGTTATTTTAGGTGGATCAGGAAGTGGTAAATCAACATTACTTAATATGATAGGAGCAATCGATAGAGTTGACTCTGGTTCTATAAAAGTATTAGGAAATGATATTGTTAAATATAATGATAAGGATTTAACTTTATATAGAAGAAATACAATCGGTTTCGTTTATCAATTCTTTAATTTGTTAAATGATATTACTGTAATGCAAAATGTAATAATTGCTCCAGGATCTAGAGATAAAGAAAGAGCAAAGGAACTAATTAAGCGAGTTGGGCTAGAAGGAAAAGAAGAGAAATTCCCTCGTCAACTTTCTGGTGGTCAACAACAACGTGTTGCTATTGCTCGTGCTTTAAACAAAAATAGCGAAATTTTACTTTGCGATGAGCCTACTGGTGCACTAGATGATGCTTCAGGTAAACAAGTTCTACAGTTACTTGAAGAAATTCACAATGAAGGTAAAACTATCGTTTTAGTAACTCATACTAGAGAAATTGCCTCAATGGCTAATAGAATCATCACTATGAAGAATGGTCAAGTGGTTAGTGTTGAAGAAAATGATCATATTATCAAAGCTTCAGAGGTTGTTTGGTAATGATTAGGATATTATTTAAGACCTTCTTTAAGAGGTTCTTTGGCTTGTTTATAGCAATGATATTTATATCAATGCTATCAATAAGTCTTTTGAGTGGATTTGGCTCTACGATTTTAAATCTAGAGAAGCAGTTTAAAGCGTACTTAGCCGATTATGAAGATGTTGATGTTTCAGCAAAAACTAAAATAGAATCAAGAGAAAAATTAACTGAGCTCCTTAATTCAACAAATGGTGTTGAAGCATATGACTTTAGATTAACTATTGATGCTAAGATGAAGCTCGATAATGATAGAATCATTACCGCAAGATTCTATACATTTAATGAAAACGAAGATACTCTATTTAAAAGATATGTTGATGATTCAATTGAAAAGAGTACAGAAAGAGTTAACGTATCACTAATTAAGAAATTTGCCAATAATAACAACATCAAATTAGGTGATACTATTCATGTGGGTGCATTTAAGGTTTATATAGATTTATATGTCAATGAGATTGTTGAAACACCAGAAGCTATTCAAGCTCGTGCTAACGACTATGTTTGGGGAGATGCTAGCGATTTCGGTTTGATTTATGTTAATGAAACTGAACTTGACAATATCTTACAAATCTTATCTACTAAGATTCATGAAAAGATTTTGAGTGATGAAGATTATAAAAAATATTATGAATATGCCGTTAAAGCTATGGGAATTGATATCCCTGATTTAGCTGACATAGCTTTGATTGGCCACAATTATGCTTCTAATTATGCTAATCACATCTTGATTAAAGGTGATGATGTTTACTCAGAAGCTCAACTATCAGGTAATATTAAAGATAAATTCACAACTAATGAAGTAGAGGTAAAAGAAATAAAGGGTGCTCATCAGTCATTCTATATTCTCTATATTGAAAACTGTATTAAACAATTAAGAGTAGCATCAATCTTCTTACCACTATTCTTCTACACTGTAACTATGATCATTATTGGTTTGTTTATTAGTCAAATAATCAAAGCAATGACCAAAGAAATCGGTGTAATGATGTCTGTTGGAGTTGGATTTAGTGATATTAATTCATTATTCTATTTGTATATTTTCTTAATGTCTGTTGCATCAATCGCTCTCGGACTTACAGGAGGATATTTCTTAAATAGATTAATGGGCTCACTAATGATAAGGGTATACTCTATACCAGTAATCTTGAAGAGTCTAAATATTTATGTTTCAATTGCCGCATCAGTATCGCTTCTAATCTTTTCTGAAGTGACAGCTGTGATTTCTTGTAGAGCAATTTCAAGAATTACTCCAAAAGATGCAACGCTTAATAATGAATCAAAACGTAAGCCATTACCAAAGAGATTGGTTGAATTTATTGATAAAGCACCTATGAACATCAAACTTGGTGTTAATAGCATTGCGCAAAACCCAAGAAGGTTCTTTGTGTCAGTCTTTTCAATTATCTCTTCGTTTTCTATTATTCTACTAGCACTATTCTTCTATGTAGCTAAGGGAGAATTAATTGATCAAAGTATCAATAGAAGACTTAATTTCGATGCCCAAATCTATGCTACTGAAGTCTTAGATGAAGAAAAAGTTGAAGCTTTAGGAAATCAAGAATTTGTAACTGCTTACGAAAACACATATTATACTTATTTAGAAGTGTTTAATGGCGATGAAAGTGGCTATGTTGAGTGCCTAGCAATTGACTCAGCCTCAACAAAGAATATGGTTCAAATTCCAAACAGGAAAGGTAATAAAACTATCCAACTTGAAGTTGATGGAATAATTTTACCTAGGGCTTTTGCTAAAAAGTTGGGTGTAAAACGTAATAGTACTGTTGTAATTAATGGTGTTAAGGTTAAAGTATTAGGTGTTTCTAACCAATATTTCCATCCTATTGCATATTTATCTAAGGTTCAAATGGATAAGATTGGAGCTAGTTACATTACTTCAATTTTGATAAATACTAACGATGAAATTAAGCTCTTAGATTATCTTGATGATAACATCACTTCATCACTAACAGTATTTACGAAGAATCTAAACAAAGATATTAGTGGAGTATTCACTTCAGTTGATATTATGATTTATATCATGATTGGATTCTCACTTCTAATGGCATTTATTATCCTATGTATAATGAGTGAAAATGCCCTAATGGAACAACAAAGACAATTAACAGTATTAAGAGCAATTGGATTTACTATTGGAAATGTTTCAAATGTATGGACAATCCAAAGCTTATCTCAATTGATCTTCTCAACTATTATTGCTATTCCTTTAGGATCATTAATAGCAAAGACCCTATTTAGCTTATGCTCTTCAACAAACCAAACATATCCATTTGTGTTTGATATTAGAGTTGTGGCATTTGCATTTGCGTTTATTTTTGTGATTATCATTCTTACACATACAGTATCTATGATTACTATTAAGAAATGGAACATTGCGGATAACACAAGGTGTAGGGAATAAAAGAATAAGCATCAAACAAAAAAGTTTGGTGCTCTTTTATTTTCTATCTATGGTATAATAAAAAAGAGAGGTAGTAGTATGGATTTTAGTGAACTTAATAAAAGTAGGTATTCTTGTAGAAGCTTTAGTGATAGAAAAATAGATGATGAATTACTTAATAGTGTTTTAAAAGAAGGGTTAATTGCTCCAACAGCCAAAAACAACCAGCCTTTTAGAATTTATATTTTAGATAGCGATGAAGCTTTAAAAAAAGTAGATGAAGTAACATCTTGTAGGTATAAAGCAAAAACCGTATTGCTCTTTACTTATAAGAAAGACGAAGAGTGGGTTAGTCCCCTAGATGAAGGTATAACTAGCGGCATCCAAGATGCTTCAATTGTTGCCACAACAATCATGCTAAAAGCAAAAGAAGCAGGACTTGATACTTGTTGGGTTTGTTATTTTGAAAATAGAAAGCTTAAAAAATTACTAAATCTTGAAGAAAGCGAAGAGTGCGTTTTACTTATGCCAATTGGTTATGCAAGCGCTAGCGCCTCTCCTTCACCAAGACACTACGAAAAAAGAGATTATAATGAATTAGTAAAGAAGCTATAAATAATCTTTGATTAAAATAGCAATAATTGTTATAATTAAATAAGTAGAGGTACATTATGGAATGTTATTTTGCAGGGGGATGCTTTTGGTGTATCACTCCAGTGTTTTATGAAATTAATGGTGTAGAGAAGGTTGAAAGTGGATTCAGTGGGGGAGATGAGGTGAACCCCAAATATATTGACGTTAAAAACCAACTAACTAATCACCGTGAAGCAATAAGAATTATATATGATGCAGCAAAAACTTCATTTAAAGAACTACTCGATGCTTTCTTTAATAACGTCGATTTATTTGATGATGGTGGGCAATTTATCGATAGAGGTCATTCATACACTTTAGCTGTGTTTTATTTAAATGAAAAAGAAAAAGAAATAACCCTTAAAAAAATAAAAGAAGTGGAAGATGAACAAAATAGAAAAGTGATGATTGAAGTAGCTCCTTTTAAAAACTTCTATCTTGCTGAAGAATATCATCAAGATTATTTTAGGAAGAACGAAAAAGAATTTGAAGAAGAAATGATTAAATCAGGGAGAAGAAAATAGTGGAAAAATCAAAAGTCCTTTTCACAAAAGAAATAAGGGCAGCTAGTTTACTTAAATTATATAAGCTACTAGGTAAAAAACTAAAAGGGAATGTAGCTATCAAGGTACATTCAGGAGAAGCAGGAAATCAAAATTTCCTACGACCAGAGTTGTTTAAAGATATCGTAGATTATGTAGGTGGTACAATTGTAGAATGTAATACTGCCTATGAAGGTGAAAGAAACACCTCAGAAAAGCACCTTAAGACAATTAAAAACCATGGTTGGAATGAATTCTTTAAATTTGATTTAATGGATGAAACTGGGCCTGATTTAGTTTTAGATATTCCAAATGGGAAAATATTAAAGAAAAATTATGTTGGGAAGAACTTAGCAAAATATGATTCAATGCTAGTCTTATCTCACTTTAAAGGTCATCCTATGGGTGGATTTGGTGGAGCGTTAAAGCAACTATCAATTGGAGTTGCTTCATCTTACGGTAAGATGCACATTCATACAGCTGGTTCAGACAAAGAAGAAGAGATCTGGACAGCGCCTCACGATAAGTTCTTAGAAGCGATGGCTGATAGTGCTTCATCTGTAGTTAACTATTTTAAAGGTGAAATGGTATTTATTAACGTTATGAAAAATATGAGCGTTGACTGCGATTGTTGTGCTATTGCAGAAGACCCATGTTTAAAAGATATCGGTGTTTTAATATCTTTAGACCCAATTGCCATTGATCAAGCTTGTATCGATTTAGTTTTAAAATCTAATGATGTAGGTAAAGAGCATTTTATGGAGCGAGTAAATTCGAGAAATGGACTTCACACAATCGAAGCAGCTAGCACTCTTGGCTTTGGAACAATGAGCTATGAATTAATTAATATTGATTAGGAGGAAAAGTTATGAAAATCATTACTATTGGACGTGAATTTGGTAGTGGAGGAAGAGAACTAGGAAAGCGAATTGCTGATAAGTTAGGCATTGCCTATTATGATAGAGAGATTTTAACTGAGATTAGCAAGAAGACTTCACTTGCTGAAGAATACATTACCCAAATAATTGAACGTAAACCTTCAGTTCAATATCCAATTACTATTGCTAACTCATTTGGTGTTTATGATAGCGACTTAAATAAAACCCAAAATAAGATTTTTGCAGAACAAAATAACGTTATTAAAGAACTAGCAAGCAAGAGCGATTGCGTAATCGTTGGTAGATGCGCTGACTATATCTTAAGAGATCAAAAGCCATTTAGAATCTTTGTTTATTCTGATATGGCATCTAAAATAAAAAGGTGTAGAGAAAAAGGAGAAGTTGGTGCTGATTTAACTGATAAACAAATAAAGCGTCATATCAAAGCAATCGATAAACATCGTAAAAACTATTACAATTTCTATACTGGCCTAGACTGGGGTAATAAAGAAAACTACGATATTATGATTAACACATCAGATAAATTAATTAAAGATGTTGTTGATGAAATAGTAAAGATTTTTAAGTAAATAATAGAATAAACATAAGCGGAAGAGGTGTGTCTTTCGCTTTTCTTTCTTTATTGAAACAAGGCCCTTCTTATGGTATAATAAAATAGTGAAAACGCTTTATTAATTGGAGGCAAAATGCATACAAATTGGTATAAGAATGCGATAGTTTATCAAATCTATCCTAGAAGTTTCAAAGACTCAAATGGTGATGGATTCGGTGATATTAAAGGAATAACATCAAAACTAGATTATCTAGCTAGTCTCGGAATCAACTGTGTGTGGTTATCACCAGTTTACGACTCTCCTCAAGAAGATAACGGCTATGATATTAGTGATTATTATAATATCTATCCTCCTTTTGGTTCTTTAGATGATTTTAAAGAAATGCTTAGTGAGATGCATAAAAGAGGGATTAAGCTAATCATGGATTTAGTTGTTAATCACACATCGAGCGAACATAAGTTCTTTAAAGAAGCGCTTTGTGACAAACAAAGTAAATATCGTGACTTTTACATCATAAAAAAAGGTAAAAAGAATGGAAAAAAACCACCAACAAACTGGACTGGTTTTTTTGGTGGCTCAACATGGGAGAGAATTGGAGAAAGCGATGATTATTATTTGCACCTATTTGCTAAAGGTCAACCTGACTTAAACTGGGAAAATGAAGAGGTTAGAAAAGAAGTAGTTAATATCTTAAGATATTGGCTTGATATGGGAGTTGACGGCTTTAGGTGCGATGTTATAAATCTAATAAGCAAGAAGCAAGACTTTAAGTCACGTTTTCCAACAGTTGCTCTTTGTGGGAAAGATGCCTTTATTAATGGTCCAAGGCTTCATGAGTATTTACATTACTTATACACTGAAGCTTATTCTAAATACGATACAATGACAGTTGGAGAAACTGCCTTATCTAAAGAAAAAGATGTTAAACTAATGATTGATCCAAGAAGAGAAGAACTAGATATGGTCTTTAATTTTGATCATACTGATAGTGATAACTTCTTTGGGGTTAAATATCTTTATAGGAAATTCAAATTAAATAGATTTAAAAAGAGATTAAGTAAATGGCAATATGCTTTAGAAGGCTCTGGGTGGAACTCACTGTTTATTGAAAACCATGACCAAAGAAGGTCGAGTGGACGCTTTGGAACAGTGACAGGTGATTTAAAGTACCTTTCTTCAAAATCTCTAGCTACTGCTTATTTTCTTCTTAAAGGAACACCTTTTATCTATCAAGGTCAAGAAATTGGTATGGAAAATGCTAATTATACAAGTAGAGAAGATTATAAAGATGTGGAATTTAAGAACATGAGTAAGATGGCTGATAGTAGCTTATTTTATAAGATGCTAATTGGTAAGCACTTAGAAGAAGTAGCGCGTGATAATGCTAGAACTCCTATGCAATGGGATGATTCTACCTATGCTGGTTTTAGTGAAGCAGAGCCTTGGATTAAAGTTAACACTAATAAAGACAAAATAAACGTTAAAAATGCATTAGCTGATAAGGATTCTTTGTTTTATTATTATCAAAAATTAATAAGTTTAAGAAAAGAATACGATGTTTTAATTGATGGCAAATTCAATTTACTTCTTAAACATAATAAGAACATATTTAGTTATACTAGAGAATTAGATGGAAAGATGATGCTAATTATAACTTCGTTTTCTTGTAAAACATTAAAGAATCCACTTGATGTTAGTTCATATAAACTCCTTTTATCAAATTATAGTGATAATAGTGATAAAGAACTTAAACCATATGAAGCAAGGGTTTATATAAAGGAATAAATTATGGAAAAAATAAAATTTAGAAATGATTTATTATTCGGAGTTGCTACTGCTTCAACTCAAATTGAAGGTGGCGACACTAATCATACTTGGTATGATTGGACTAAAGATGGAAACAAAACCAAAGATGGCTCTACATCATTAAGAGCAAATAGTCACTGGAATAATTACAAAGCTCATATTGATCTAATGAAAGAACTTAATTTAGAAATCTATCGTATGTCAATAGAGTGGAGTAGAATTGAACCTACTGAAGGATGCTTTAGTGATGAAGCAATGGAGCATTACATCGATGAAATTAATTACTTAAAAGATAAAGGAATAAAAGTTTTAGTTACTTTGCATCACTTTTCTAACCCTATTTGGTTTGAAAAGAAGGGTGGATTTAAATTAAAAGATTCACCACTTTATTTTGCAAGATACGTTGATTTTGTTGTTAGGCATTTAAATGGATTAGTTAGCGAATTTTGTACAATCAATGAACCTAATATCTATGCAATAAACTGCTTTTTATATGGTGAGTGGTTAAATGAAGAAAAGAGCTTTTCTTCTTGTATGAGAGTTTTAAGGAATATGACTAGGAGCCATATTGAAGCATATAAGGTTATTCATAATGTTATTAGCGACAGTAAAGTAGGAATTGCTTTAAATATGAATAATTTCATTCCGAAAAATAAAAAGAACTTGTTTGATAAAATCGAGACATGGTTCTTTGATAGGTGCTTTAATAAGCTGATGTCTTATTCTATGGGGTATGGTAAATATATCTTGCCTCTTGGAATAAAATGCAAAAAAGGAGTATTCTTTGATTATTTTGGAATAAATTATTACACTTCAAATCTAGTTCATAAAGGAAAACTTGAAGTTGATCCATCTTGGGATACTAATAACTTGGGTTGGGGTATAACTCCATTTGGATTTGATAAGATTATAAACAAAGTTCATAAGATGTTTCCTGATAAAGAGATATACATTACAGAAAACGGAACATGTGACAAAGATGATAGCTTTAGGGCGAAGTATTTATATGATCATTTAGAGGTTTTATCTAAATATGATTTCATTAAAAGGTACTACCACTGGACATTCATGGATAACTTTGAATGGAAAGAGGGAGAAAGTGCGTGCTTTGGTTTAGTGAAATATAATTATGAAGATGGAACGTATGAGCTAAGGAATAGTGCTCTATTCTATAAGGAATTAATAAAGAAGCGCTATATGGATTTAGATATGTTAAAGAAATATATGGGTGAAAAAGATGATTAGAGTAGAAGACAATTATTTTATTATTGAAACAAAGTCACTATCTTATATCTTCCATGTTAATAAAGCCAAATATTTAGTACATGATTATTTTGGTGCATTTATTGATGTGGGTAGCGATAAGAGCTTTTTAGGGCTAAAGGAAGCTTATGCAAAAGGAACTTCAACTGTCCTAGATAGTGATGCTGACCCTAATTTCAGTGCTGACAATGCTTTAAGTGAATATTCTTTTTTCTCTAAAGGAGATTACAGGGAACCTGCAATCATCTTAAAGAATGAAGAAAGAGGCTACACTTTTGATTTTAGGTATTATGATTACGAAATAAAAAACGATAATTTCACTGATTTAGGTGATTTACCTAGCTTACATAATATGAATAGTGAATTAACTATTAGGTTAAAAGAAGAAGCGCTAGATTTATTTATCGAACTTCATTATCTAATTAGTGATAGTCACGATGTTATTGCAAGATTTACTAAAATAGAAAATAACACAAGTAGTGAACTTCATATTTTAAAAGTTGCTTCCCTTCAACTTGACCTAATTAATCAAAATTATCACCTTTTGAACCTTAATGGTGCATGGGTTGGAGAGGCTAAGAAGTGCATTCAAAAGATTAACCCTGGTATTTATAAAAATGATTCTAAGACAGGATCATCAAGTAATAAGCACAATCCTTTCTTTATGATTTTCAGTGATGGTGCTAATGATTTTTATGGAGAAGGTTATTCATTCAATTTGATGTATTCATCAAATCATGAAGAGATCATTGAAGTAAACGCTTATGATCACCTTCATATAACTAGCGGCATCAACTCATTTTTGTTTGATTATAAACTAAAAGAAAAGGAGAGTTTCTTATCTCCTATTGGCTTAGTTAGTTATTCTAATAAAGGATTAAATCATTTAAGTCAGAATATGCATGACTTTATAAATGATTGTGTGGTGAATGTAAATTTTCGGTATAGTCCCAGACCAGTATTGATTAATAATTGGGAGGGGACTTACTTCAAGTTTACAGAACGAAAATTAATCAATATTGCAAAAAGCGCTTCTAAATTTGGCATCGAACTCTTCGTTTTAGATGATGGATGGTTTTCTGATAGAAACGATGATTTCCATGGGCTAGGAGATTACGATGTAAATAAGAAGAAGCTCCCTCATGGATTAAGTGGCCTTGCTAAAAAGATAAATAAGCTCGGGTTAAAGTTTGGTCTATGGTTTGAACCAGAAGGCGTTAATCCTTTAAGTAAGATTTATAAGCTTCATCCTGATTGGGCAATTTCAGTAAATGGGGTAAAGCCATCAACTGGAAGAAACGAATATCTATTCGATTTAACTAAAGATGAGGTATGTGAATATATCATTGATAATATAAGCAATATCTTAGATAATGCTAATATCGAATACATTAAATGGGATATGAACCGTAATATGAGTGATATAGCAGGTGGCAAGAATGCTGGTGAGTTCTATCATCGCTATATTATGGGGTTATATCATATTATTAATACCTTAACTAAAAAATATCCGAATGTCTTGTTTGAAAACTGCGCAAGTGGCGGAAATAGGTTTGATTTAGGAATGCTTAGTTATTTCCCTCAAACATGGGCAAGTGATAATAGCGATCCATATGAAAGGCTAACTATTCAAGAAGGTTATTCATATGGTTACCCTATTAGTACTTATTCAGCTCACGTTTCTCACAAACACAATCATCAAATGCTTCGTGAAACTTCTTACTCTAGCAAATTTGCGGTAGCTTGTTTTGGGTTATTAGGCTATGAGCTAATGCTTAATGAATTATCTAAATTTGAAAAGGAAGATATCAAAGCGCAAGTTGCTTTTTATAAAGAGCATAGAGAATTATTACAGTTTGGTGATTTCTATAGGCTAAAGAGAAAAGAATTTGATGGTGATAGCGCTATTTGGATGGTTATATCAAAAGATAAGAGTGAAGCAATGATTGGATATTTTAACGGTTTACAAAGCACAACACCTCATGAAACGCTTCTTAAAGGAATAGGTTTTATAGATGATGCTAAGTATAGCGTAAAAGTATTTCGTCAAGATCATGAATTAAAAATGTTTGGTAATTTAATTAATATGGTTTTACCAGTTCATGTCAATTGTGAAGGCCCACTCGTTAGACTGGTAAGTAAGTTTAAACGAATGGAAATGGAAAATGAAGAGTATGTTGTCTATGGAAATGTACTAAATAATGGTATAATATTAAAGAGCGAATGGGCTGCTAATGGCTTTAATAGCGATGTAAGAGTTCTTGGGGACTTTGGCAGTAGATTATATTACATTAAAAGAATAGAAAAAGGAGAAGAAAAATGAGTTTTTGGAATTTAAAGAAAACTTACACAGGAGATGTTCCACCAAAAACAACGACTGGTGTTTATTGCGTGTCTGGAACATTTAGAGATGCGTGCTATCAATTAGTATCAGCATTCTTAATTACTTACATCACATTTGCGGGATTACTTGACACATCTGATCAAAAGAATTATCTTGCGCAAATTGGTGTAATTAATATCATCATGATTATTTGTAGAATCTGGGATGGACTTAACGACCCAATCATGGGATGGATTATTGAAAAATTCCATTTCAAATGGGGTAAGTATAAACCATGGATTTTAATTGGTGCGATTTTTAATACAATTGTCGTATTAGTATTGTTCCTAGCACATCCTCATGGATGGGGATTTGTTGTTCTATTTGGTATTTTCTACTTCTTGTGGGATATAGCTTGGACAATAAATGATATTGCTTATTGGAGTATGTTACCTTCACTAACTAAAGATGAGAAGAGGAGGAACAATATCACTTCAATCATGCAGATATTCATTTCTGTCGGAGTATTCGCTGTATATGGTGCTGTTCCAATGCTAGTTGGTGCGTTTGAAGGTGTCAGCGCTCAAATAGTTTATGGTGGAATCGCTATAGTTGTATGTAGCTTATATATGCTAAGTCAATTACTTATTTGCTTTGCTTGTAAAGAACATGCTAGAGACATTGAAGATGAAAAGAAAGAACAAGAAGATGTTCGATTTAGAGATATGTTCTCACTATTTAAGAAAAACGATCAATTTAGAATTAACATCATCGCTATTTTAATCAACTACTTAGGTGGTGGCGTTGTTGTTGGATTCGGTCTATATTACTTCTATTTGATGTATGGATATGGTTCTGATTTAGGTGGAGCTATCCAATTCATGTTTACTATAATGTATGCAGTTGGTACTTTAGTTGCACAATTCATTTATCCACTTTTAGCAAAGAAACTAACAAGAAAACAAATATTTGCTATTTCTAGTATCACTATTATCATTGGTTACTTATTAATATTCTTTGTTGGTTTCCCTGTATTTGGACCTAGACCAATCGCTGATGACATGGTATGGCTATTATATTTAGGCGGAGCTATCATGTTTGGTGGACAAGGACTTTCAGCTGTAGCTATCATTATTCAAATGCAATCTACTATTGAATACAATGAATGGAAGACTGGTGAAAGAAAAGAAGCCATCGTTTCAAGTTTGCGTGCTCTAGTTGCTAAGTGGGCAAGTGCTCTTCAACAAGGCCTAATCTTCTTAACACTTTTATCAAGTGGACTTTACGCAATAAGTCAAGTAATCAGTGGAGCTGAAGCTGAACTTAATGCGGGATTTAAGACTGCAGCTGATATGTATAATGAAATTGAAGCCGCAAGAGCTACAATCACTACTGGCCAATTCATGGTACTTGCTGTTGGTATGCTATTAATCCCATTAATCTTATTATTAACTGCTAATTTTATGAGTATGTTTATATTTAAGATTGATGAAAAGAAATATGCTGAAATCTGCCATGATTTAGATGAAAGACATTTACAAACAGCACAAGTAGCTGAATAAGGATAAAAATGAAATCAAAAAAGAATTCTAAGTTTTGGTTGACTTTAGTCATCTTTAGCCTTGTTGGACAAATTGCATGGGTTGTTGAAAACATGTATTTCAACGTATTCATTTACAAAATGTTTAATGCAAGTGCTAAAGATATCTCCATGATGGTTGCCCTAAGCGCTATAAGCGCAACACTCACAACAATCTTTATTGGAGCTTTGTCAGATAAACTTGGAAAAAGAAAAATATTTATGTCATTAGGTTATATCCTTTGGGGTATATCTATCTTAAGCTTCGCATTAATAAGAAAAGATATCATTAGTAACGTCTTTGGAGCAGCTGTAAATAGTGCTACAGTTGGCGTAAACTTAGTAATCATAATGGACTGCGTAATGACATTCTTTGGATCAACTGCTAATGATGCTTGTTATAATGCTTGGCTGACTGATTCAACTGATTCAACAAACCGAGGAAAAGCTGAAGGAATCAATTCGATGATGCCACTTATTGCCATTCTTGCGGTATTTGGTGGATTCATGGGATTTGATTTAGATAAGTCTTCTAGTTGGACTTGGATTTATATCATAATCGGTGCTGTTGTATTATTAATTGGTGTTGTAGGGTTCTTCATAATCGATGAAGCAAATGTTAAAACTGAAGATGATTTGTCATATTTTAAGACAATCTTATATGGCTTTAGACCAAGTGTAATTAAAAAAGAAAAGAAATTATATTTTACATTGATTGCCTTTGTAATCTTTAATATTTCAATTCAAGTATTTATGCCTTATCTAATAATCTATTATGAAAAAACTTTAGGGATGGCTAATTATGTTTTAATCATGGCCCCTGCAATCATCCTAGCAGCTGTCTTTACTGCACTATTTTCTAAGCAGTACGATAAAAGAGGATTTGATGTAGTATTTATTCCATTAGCTTTAATAACATTAGGTTATATTATGTTATTCTTATTCCCATTTGTTATTAAAACTGAAGGTGTATTTAATACAATCTTAGTATTTGTTGGATCTTGCTTAATGCTAAGCGGATTCTTGTCTGGTATGGCAATTTTTGGAGCTAAAGTTAGGGATGAAACTCCACTTAATATGGCTGGTAGATTCCAAGGTCTTAGAATTGTTGGGCAAGTACTAATCCCTGGTGTTGTTGGTCCATTTATTGGAGCACAAGTATTAAAAAATGCAGAGATGATAGTTAATAGCGATGGAACTGAAAGTTTCTTGCCTAATAACAATATCTTCTTAGTTGCCCTAATCGTTATGCTAGTGCTTGTTTGTTTAATTGTTGTTTATAAAAAAGTATTTAAAAAAGAAAGTAAAGAAAATAAAACGGAGGAACTATGAAATATAAATGTTTAATTTGTGGACAAGTATTTGAAGTAAAAGAAGGCGAAACACCAATTTGCCCAGTATGTAAAGCTAGAGGCGAAAAGGTTGTTCCATTTAAAGAAGAAGCATTGACATGGCCTGCTGAACATGTAATTGGAGTTGCTAAAGGCGTTGATGAAGAAATTTATAAAGGATTACAAAACAATTTCCAAGGTGAATGTAGCGAAGTTGGAATGTATTTAGCAATGGCTCGTCAAGCGATGAGAGAAGGCTATCCTGAAATCGCAATGGTTTTAGAGCAAGTTGCTAAAGAAGAAGCAGAACATGCTGCTAGATTCCAAGAAATGCTAGGTGAACTTGTTTCTACTTCAACAAAAGCTAATCTAGAAAAGATGCTTGCTGGTGAAAACGGAGCATGTCATGGAAAGATGGCAATTGCTAAGAAGGCAAAAGAGCTTAACTTAGATGCAATTCATGATACAGTTCATGAGATGGCAAAAGATGAAGCTCGTCATGGCAAAGCTTTACAAGCTCTACTAGATAGATATTTTAAATAATTAATATAGGTGATTCATTTGAATCACCTTTCTTTTATAGTATAATATTTATGTAGGTGAAAGTTATGAAGAAAGTTACAATGATCATTACTAATCCCAGTGAGAATGCTATAAACTCAATGAATGTGAGTTGGCATTCAAGTTTGGATTTTAATGATAACTATTTGATGTATCACAAGAAATATTCTAAAGGCTGGATTAAAGTAGAACCTGTTAGTCACTATGTTGATGTCTTTGATAAGGTTTATACTATAAGCAAAAAAAGAAAAGACTTTTATCAAGATGTAAAATTTATGCATCATGAGGTTACTTTAACTAATCTAGAAGCTGATACTTATTATTCTTATAAAGTTAATGGATGTAGTACTATTTATACATTTAAAACTGCTCCAAAAGAAGATTTCTCTTTCATTTGGTTTAGTGATTTTCACGCTTATCCTCCTTGTGAGAATAGATTAAAAAGAGCTAGTAAGTTAGTTGATGATATAGAATCACTTCATAAAGATGCTGACTTTTTGTTTTGTTCTGGAGATGCTATCGCTTGGGGTGGAAGCTATAAGTTTTGGGAGGACTTTTATAAGATTCCTTGTATAAAGAAATACATGGTAGCCAATGTCTTAGGCAACCATGACTTTATGAGTAGAGGATATTTAAAGGATACTGCTCTGTATTTTAAAGAAACTAACAATTTTCCTAAGAATAGCTATGAAGGTGAATATGGAATAACATACCACTTCAAATATGCTAATTGTTTGTTTATTGTCTTTCACAATGAACACATGGGTGTTGGAGCAAATGAAAAGAAAGATAAAATAGAGGAAGCTTATAATTATTTAGAAGAAGTAATAAAAGAAAACCCTAGTGATTACATTTTCCTATGTCAACACTATCAATGGATGAATGGTGTTAATGGCAAAGACACTTCATTTGGATATTTGAGATGGAAGGATTTATGTGATAAATATCACATAGATTTAGCTCTAGCTGCTAACGATCACACCTATGTTAGAAGCTATCCAATCTACCACGATGAAATAAATGAAGCTGGTACAGTTTACATGCAATGCCCTTCATGTGATGGAGAACGTGGTCAAAACATCGAAGAAGTCCCAACATATCCTAATAAAAAGATTGCTAAAAGGTATTCAACAGGTCCTTCAACAATAGGTGGAATATTTGTTAAAGTAGGATTAACTGGCATTAATACAATACTATATGACAAGGATATGCAAGTAATCGACACCTGCACAATTAAGAAAAAAGTGAGATAAATACTTGACGCCACGCCTTAATTATGATAGAATAATTAGGCAATGCGGGCGTGGCGGAACTGGCAGACGCGCTAGACTTAGGCTCTAGTCCGGAAGGGTGCAGGTTCGATTCCTGTCGCCCGCACCATAATAGTAAACTAGTCTTGATACGAAAATATCAGGACTTTTTTATTGTTTTTACCAGGGTTCAAATCTCTTCTTATATGATATAATGTCACTGTACATGTCACTCAAAATGTCACTGTAAAATTAATTGACACAGATTACCAAGTACTGAATATTTTGAAAGGAAAGCCAGAAAGCACAAGAGAATTTTTAGCAAATAATATAGGAAAGACGATTCGAACTGTTCAAAGGTCACTAGATAGATTGGTTTCTGCAGGTAAAATAATACGAATTGGCAGTGACAAAAACGGATATTGGGAGATTATAGATAAATGAAAAACAGAATAATTCAATGGTGTATAATCATAATCTATATTCTTGTATTACTGGGATTATGTATATTAATTCCTATTTTATCTGGAAACAATAATGATACAATTATGGCAATTAGTATTATGATTTTTTGTTTATTAGGAATTCCTGTCATAATCTTGAATACCAAAATATTTGAATTCTTTAGTAAAGATAAAAGAATGCAAAGAGCTATAGAAAGAGAGAAAATCAAAGAAAAAAATAGGATTATACGAGAAGAATTTGAACTGCCCAATTATATAGAAACTGTATTTGAACATAGATTAATTAACAAAAAAAGAGTAATAATATCAGCTGTTATTTTATCTTTTGGAATAATTAGTTTTTTTGCATTAGTTATACTATTTTCATTCATTGATATAAATGATGTATTAGAAATTGTTTTAGTGCTATTTAGTTTATCTATAACTGTATATGCATTTTTTATAGCATTTAACAAGCCTTTTATAGGAATATTTCATACTTTAGCACCATTTATATTGTTCTTTACACTTCCATTAATATTACACATAAATGGGGTTACTAATGAAATTGTTCTTGTTGTTACTGGCCTTGGTAGTGGTTTAATTTTTTATTCATTATTTATGTTTTTAACTGTTATAATCCCTATAAAAAAGCACAAGAAAATAAAGAACCAATATCTTAATGAATTTTCAGAGAAAAATAATGACTATAAAGAATATCAAGCATTATCCCACGATATTTGTTTAGAAAATTACGGATTTTATGTTAAAGAAAAATTTATTAGTATTTCTTTAATCGATGATATTTGTTTTATTGTTATTTATGCTGATACAATATATAAAGGGAAGCTATTAAAAGATGTACCAGTATATTTTGAAAAATATACTGGCGATAAAATAGATGCTTTATATAAATCTATTTAGTTTTATTTGCAACTAAATATTATTCCAAATCAGGTGCTTGCATCAAAACGTTATGTTGGTACAACAATAGAATGCCTGGGTGCATTAAATTCTTAGTTGTGTGCATACTTTTGTAAGGCTGGATGCACTTGTATTAAAATTGGTCTACTTTGCCATTTGAAAGAACAAGACCTTTAAAAAAGGGCTTTTTTTGTTTTATAAAATGCGACAGAAATCGAAAATCATTTTAAAAAATAAAAAAACTCCTTTTATTAATAATATATAAATGAAAGGAGTATTTTAAAGTGTGCAATCAATGTGAAAGGTGTAATATAATATTGACATTTGAACGCATTGGTGCTATCATATTTGTGTAATAAAATGAAGAACTTAAATGTTTATGATGTTATATTCTTTGAAGATAAAAATGGCAATTCTGAAATATATGAAGAATTTATGGAACTAGCAAACAAGTCTTCAAAGAATAAAGATGCGAGGATTCAATTTAATCAAATTACATTTTGTATTGAGCTTT
>CAKJYW010000013.1 GCA_918272565.1 Bacilli bacterium
TTCGGTAGAAGAAGTGGTAATATAAACGGATATTTTAGCTGCATTGCGATAGGAAATAATGTATCAAATGTAAATATCATTGCTGCATCTATGTATCTATCAGGAAACGAATACAAAGGTTATATCGGAAACAATTGTAAATTCCTAGAAGTAATTGAAAAAACATACTATAAAATAGATGACAACGTTAATTATATTAGTATGTTTGTTCCTTCTGGATGGACTCCAGTTATACCAACTGGAAGTTTTGAATACCACCATCCAACATATGTTAAAGGTTATTTTAAAATAGGAACTTCATATGTTTATATAAGCACAAACGAAGACCTAAAAAATAGTATGAATAATGAAGTTTATTCTACATATGAATCAGGGCAAGTAGTTGTTTATATGGATGTGTTATATGCAGACAATACTAAGAAAATATATAAATATAATTTCACTGATAACTCTTGGAACTTAATAAGAACTGAAGGCGTTGTATATCCTATTAATATTACTCACGCTGAATTGCTAGCTTTAAAAAACAGCAACAAATTAATTCCTAATGCAACATATCGTATTACTGACTATCAATGCACTGTCGTTGCTAAGCAAACTGACACACCAAACGGCACTGTAAATAATGCAATTCAAAGTGCTGGTCATCAGTTCGATATCATTGTTAAAGCTCTCACTACATCTAGATTAGATGTTAATGCTAAAGCTTGTTTACACGAAGGTGATACTTATTTTGCAAACACAGACTTCAAAAAATGGGAGCTTAAATACGATATAGATGGAAGCATTGTTGATTGTGCTTGGGTAGATCCAACAGCAGAAGGTTTCAAAGGTGTAATCTTCCATATGAAAGATGAGTATAATAACGAATGCTGGTATGATTTCAAAAACATTATGTATAGTGTTAATGCTTTGTATCAAACAAATGCTTCAACATATATTCAAAACTGGAATTTAAATAAAAGTTGGTATTATACGTTCCATTGTAATACAAATTCAAATTCAGAAGTCTATGATGCTTCTATGCTTGGATATGTTGATGATCAATCTCTTGGAAAATATTTAATAGGTGCTAAAGAATGTCACATTAACGCTAGATACGGTAGCAATAAAAGCTCTTGCTATGCTAGTTGTGAATACAAAACTTATAATCTTAATTATTGCGTTTTTGTTACTATAAATGACAATACTTATAAAAGACCTATATGCGATATTCATTTAGGATTAAACTGCAGAGCTATTACAGCAGCACCAAATCAAGGCCATGGTGGTTCTATTTCAAAAATATATATCGAACATGATTGTTATAAAATAATTCTTAATTCTTACAATACAATTTCTAATACAAAAATTGGATATGGTTCAAATACAATTATAGTAACATCTAGCAGTGGTGATAGCGTATATATCGGTCATCAATGTTCATCACTATATAATATAGGTGGAAGAACTCATATAGGCAACCGTTGTCATACTATAAAACCACATCCAGATCATAATGTGCAAAGTTCGGCTAATATATCATGGCTCATATGTGGAGATGACTGTTCACATATTTATGTAAGACAATATCAAAACTATAATAGTGAAGGATCAAAAACAGTTCATTTAGGTAACCACTGCCAATATATAACATTTATACATATGATGAATCTTTCTGTTGGCGATAACTGTAAGTATATTGATTGTGCCAAACCTACAAATTGGTCTGATTCTATTGGTGCACAGCCAACTGTATATATAAGGCCTAACACTGTTTCTCCAGTTAGCAATGATTATGCTTACTTACAAACAAATACTGCATTAGCACATAAAGAAGTAAGATCCGAAGTCTATTGCACATACGATAATACTACAAGCACATATGCATTGTTTATGGATGTGTTTGAAACAGATGGACATATTAGAAAGTTTAAATATGATTCAACTACTAAATTATGGACATTATTAAATCCACAAAAATATCAACACAATTGCTATTTGAGATTCACTGGTGGAACAAATATGGACAGTTATATAAATTTCTTTAACTTCTCATATATAGACGAAAGCCCAGAACCTTTAACTTTCGCTAACTTTAAAGAGTTGTTAAAAGAACGCTCATTTGAAGGATTTGGAATATATCATCTTTGTGCTTCTCAAAATAACTTTGGAGGAGTTGAACAAGATGTCTTAATGAAAGAAATTTTTCATGTTTCTTCTCCATCAGTTTGGGATGGCGTTAGAATTTATCAATTCTCTAATCCTACTTCGCAGTCACTACAAAATTATTCACTACAAAATTGGTTTGAATATGATGCATCAATGGGAAGCTCGGCTAGAGGTATGCGTATAACAGATACAGTTA
Source organism: Bacilli bacterium (assembly GCA_918272565.1). Classification (GTDB taxonomy): domain Bacteria; phylum Bacillota_I; class Bacilli_A; order ML615J-28; family CAG-698; genus Tener-01. The sequence continues at coordinate 2,348 of CAKJYW010000013.1, forward strand.
CTCCTGTTGATTAAAAAAAGTTTCTCATTTATTCTCAATTTTTCTCACTTTATCAATAAACTCTTTATTTATTCAAATTAATCTCCTATAGTTATACTAACTATTAGGAGATTTTATTTATGAAAGACTTATCAAATTACACAAAAGAAGAATTCTTTGACATCTGCAAACGCTTACCTAATGATGTAATCAAGATTGTATTTGGTTATTTTCATAGAGATAAAACATATACAGTTACAGCATATGCTATAAAGAATCATATAAGTCTATCAACACTATATAGATATAAGCATCGAGTTGAACTGGAGTTTAAAAAGCACCGTTAAGGTGTTATTTTTTTGCCATTTTTTCTCATTTATCATTATGAAAATTTTTGAGAAACTTTGATTCATATAATCTAATTGAAAAGAAAAGAGGAAGCGAATATGCCTTACGATCAATTTGGAAATTTTAGTCCTTATCCATATCCACAACAACAAAGACAGCCACAAAATGTATATGCTTTTGTTAATGGTTTAGAAGGAGCTAAATCATATCAAGTCCCTGCTAATCAAACAGTCTTACTTATGGACAGTGAACAACCAGTTTGCTATATGAAAACTGCTAATGCTTTAGGTCAAGGAACACTTAGATACTTTAAGCTTACCGAAGTTAAAGAAGCTGATATTAGAACTGCTCCACAGCAACAAAACAATTATGTTACTAAAGAAGAGTTTGAAGCGTTCGTTAAAAGATTAGAGAAGCTTGAACCAAAAGGAGAACAAGATGGCAAATCCGTTTAATATTTTAAATCCTACTAATACTATGAATACTAACAACATGGCTAGTATTCGTAACGCATATCAAATGCTTACTCAAACAAATAATCCTATGCAAGTCTTTCAACAAATGGCTATGAGAAATCCACAGCTACAACCAGTGATGAGTATGCTAAATCAAGGTATGCAACCTCAACAAGTTTTTAATACACTGTGTCAACAAAGAGGTATTAACCCTAATGAATTCTTAAAGAGTATCACAGGGAAATAATATAGAAAGGAGAACATTATGGAATCAACAGGAATTGTCCCTACAATGCCAATTGGTGGTGGTGACTATGGATTCGGTGGTGGTTCTGGTATCTGGCTCTTCGCCATCCTCGCATTAATGTGGGGTGGATTCGGTGGTGGCTATGGTAATAACTTAGGTTACCGTGCTGCTACAGCAGAAGATGTAAGTAATGGCTTTAACTTCTCTGAACTTCAATCAGAGAACAGAGATATCTTAGCATCAATCGAACGCAACAAAGCAGACATCGTTAGTAACATTCATGATGTTGCTATGAACGTAGCAGATACACGAGCTCACCAACAAGAATGTTGCTGTAACATCTTAAGAGCAATCGATGCTACAAACTACAACACAACGGCTCAAGTCCAAAAAGTCTTAGATGCAATGAATGCTAATAAGATTGAAGACTTACAAGCAAAGATCAATCAACTAGAACTTAACCAAGCATTAAATGGTGTAGTAAGATATCCATCTTCTTATACTTATAATGCTGGGCCAAGTCCATTCTGCAACTGTGGTTGCAACGGAAACATTTAATTAGTCTTATTGACATGACATACAGTCACTCAGCGTGAAAGCAAAATGTTTTTACAGACTATTTAGGTGTTTCTCCTAAGTAGTCTTTTATTATTTTAACTAAAAAATGTAGTAAATTTTCTGTATATTCGACATTATTTTTGGAAAATATGCACAAAATATACCGATTTTCATAAATTAATTCTAAAAAAAGGAGAATAATATGAACAACAGTTTAATCTATTTAACAACACCAACCACTGCTACAGTACCAGCTGATGGCATATTACCATTAACTACAATCGTAAGAAGACGTGGACAATCTGTTCAACAATCTAATGACTCTGTTGTATTAGGAACGCCTGGATATTATCACGTTTCAGTTAATGCTACATTCACAGCACCAGCTGCTGGCGTAGCTACATTAGAACTTAGACAAGATAACATCCAAGTGTCTGGAGCAACATCATCGTCAACAATTACTACAGCTACAACTGAAGTAGCAAGCATTTCATTTGAAGCAATAGTAAGAGTCACTTGCTGTGGAGCACCAGTTACATTGTCTGTAGTTAATACTGGCGTTGCAATTACAACATCTAATATTTCATTAGCAGTTGAATACCTCGGTTAGGAGGAATCATATGCATAAGAAAATTTTAGAAGATGCTAATCACGAACAACTTAAAAAGTTTATTGATGAAGCATTATGTGAAGTCAAATATAAAGACTATGAAATGTATGAAGAGCTAGAGCTTGATTTATATCATAGTGTCTATGGATGCCACTTCAATGAATGGATGCTTAAGAAAGCACTTGAGCATATGGAAAACGAAGACGGAACTACTGGACATCATTGGTCACTTGAAGAAACTAATTCGGTAGCTAGACAATACGGTATTGAATTCGTTCACATAAATCAATACGATTGGAACTACGTAATGAATATGATTTATTCAGATTACTACGGAGTAGTAAACAACGAAATCTCTACATATGTAAAGCTATCTAAAAAGTTCTTGCAAGATAAGGATGCACCAGAAGGTAAAGCTTTCAAATATTATATTGCAATGAAAAAATAATTAGTTTATAATCATTAGCGAAAAGTGTTTAATAGTCAACACAATTCGGCCATAAGATGGGGAAGGGAAGAGCCTCATCTTTTTTATTTTTGTAATACATTTGTGTTGCTATTTATATTTTTTTGTTTATAATAAATAGTAGATAGAAAGGACATATTATGGAGACAGATAAGACAAAAGAATTAGTTGACAAAATTGCCAACGACAACAGAAAGATTACAGTCGGAAACGCTGCAAGACTTTTAACAACATTATTTAAAACTTACTGCGAAAAAACAAAATCAGGCAAACCAGTAAGAGAAAAGTTAACTGAGGAAGAATACAATTCATTCTTCTCTGGAGTAACTTACTCAATGTTAACTTCACTTTACTGCACAGCTGCGAAGAACAAAAAGGAACTTGACAAAAGACTTTTTGAAGTTGATGGAACTACAGAAATAGCTTTTAAAAAAGTAGAAGAATAGTATGGCTAGCCATTACGTTCATGAATATGATAGGAAACACGCATATAAAACAAGAGCTGTTACCTATCCAGTTCAAAGAATGTCTGACAATAAAACTCTAGAGTTTAGATCCATCGCAAAAATGTGCGAAGAGCTAGACTTAAGTGACTTTAAAGTTAGACAATTCTATCGTTCAAAAAAAGAATCAACTTACATTCGCAATAAGTCTAAAGATAAGCTGTATTTTTTAAAAAGACCAATAAAAGATATAGCTATTACAGCACGATTAGCAGAGGAAGACTATGACACTGGAGCACCAGAACGCCAAGAATTCACATCGCTATATCAATTAGTAAAACGATTCCGTGTTTCTAACTCTACAGTAGCAGAACTTAGAGCTATGCAACCGAAAGGAATCGAGTGTAAGAAAACTATCTACAACGAATTCAAAGTTAGATATTATCTTACGTTCTATAAATAGGAGGATGCTTATGAAGATATTAAAAATATTATTATTAATTCCTTATTATATCCTCTATTGCTTAGCTGTTGTAATCGAGATTCCACTAGTAATAATGGACATCAGATTCTACAACAGATGTTATCTAGAAGGATTAAATAATCTTTATCAAAGATATCCAAGAGGTTCTAAAAGATATGAACACAACTAAATATTTTGTCACTGACCAAAATTCTTGCTGCATATTCAAAGTTTGTGACACATACGAACTTGCAAAAAAATATGTAGATGAATTAGATGGTGACTATTTAATAGAACCTGTCCTTCTTAAATACTTTGGAAAGGTAATCCTAATCTCTATTAGACCAGAATGGGTATATAAAATCCTAAAAGGTGAAAAGACATTAGAGATTAGAAAACTATTCCCTAAAGATTATGTAGGATGGGTATTCATCTACTGCACTAAAGGCAAAACGGAATTGTATTACACCGACAAAGGTTACGTTTTAACAGACTTAGGAATAGGCAGCTATTATAAAAACACAAAACTATTAAATGGTTTAGTTGTTGCAAAGTTCTGGTGTGATAAGGTAGAAGAAATTAAAATAGACAAAGGTGTTATGTGGAGATTTGGTGGACATATGTACATAACTGATAGTGTGTATGATGCAACAAAACTTCTTAGGTATAGCTGTCTTGAACAATATCAATTAGAAAACTATCTTCAAGGAAAAACTGGCTATGCTATTCATATTTCAAAATTAGAAGTGTTTGACAGACCACGAGAATTGTGCGAGTTTCACACAAATATTAAAAAAGAACCACCTGAAGAATTATTATGTCCTGAATGTGGCAAACCTATGGAATATTATGAATATAAATATTTAACCAAAGCACCTCAATCGTGGCAGTTTATAGAAGATGAAAGGGTTGAACATTATGAAGGATTGTGATATATGTGAAAAAAATCCGTGTACTAAACACAATGAAGTCAATGGCTCTTGCATAGACTTCAAAGAAAAAGAAATGTCTATAGAAGAGATTGAACTTCTATCAGCTAAACTAAGAGCAGCAACAATAGATTGTGACTTGCAAAGAGTCAACAATATGAATGTAAATCTAACAAGAAGGGAATTAGTTTACCTCCACGAAAATGGTATCCCTAAGAAGTTATCAAAGTGATTTCATAAGAAAGATACGCATAGCCTTCTCTCAAAAGAAAAGAAAAGTCTGTTGCGTAGCTGGATGTGGAGCTGGTAAAACTGTTCTAGCTAGTTTTATGTGTGCTAGTCACAATGATAAAAATGAAAATAATTATTGTTGGTTTCTAGTTCATAGACAAGAGCTGATAGAACAAACACTAAATACATTCAAAATGTTTGGATTAAATACTGATAGAATATTTGTTGGTATGTATCAAACAGTTAGTCGTAGAAGTTCTGAAACATTTAGAAAGCCTACGCTTATTATATGTGATGAAGCTCATCATATATTAGCCAAGAGCTGGAAAAAAATAATCGATGCATTCGAAGATGTTCCTATAGTAGGACTAACTGCTACTCCTTGTAGATCCGACAACAAACCATTAGGCAATGCCTTTGATGAATTGTGTACAACAGTATCAGTAAAATGGTTAATTGAACACAAATACTTAAGTAACTTTGAATACTATGCACCTAAAATAGAATTCGAAGAAAGAAGAAAAGGCACTGACTTTGACCAAATGTTCATTACATCACAGTTTATGGAAAGAAAAATCTATGGTGATGTATTGAAATATATTAATCCAAATAAAAAAACTATAATCTATTGTCCATCAATACCTTTCTCCAAACTAATGGCTGATAAAATTAACGAACATTTCGCTAATAATATTGCTGTCCATTTCGATGGAGACACACCTAAAAAAGAAAGAGCTAACATAATCGAAAACTTCCGTAATGGCAACATTAAAATCTTATGCAATGTTGACTTAATAGGTGAAGGATTCGATGTTCCAGACTGCGAGTATTGCATATTGCTAAGGCCTACATTATCTCTTTCATTATTCATACAACAATCAATGAGATGTATGAGATATAAAGAAGGCAAGACAGCAATGATAATCGATATGGTAGGTAACTGCTATAGGCACGGACTACCAGATGATGATAGAGACTGGAGTCTTGAATTCAAACCTAGACTAATCAGAGAAAAGAATGCTGATTCTCAAGATGTAATCGTTAGACAATGTAAGAAATGTTTCCGTGTCTATAAAGGCAATGGAAGAATATGTCCTTACTGCTTTAACGACAATGGCAAAACCAAAAAGCAAATTGAAGAAGACGAAAAAGCAGAGCTCGAAAGAATTAATGCTATTGACAAAAGAAATAAAAACATTGAAGTTGCAACAGCTAAAGACTTCGGCGAATTAGTCAAAATAGGAATCGCAAGAAAATATAAAGATCCAGCTTTCTGGGCAACTAAAGTCCTACAATCAAGAAAAGCTAAGGAACTAGCTAAGGAAAAAAGACGTGCAGAACGAGAAGCAAAAAAACAATCAAAACAAAAAATCTGAAATCAGCATTCAAAACGAAATTGAACAATGGTGCGGTGAACACGACATAGTATCAATAAGAATTAATGTTGGTAAAGGATATACACCAGATGGAAGATGGTTCAGCACTGGAGCACCGAATGGACATCCAGACTTATATCTTCTCCCTGGCGATGGCGTAATAATTTACGTTGAAACAAAAACACCAATAGGAAAGTTAAGACAAGACCAAAAAGATTTTCACGCTATGGCCCGTGCCAAAGGCTATGACGTTATAGTTCCTAGGAGTTTAGAACAATTCATAGAGCAACTATATAAATGTCCAACACTTCCTAAAAGTTTCTATGACAGACACACTAACTAATTACTTAAGGAGAAAGTAATATGGCAAGTAATGTCAAAACTGTTAAAGAAATTGTCGTTGAACAATATGGTTCAATTGGTAATTTCTTAGATAGCAAGCTCATTAAAACAAAGGCAAAGCCTAGTTCAAGAGCTTACTATTACAAACTAATCAATCATCAAGTTAATAATCCAGGCATTAAGTCACTAGTGACGCTCGCAAAAATGCTTGGTGTAAAAAAAGAATACGTATTTGAAGAGTATTCTAGATAGGAGAAGCAATGGCCGAAGAAAAACATGAAAAAGATATCAATAGATATTCAGTATCTAGATTCAATATGTTTAAAGAATGTCCAATGAAACATCACTATGCTTACGTTGAACAATTACCAGAACCAGATAATGAATATACATTGGCTGGAAGGCTAGTCCATCAAGCTATTGAATATATTCTTAAAGGTAAGGATGTTGAAGAAGTATATCAAGAATGGTATGAAGCTGTTGATACTGGAAAGCTATCACTTCCAAGAGACCAACTTGAATATACTATCAATCAATACTTCACTTATTATTATCACGACTACAACACAGAAGATACAATTCTTGTTGAGCACGAATTCAATTATCAATTAGAAGGTGATGATTACTTCAATGGTAAAATTGACCAAGTGTATATGAAGAACGGATTCGTAGGAGTTCGTGATATTAAATCTACTAGACAACAATTAAAGTATACTCGTGATGATGTATATGCTAATAACCAATTGTTAACATATGTACCACCTACTGAGCAGTTAATTGATGCTAAAGTAAACTTTATTGAAATAGACGAAATAAGACTAGCAAAACTAGCTGATGAAGTTCCATTAATCCAACGTGGAAAACCAAGCACAGATAAGGAAAATCTAAGCTTAGTCACTGCTGATTTATATAGAGCAGAATTAGAAAGACAAAACTTATTGGATGATCCAAAATACGCTAGAGTATTAGAATTCCTAGAACAAAGAGGACATCCATTATTCAACAGAGTTGCAGTCCAGTTATCTAATAGAGATTTACTTGACACCAACGAAGAAGAAAATCAAAACATTTATAAAGCAGCATCTCTAGATATTAAATATAAACTAAAAGATAAACAAAAATGTTTTATGTGTCCTTACAGAAATATCTGTATGCATGATGAACTTGCTGGTGGGACAAAATCTCGTGAACAATTAATTGAGAACATGAGATAATTATGTTGACATTTGTATCAAATAGTTTATAATAAATAGTAGATAGGGATACTATCAAAATAAAAGGAGGCCTTATATGGTTAATCGTGTAGTATTTGTAGGTCGTTTAACTCGTGATCCAGAGTTAAGAAAGACTGCAACTGGTATTAGCGTAGCTAGTTTTACTCTCGCAGTAGACAATACCAGAAAAAATCCAGATGGAACAAGAGATACTTGTTTCTTAAACTGCTCAGTATTTAGAGAGCAAGGAGAAAACCTTGTTAAATACTGTAGAAAAGGTTCATTAATTGGCGTAGATGGAAGCTTAAATCAACGCAACTTCGTTCGCCAAGATGGAACTAAAGGTAGTGTTATCGAAGTCAGTGTCGATAGTGTCACATTCTTAGAACCAAAATCAACAACTGTTAAAGCAGATGAAGAAGTTTCATTTGATGATGTTCCGAGTGACAACAAAAATTTAGATACAATCGACATCCCAGATGATGACCTTCCATTCTAAGGAGGAATAAATTATGGCAGGAAATGAAAACAAAAACACAAGTGCTGAATTAGATGCTAATAAATTAGATGTTACTAAAATGAACATCTTCGAAAAACTTAGTGCTATCTCAATTGAGATTACTAAGGTTAATAAAAACTTAAACGTTGGTGTAGGAAAATCATCCTACAAAGCAGTCGGTGAGGCTGATGTTCTTGCAGCAGTCAAACCAGCTGAATCAAAATACAGAGTTTACTCTTATCCGTATGCTAGAAAAATTGTTGAAAGCAATGTAATTGAAAACGAATCAATTGATTACACTTCAAAAGAAAAAGTTGTTAAGAAGCAATTGTTCGAACGTATGGAAGTCACATATCGTTTTGTTAATATGGATAAACCAGACGAATTTGTTGACATCGTTTCTTATGGTGATGGCATTGATCCAGCTGATAAGTCAGTTGGCAAAGCAATGACATACGCAGATAAATACGCATTGCTTAAAGCTTATAAGATTATGACTGGTGATGATCCAGACCAAAATCCAAGCCAAGACAACATAACTAATAAGTCAAGCACAGCAGTAAACACAAATAAACCTAAGCCTACAATTCAAAAAGTTCTTACACAAGATACTATTGACCAAGTAAATAACTTAGGTATTACTCTTGAACAAATTGCGAAGTACGCAAAGGTTGAAGTCAAAGACTTAAACGATGGACTTGTTCTTCCAATCTTAATCAAAGTAAAAGCAAAACGTGCTGCTAAAAAAGCTGCTGAATCCGAAGTTGCTACAGAACAAACTGCTGCACCTAAAGACAATGCTCCAAAAGAAAATGACTCTGTTGTTCTACCAGACGTTCCAAAGGAAAATCAATAAGGAATTGGCTTGGGATAACACTCAAGCCTTTTCTGTCTAAGAACAGGGAGGCATTATGAAGCTAGCAGAATTCAATAGGATAGTTAATCCTAATGATGAAGCTTGCTATATAATCGAAACTCCAGAAGAAGAAGTAAAGAATCTTAAGTTCGCTGACATCAAACAAATACTGCTTACAAGAAATGATGTCGCTCTTAGGATGAATGTCCCTAAAGGATTACTAGTCATAGAAATAACTAACGTTGCCGTAATCGATGCTATAAGAGCTAGAAGAGAACAAGTTCTTATAGCAAAGAAAGAGAACAACTATTACATATATGCACTTAGTAACTTTAGTAAAGTGACTAATAATAATTTACTTGCTTGTGGAGTCAACGCTAATACATTGGCTTATACCAAAAAGGGAACAAACATTTTGTTACCATTCCATTCACCAAAAAATATTCTTCCTAAAAATATTAAAACGAATATTATTTATTCAAATGGAATAGCTGAACTTCCTTTGTGGTTACAACCAATAAAGAAAGCCTCTTCAACTGTGTTAGGAAATATTACATTACCTATCACGGAAAACATAGAGAACACGCTATTAAGCCATGTAACAAGCATAGCAAGTTTCACAAGAGAGCAACAAAAAGCATTGCTCAAAATTATGAACAACTGTCTTGTTTCACCTAGACTTGATGAACATACAGTTGAAAATTTATGTAATGAAATAGCAGACTCTTTCTTATCAGAGTTCATGAACAAGAATGAATTCTATCACGATAAGTTCGGCAACTATGTAATAGAAGCTTGTAACATTAAGAAAGATAAGAAGAGTGGACAATTATATTTCTATGACAACGAAAAAAATATTTACACCAATGATCCAAACTACTTGCGTGGTTACATCACAAAGCTCTGTCCTAGATTAAAGCAGTATCAAAAGGATGAAGCTATCAAATATATCCAAGATTATCTAGAAACAGAAGCTGTTGACTTCAATAGTAATCCATTCAATATCGTATTTAAAAATGGTATATTGCATTTAGATTCTATGGAGTTCGAACCAATGTCATCAGAACATTTGGAAAGCATTATGATTAACGCAAACTTTAATCCAAATGCTACATCAGCAACAGCCGATGAATTCTTCAACAACGTAACTTGTGGCGATAAAGACACACAAACATTGTTGTTCGAATCTATAGGATATGCAATGTTGAAAACCGTAGACCTACACAAAGCATTTATGATGACTGGTTCTGGCCGTAACGGTAAATCAACATTCATTGAATTAGTCAATGCAATCTTAGGCGAAGATAACTGTGCTGCTCTTTCGCTTAAAGATATGGCAAACAACTTTAGAGTCAGCACACTCGTAGGTAAGCTTGCTTCTTTAGCAGCAGATATCTCATCACAGCCTATTACTGAAAGTGACTTGCTTAAGTCAGTCAGTGCTGGTGATAGAATCTTACTTGAAAAGAAATACGAACAAGCATACGAAGGAAGAGTATTCTCTACATTATTCTTTGCTTGTAACAAGCTACCTAGAACTCCAGATACTTCGGATGGTTTCTACCGCCGTTGGGTTATAATTCCTTTCAATGCAGACCTATCTAGTGTTAAAAACGTAGCAGGCTTTACATTTAAAAAGAACTTATTAAGCCAAGAAAGTATCGACTACATAGCATTCAAAGCTGTTAACGCAATCTATAAGGTTATGAATGAAACAATGGACTTCACTCAACCAGCTAGTGTCACTAAGATGTTAGACAATTACAAAGTAAATAACTCTTCTGTCCTATCTTGGTTCAAAGATGTGTTCTTACATAATCATTCTAATGTTACAGAACAAGAAAAAGAAACAGCTAAGAATCAATTAAGGAATCAACAACTTGGAAGTGCTTATAGTAACTACACTGACTGGTGCAAAGATACTAATAAGCAATCACTTGCTCGACCAAACTTTGAAGAAGAGGTTAAGAACCAATTCGGCATAGTATGGGAGAACAATACACCTATTCAATAGGGTGGAACAGGCACATCCACCGATGTATCCTGTCATAGATACTCCAGAGATGAGTGGGAAACTGCTCATCTCTACATGGGCGAGTCGGACTAAGCCACCTCCAATTGAAATACATAGTATCCAACCCGAATCCAAATTCAAATTGAAATATTGCCATAGCTTATCTTGGTTCGACTCCAAGATCGCCCGCCGAAAACAAATTAAAAGGAGAAAAATAATGGCAGAAGGAATTAGAATTATTCATAATGCAGATGACGAAGAACCAAACTGTATGAAATGTGATCATTGCTTTGATGGAACACCACGTTTTTGCGAAGAATGTGGCAAGTATTACTGGTGTCATTATCAAAGAACTGAATACTTAAAAGTTGGAAAGAAAGGACAACAAAAATGAAAAAGCTATTCGATATAGACATCCTTGGAACTAAATACAAGGTATGCTTATCATCAAACAAAACTGATAAAAATTTAAAAGATAATGATGGCTATGCTGATACTGAAAATAAATTGATCGTCATCGATAAAGACAATCCAAGATTAAAGAAGTTATCCATCGAACATATTCTCTCACATGAAATCGTCCATGCATTCCTTCACGAATCTGGTCTGCAAGGCCAAGGAGATTCTGACTGGGCAGTGAGAGAACAAGTAGTTGACTGGATAGCTTATATGATTCCTAAGCTAGAGAAAGCACGAACCACTGTTATCAAGAACTTCTTTAAGAAATAAAAAAAGCCACGCTAAGCGTGGTTTTATTTATCATTATAATTATCTATAGCCTCATACTTAAGAACATAAGGCAAACCAGTTTCTGGATTAACTTCTTTAGGAGTGTTATCAATTGTTTCGCCAGTCTCTGGATTCACAACTTCCTTACCTACAGTTCGGTTAATCTCTTCTGGAGTAAGCTCGATAATTACTGGCTCACTATTCTTCGGAGATTTACTGCCTTCGACATTAACGTTATCAACACGGATGTTGAATCTAACGCCACCGACTTGTTCATCTTCTTTATTATCAGCTTGTTTAGAATAGAATTCTGCTTTGTCCATAATAGTTTTCGCACACGATGCAGCAAGAGTATCGTCACTAGTAGTAGCCATAATAAACTTAAGCTTCTCTAGTGCCATATCTCTAGCACTTGCAATCTCAGCTGCAAACTTTCTGTCCCTAGCCACGGATAGTTCTTCAATAGTTTGAACAACATCTGGGTTGGACATAATTCTATTTGCTATAGCACTAGGTGATCTACTGCCTGGAACAATTGCACGGATAGCTTGCTCACCAGTGTAGCCACCAAAGCAAACAAGTTCAACGAACTGTTTCTCTTTTTCATTAAGTAAATTATATTTAGATGACTTAATCCTACCTTGCTTCATAGCCTCAAGAAGTTCTTCCTTGGTCTGGATAATCATAGGAGTAAATCTTCTAAGGCCTATAGCTTTACTGGAATTGACTGAATCTTGTTGGTTGTTCTCTTCGTTGATCATCGCTTTCATCTAATCCTTTCATTGTAATGATGTAGCCACATAACGGCATATTGTCTTTAATTCTTTTAGCCAATGTCTTCTTGTCCAATGTTAATAATGAATCTGGATTGTATTCACCAGCAAACTTATTAACCTCGTTAAGGAACTTTAACAAGGACTGATAGTTAGGATAGTAATGAATCTCATCCTTAAATACAGCGTGCTGTGCAACATACAGCGGCCCACTATAGACGTGCTTATAATAAAGCTCTTCAATAAATTGTTGAGTGACTTGCACTGGCATTTGACTAAGAATTGTCTGCACTAGTTCAATTTGATACGGAGCATCACCAATAAATTGTTGTAAATACTCCTTAAACTTTTGTTTATTTATTTCTAAACTTGACACTTTTTACACCTCTTTGTGTATATTATACATACAATTTACTTAAAATTAAATGCGTGATATAATTCAATTGACTATGGGATACTTAGATGATTACATAAACAATGCTATGAAACCACACAAAAGGAAATACCTTAAGTGTATTCCAAAAATTATTGCATTGATTAGGTCAAACCAATATAATGCATCTAACTTCAACCATGTCAAATGGAAAAATGTAGCTATTAAATATGGATACATAGATTCGAATATGAACATTCTGAAAGGAGAATAGTATGGACTTTGGAAAAGCATTAGAAGCTCTCAAAGCAGGCAAAAAAGTTTCTAGAAAAGGATGGAACGGCAAAGGAATGTTTGTCGTTTTACAAAAAGGATATCCAAATGGAATCCCTTGTAACAAACAAACAGCCGAAGCTTGGGGTTTAAAAGAAGGAGACTTATTCAAATGTGAACCTTACCTTCAAATCAAAATGGTTAATGGTTCTCACTCAATGTGGTCACCTTCTGTCAATGACTGCCTAGCTGATGACTGGGAAATCGTAGGAGAATAGTATGGATAAAAGAATTGAAGACATCCTCGGAGGTGGAACAAATCCAGATGAAGTTACTTCAGACGAAGAGAACGAAGAGGAAAATCCTCTAAAGAAAATGGATGACATCTCCAAAGAGAAACCTAAAAAAGGTAGCGAAGACTATTCTATTGATTCAGATGTTGTAACAAAAATGTTAAAGACTGGAGAGAACACCGATGGTATGTTCGTTCCAGATAAAAAAGAAGAGCACCAAGATGAAGACGAAAAAGCTAAAGTCAGTGTCGGTAAGAAGGTAACACCATCTGATAAATATAAAAAAGATTTTAAAGATGATATGCTCAAGCATCCGAATGATTATAAAATTGAAACGCCGCAAGGTGAGATGACAGTTGCTGAAGCTATTAAAGCTGGTTACAATCCTATCACCAAGACTTTCGAAAAGAATCATGGCCAAGAAGCTCTTAGAAAAAAACATCTTGATGGCTTAAATGAAGCAGACCGTGGAGCATTAGAACAATTCATTGATCCAGCAAATGCTCAAGTAGCACCAGCTGATGCAGAGATGTATGGCTTACAGCCTGGCTCTCCAATGATTAAGCAACCTCCAATGGAACAACCTATGATGCCTGGAGCACAACCAGCTACAGCACCAGCACCTATGGCTCAACCAGCCGCAGGTTCACCGATAGGAAACGCTATGCCTAGTGGGCAAGAGCAACCTAATCCTATGGACTTATCAGCATTGTTAGGAGGTGGACAATAATGGATGTAAAGAAAAGTGCAACCGAAGCATTAGAAGAACAATTAGGTAGAACTCAAAATCCACAAGAAGCTACTCCAGATGGAAATGGTACGCAAAACGTTTATCAAGATATCAATGCTCAGAAGGAAGATTATTCTCCTAATCCACAAGGATTGAACAATACTGGTAGTGGAGCTGAAGCTGCTATAGGCACGCAATACTCTTGGGAAAAACAAGGGAACGAAAAAGCTCAGGCATCCTATAGCACTGATGTGTTATCTACTAAGCAACAAGCATTAACTAATCGTCAGACAATTGAAAACAACGCAGTCAACTATCAAGCTGAAGCTGACATGATGAAGTACCAAAACAACCAGAACGCTGAGAAGGTGGGTTGGACAGGCGGATATGTTCTTGACCAGAACAGACAGATGGATTATCTTAAAGCTTCCATCCAAGCTCAGATGTACGGAGCAATGGAACTTCAAAAGTATGGCCACGATGCTGGCTTAGCTGCTGCAAGATTGTCTTACGATTTAAATAAGACTGAATATGCAAAGCAATATTACAATGAAGCTGTTAGTGCTGCGTTAAGTGAGGCACAATTAACTGGAACTTACTTCTCAGCAGAAACAAAAGATATGATGAGTCAGTTATCTGTAGCTGAACAAAAGCTTGAAGACACAACTTTATCTGAAGCTGATCATGAACAAGCTCAGAAGATTAAAGACTCAATCTATAAATGGTTCTCAACAAATGGCATTTCAACTCAAGGTGTTAAAACTCTTGAGGCATATGTCCAAGACCAAAACATGGAACTTCAATGGAGCAACGAGCTTTATAGCAGATATAATGCTGCAGTAGCATCCTTGAAACAAGAACAAGAATTAAATCCTAATACATTCTTTATGGTTGATGCATCTGGAAATCCAATCTTTGATGGCGTTGACGTTAAAACAATTGACTTTGCTTCAACATCAATCAAGGACGCACTTGATTACGTCATCCAAGATGGAAAGATTTCTTCTCAAACAGCCAAGGAGCAACTCTATTCTTACTTTAACTGGTACATCAACGATGCTATCGCTAAATATAAGAGTAGCGTGGCTAAAAAGGATGAGAATGGTGCAACCACATACAGTATCAACCAAAAGGATTTGAAAGAAGTCTTTGAAAAAGCTGTTGATGAAGTTAAAAAATACCAAAATGATCCTGCAGCTAAAGGATTATTATCTGATTACAGCTACACACTAACTGGAACTACAGATGTCAATGCTACATATGATGCAGACAATGGCATTCAATTCACAGCTAATGAAAACAGTGGTAACGTCTTACCTAAATGGACAGCACAATCATATAACTCTGGCAACGCAGCTCTTGGAAATGTTAGAATCAATGGTGGCAACTACGAAGTCAGATCAACATTCAATAACTCTATATTGAAAGAAGATGATGAATTTAGTTTGTCATTCAATGGTATGAATTACAAATTCAGATGCGAAGATCCAGATGGTGACCAAGCAAATTACTGTATGAATAAAACAAACATTCAAAATCTTGGAGTTGGACAAATCGGATTCGCATATGAACAAGATGGTAAAGACCTTGACCTATTCGTTAAGACAAGCGAAGGTAAAATCTTATATCTTGATTCTAATGGATACAATAATATGTCTAAAGAAGGTGCGTTCCTTTATATGGGAGCTATCCAAACTTACTTGCAACAACTTGTTGCAACAGCTAAGAGCAACGGTTCAGCTGATCCATTAGGTGAAGTATCTAATTACTTAGGAATTCAAAGAATTCCAGACGAACAAGACTTTGGTATTTACGCAGTAAAGAATGGTAGCAAATACTACTTATGGTTCAACGGAGGATTATATTTCTACGATGAAAGTGGTTCAGACTCAAGCCTCTGTAAGTATAAAGATATGAAACTCGAAGACCTTAAGGAAGACTTAAACAGCGACAGCGGCAAATATAAATACGCTTCGTAATCCAAATAAATAAGAGTGAGAGGTTTACACTTCTCCTCTTTTTTCTTTACACTTTTTACACTTTGGTGTATAATATAATTATGAACTACAAGTATGTGCTTAAAAAAGAGGGCATAAGTATTGCTGGGTTTGCTAAACGGCTTCATATTTCTAGGCCAACTGCCTATAAGCTTCTTAACCAATATGAAGAGGGGATACGTTTAAAAGAACCATATCAGTCAATATTCGATGCCTTCTTTTTTAAAGAAAGGAATTCTATGGAAAAGAAATACGAATGTAGAAATGGCAACTTGATCGTAGAGATTGTTGATAATACTACAGTAAGTCCTAACGGAGTAGTAATCAAGAACTCTGAGACAAGAGGCAAAAGAGATATCGTATCTGCGAAAGTAATCGTTGGTGACGATAATGTAAAAGAAGGCACAACAATCTACTTCAGCTTCTACGCTGGACAACCATTCCTATTAGAAGACAAAGAAGTATTCGTTGTTAATAAAGCAGACATTAAATTTGTTTGCAAGGATGGTAACTAATATGGTTAACGAACAAGAAGAAAAAAGAACAAAAGAACATGACGTAATCACAGAACCTCCTGCCATCTGCCGTGATAAAAAAATTCTTGAATCTGGATTAACATTCAAGAAAGCTTATATGAAGATGGTAGAGGGAAAGAAAATTGCAAGACCAAGTTTCAACGGATGGTGGTTCATGGATAAATACAGTAGAATCATAATCCACGACCAATACGATAATGAAATCCAGAATGGAGATATCACTATCACAGTCACGAATACTCTCGCCAATGACTGGGAGGTAATCGAATGAAAACAGTAGACATTGAAGTAATCGGTAAGACTTTAAATAAAGCTTACGACTTAGTAACACCTACAATGGGCCCACGAGGAAGACTAGCTATCATCGCAGATCCATTCTCCAGACCATATCTAACTGATGATGGTGTAACTGTAGCTAAGGAATTATTAAACTTAGACAATCAGTTCGAGAAGATGGTTGCAATTTCCATCTGCGAAGCAGCAAGCAACACTGAAAAAGCAGCCTTCGATGGGACAACTCTTACTGTATTATTAGTTAAAGAGTTATATGAATGCGGGATGAAGCTTGTTAATCAAGGAGTCCATCAGCAAATTGCAGCAGACATTATTAAATCTAAATGTGAAAACGCAGTAAAGCTCTTAAAGAATTCTTGTATCAAAATCACTGATGCAAACAAAGAACATCTCATTAAGAGCGTCAGCTACATCACAACTAAAATTCCGTACATCGGCGAGTTAGTTTACGAAGCTGCAAAGAAAGCTGGCGATGCAATGAATATTGCCATCGAGCATGACAGAACCATCCCAGAATCCGTAGTTGAACACGTTGATGGTATGGTTGTTAACTCTGGATACTTCTCAAAAGAGTTAGGTAAGCTAGCAAATAATGAGAAAGGTGTATGGATTAGGGACAATGCTAAGTTATTCTTATTAGCTGAAGGCATTCTTACTAAGAACGGCCTCAACAATTTATTTAAATCAATCACTAATCCAAAGCAACCATTAGTATTCGTCTTCAGTTCAAATCATAATCCAGAAACAATCCAACAATTGATTGAGAATTTATCTGCTAACAAGTTAGACTTCATGATTATGTTCATCAATGAAGGTAATGCAGACGAAATCTTCTTGGACATCGCTGCGAAAACAAACGGTATGGTTCAATCAGCTACATTTAACACGACTGACTACACTTACGACCACGCTGGTACGGCTGATCACATCGAAATCGAAATCGATAAGACTACAATCATCGCTAAATGTGATACAGATGCAATCAAAAATAGAATGAGTGCATATAAGAGAGAGCTTGACGAGAACAAGTTCACCACCAACCTTGTAAGAGCTGATGTAATCAACCGCCGCATGGCTAACTTAGGAGCTGGAGTCGTAACAATTAAGCTTGCTTGTCAAACTGTAACTGAATATAGAACCATTCGTTTCAAACTTGATGATGCCATCGGAGCAGTCAGATGCACAATGCGTGATGGAGTATTGCCTGGATGTGGCAAAGCAATGTATTACTTAACCAAACCAGACACAGTTAACGAGGTAACAGAAATCACGGATGCCTTGAAAGCTCCGATGAAAAAGATTCTAGCTAATGCTGGATATGAAATGCCTTCAGATGAATACTTATATAAGTCATACGAAAACGGAATCGATGCAACGAACAACGCCAAAGTAAACTTATACGATGAAGGTATCCTTGATAGCTACGCTTCTATTGAAACAGCATTAAAGAACGCCGCATCAATAGCCTGCGATTATTTAAGAGCTTACATCTTAATTAACGAGAACGTAAAAGAGGGAGATTAATCCCTCTTTTTAATTTTATGTTTTCTATAAGTGCTGTCAAATTTATAAATACCAAACTTCTCACCACGGATTTTTAAACCGTTAAATGTTCTACCAGGAAGACGAGAAAGCGTAACTTCGTAAGGTTCTTTACGGAAATACTTTTTAACAATCTCATCTTCTTCTGGAGACCAGTCAGAAATTTTGCGGCGAATCTTATTGTTATTAACGTAACGTTTAAGTTGAACTAAAGTTCTGCCTGGAAGTCTATTTAAAACTTCATAGCCTTCGTTCGGATAATACTCACGAACAATCTCATCCTCTTCAGATGACCAAGGAATATGATGTGGTTTAATAGTCTTAAGATGTAACACATCGACTCTAGCTTTAATAGCTTGACGAGAACGATGAGGTAACAACTTGGAACAATAAGTTAAACCGTGAAGAGGATAATTCTTGATAAGGACTTGCTCTTCTTCATCAGACCAATATCCTTTATCAAAGATAAGTCCAAGACTTTGAGCTTGAGCAACAATTCCGCCATAAGAATATGGCTTGCTCAAACGTTTAGATATTTTAGTACCTTCTGAAACATAATACTTTTTCATAAGTTCAATATCTTCTTTAGTCCACTTGCCAGCAATAGATAATTTAATTTCTTCAAGAACTTCAACAATATCTTTAGTGTAATCCTTGATGATCAATTGCTCAGATGGAACAACATTAAGTTTGCTAGAACCAAAGATAAAATTAGTCTTAACTCTAGTTTTACCATTAATAATTCTAATAGAATATTTGTTATTAACTAAATCGAAAATGATAGCAGGTTCTTTTGAATTAGCATCAAGACATCTACCAAGCTGTTGATTAAACAAGTTAAGAGATTCAGTTCGGCGGAGCATAATTAAAGTATTAACTCCTTTAATATGAACACCCTCTGAAATCATATCAACAGAGCAGATGTATCCTTCTTTAGTTTTCTTAAACCAGTCAAACACTTCTGCATTATAAGCAGCAGGACGCTTTGAATGGACGAACTTAATAACAGCATCGGGATAAACCGAATGCATAAAATCAATTGCGTAATTGATATCATTAATAGTGGAAGCAAAGATGATACCTTTACGTTTACCATCAGGCATATTCTTTGTTAAGATTTCCTGGACAGTAGGAGTGTTGTTGAGAACAAGATTAAGCTTCGCATATAATCTGCTTTGAATCTTACCACGGATTGTTTTCTTAAGTCCGTCACTATTATACATAGCTCCGACATAAGTAACTGGATTAAGAATCTTTTTGTCAATTGCAGACTCAACAGATTCACCTCTAACAATGTTACCGTGGAAGAATTCATCAGCAACATCACGAGCACCATCAGTATATCTTATTGATGATTCAGTCAAACCAATAACTTTCTTACCAGAATCGATAAGGAACTTAATAGGTTCTCCCCATTTAGGAGCACCAATATGGTGGACTTCATCACAAATGACTACATCATAAAAAGAATAATCAATAGACTTGTAAATATTAGCAAGCTTTTGATAAGTGATGGTATCAACTTTCTCACCACAAAGCTTTTCCCACGATGCATTAATAGAAGTTCGTGGAGAAACTACCAAAGCAGTAAGCTTATTTTGAATTAAATATTCTAAAGCGACATAGCTCTTTCCAACGCCTGTGCCCATAACAACACAGGCACAGTTATCGTTAGAAAGAACATTAATAAGTTGTTTATAAACAGGAACATTGTGTTCTAATAGCATATATATATCCTCCTTTTTATTCTATTGTATCAAACTCAGGCTCTTCAGGCTTACGATCTATAATCTCATTGCCGTTAGTATCTAGTCTGAGTACGTGGAACGCATAGTTATTAGCAATCTTATGCAAATTACGTGCGTTAGTTCTAGCTGCAGTGTCACCAGTATGGTAGTTAACGAAGTAATCGTCATCACCACAGACGGATTTAACTATACCAAGCTGCATTATGTCACCGTTTTGATAGATGACAGCTTCGCCTGGAACAAAAACTGGAAGTTTATCCATTGTTTATCACCTCCCATCCAAGTTCAACGTGATTACCTTTAGGAATCTCAATCATCTTGATTCTAAATATAAGACCTTGAGATGTCCAAACAGCACCATAGATGGTATAACCATCCTTAATATAAGACTCAAGCTGGTAGAACTTCATATGCTTAAACTTAAGTCTAAACATTTCCTTTCTCCAGCACTGTTTGACAAAGATGAATTTATTACAGAGATTCACTGGATCAGCATCATAAATAATTTTATTATATATGATACTGTTATCCTTGAGTCGGAAACCAAAATGCATATGGCCAGCTTCATCCACTACTGGAATCTTGTCACTGATGCATTCGTGAATCTCACCAGTTAATTTATTTTTAACGTAAACCATACTACTTCACCTTCTCTTCCAAATCTTCTTTGCAATCTGCAAGGTAAGCACCTTCCTTAATAAGCTTATTATTAAAAGAAGGATTAACTGTAGGAGCAACATACACATCACCACCCATATGTAACATAGAACCGATGAGAACAGTTGCAGCTATCTCTTTATGTTCCATTACTGGAGTGAGGATGGCAACAGCACGACATAAGCCTGCGGCAATGTTGTGAAGAGGAACGATGTCCTCATACTTCTTGCCAAGCCAAAGCTTAAGCACACCACCAACATTAATCATACCTTCAGAGATCGTAACCACGATGTCATCTGGAAGATTAAAGTTGTTAGCTTTGTCAAACAAGAACACAAACTTGCCACAGTTGCTTAAGACGTTGATGTCGCCTTCGTAATTAAGAACCATAGCTGGATTATAAATTCGTTTCAATCTTTCTGGATAACCAACATCCAAGATAGTGATGAAGTTACCAGCTTTACTGCAAGCTTCTTCAACATCTTTCTCAGTGAAATCAAGTTTAGAATTCACAGCAGCATACATCTTATGGAAATCATATCCATTCTTTTCAGCTACATAATATAAAATTTTTCTATTTTCCATACCAAATACCTCCTTAGAAAATTAAAAAATCTGTACCAACATGGTCTTCAGATGTTAAGACAATATCTTCATCGTAATATGAATCTCTAACTTTACGAATAGCTTCCTTATCATCTGAAGCTTCAACTTCAACAACACGTTCAAGTGTTTCTCTTACGCAAACTTTGATAATTTTTTTCTTTGCCATAATAAATACCTCCTTACCAACTATTGCGATAAACAATTTTATATCTAGGATTACTCTCAACGTGTTTTATAACACCTTCAAGTAACTCCTTGGTATACTTAATCTCAGCGAAGTAATCATCGCTGTGTTCTCTAGAAGCTGAAAAGAATCCAGCAACGTCTCTAGCGTCAACTGGATTCTTATCCTTCATACTTAAAACTGATTCACATACAGAAACTAACTCTTTAGCTTTCCTAATAGGAACTACACAAGAACTAGTTGCTGAATTGCTACTGCAGCATTCACGGATCAACCAATTATGTACCGAATAAAGTTTAGTCCAAAAACCAACTTGATATTCGTGACCATTGATAACCACTGGAATGCTTCTGATGCTGTTCTTGTATCCAAGAGTCATCAAATCTTCTGGATACTTTACTTCAGCATTATGATTAATAACAGTGCCAGAATAATCAGATGGCACAGTTTTGTCTAGAAGAAATAAACGCATACTTAATCCCATAATTATTTATCCTTCTCTACAACAAATTTAACATTAGCAAAGTCTTCAACGACCTTAAGAATTTCTTCGACAGAATGTTCCTTATAAAGTTTCTTTAAGAGAATCATTCCACCATCATCGATAATGTCTTCATTTAAATCTTCCAAAGAACAGAAGACATCGTAATAGATATAATCAACATATCCATCAACGATATCTTTTTCTTCAAGATTATCACCAGTGCCTTCGGAAATCTTATAGATATAACCATCATCAGTAATAACAAACATAGTTCTATCAACAGATAACTCTGTTTTAATTACTGATGTAACAGCAGATGGAAGCAGTTCAATAGTATCAGTGCCTGGGATAGCAGCAAGACTACCCCAAGTACCGTGTAATTGACCTGCATCATCTACAGATTCAACAACGCCTTCGGTATCGATAGGATGGTATTCATCGTTGATGACAACGTGAACACGTCTCTTACAATACTTAAGTTCGAGTTCATATTTTTCATTAGCGTCCATATTAATACCTCCTTGCTTTTCTTCTAGCTTTATTCTTAGCTCTTCGTTTAGAGCGAATAAGATTCTGATGACGTGCCCAGCCTTCGCAATCTTTACGATAGTGAGAGCCATTACTATGATAAGCACTGGATCTTACACAAGAAGAATCCTTGCTAAAGTCTGTGCCTATGTTATTAGGAAACGTAGCACCAGAACCTGCGGATGTAATGGCAAGTGAAGCTGCTAACAACGCAGCAATTCTATGACCTTTCTTCATATTACTTATCTCCTTTCTTCTTAGAGAATTTGATAACAGCTTTATCAAAATCACGAAGATATGATTCAATAGCATCGTGGCTGAATGCGATAAACTCGCACACATCCTCGACATCAAACTTCTTTTGGAAGTGTCTTCCTTGGCAACTTAAAATCGCATGGACAACTTCATGAATGAAAGTAAGTCTAGCGGCTTTATAATTAAGCCTCTTGTCGATTTTAATTGTGAAGTTGTTGATGTCACGGAGACCAGACAAGCCTCCGATATCATCACCATCAACAAACTGAACAGTCCAAGGAAATCCACCAATCTTAATAGTGAATTCATTAACTGGATTTGGAATAACAAAACTACAAATAGTAGTAAAAGTATAATTATGTTTCATATTATTTCTCCTTTCGTTTTAATAAATTAAGATAATGAGTTAGTCTACTTGACCATCTATATGGAAGCTCTAACTGTGGTTTGATGCATTGCCTTTTAATAATCTTACGACAACATTTCTTTTGTTTAAGATTCATTGATATCTATTCACCACCTTTTTAACTAAATTAAACTCTTCTTGAGTAAGCTTTCTATAGCTATCTCTAGCACAGTCGTTATACATCTTTAAATTAATATCTTTAAATCTATAGAACAACCAGATGTCAACGCATTTAGATATAATAATCTTCAATGCCTTTTCGTTTTCTTCGCCTTCGTTAAGTGCAGCTTCAGTAGACTTTATTAATCTATGCAATTCTAAACCGAAGTCAATGTCAATAAACTTTTTGTCCATTCCTTCTTCAATATCAGCATCGATTAATCTTAAATTTTCTTTTACTTTTTCATTCATAATTATTTCTCCTTCTTAACTTTAAAAATGATTTCTCTATGAGTAGTATAAGTCCATTGACTAATATCAATATCGAAATCTTTCTTGACTTGTTGTTGTCTCCAAGGTTGAATATATTCTTTATTGAAAAGAACTTTATCAACTAAACTGTCAATAGCTTTCCAATCAATAGACAAATAGTTCTCATTGATTTCGCATTCCCAGTTTTCTACATAAGTATATTTTAAAAGATAATGAATCAAAGCTTCTCTTTCAAAACCATAACGACTGATAAAATCACTAAGATATTTAGGATGTGCACCAGAAATAATCTTAGATAATAATATTTCAGTGCGACCAAAAGTAATTTTAGGTACGACATACATATCTCTAATGATAACATAGTCAACAACTTCTTTGCAGAATTGACGAAAATAATTTTGGAAATCATTAATCTCGTGGAGAACGGAAGTTGCAATGCATACAACTTCCTTATCACCACATCTTTCTTTGATAAAATTAGCAGCGTCTTCTAAAGAAGAGAACAAAAACGCTCCAATGTTTTGTTGCTCAACTAATTTAAGCATATTAGGATTAGCATCAACAGCAACTAATAAACAATTGTAGCTATTATTGTGAATGTGCTTAAGAACAGCACCATCACCGCAGCCAAAATCGATAACGACTTTATTATCAAAGAACTTTTTATCTAAAAATTTTGTAAAAAATAATTTACTTTCAAGAGTTTTATGTAAACTCTCAACGTATGTTTCTAAATGTTTTGGATTCATAATTACAATACCTCCTTAAGTGTAACTGGTTTCAAAACTAAATCTTGTCTGTTAACTTTAGACTTCTCATCTTCGTAAACAGAATAAGACATATCACCATCAGAATATGGTGTATACTTAGCATCGAAATCGTATTCATCGTTCTCGATGTTAAGTCTTAAGTCATTAAATTTTTCAAAAGCTTTTTGAGAATCGGTTTCGATTATCTCATAATGACCTTTATCACCATTAGCAAAGCACCAATCGTGAGTTAAAATAAAAGCTTCTGCAATGATCTTGCTCATATTAGAAGCTCCTCATATTTTTAATAACATTCTCATCGAACTCAACGAGCGGATAAGAACAGAAGCCACTGCAACCTCGATAGCCAGTGTGCTTTCCTAATTTATTATCGACAATCCAAGTGAGAATCTTCTCACCAAGATTATTAGTATCGACAAAAGCTCTAGTCTTGTTAGCAAGAACATCGCTATCATCGATGTTAACTGTAAGAGTAGCATAAGGTTCTTCAAAGCCACTCTTATCAACACATATCATAGCGATAGCAAGTGTTTTGTTTGTGCTATAGCTACCTCTTCTTAAAATAATATCGTATGTATTACCATACATTTCTAATTCATATTTATTTTCCTTCATAAACTTTTTCTCCTTTCATAATTGCAAAAAATTTTCTAGGAATATCGTGGTTTTTATACATTCTTTCAAACCACTTAGCTCTTTCAATAACATAATTCTTTGGTTTAGGAACAAGACTATGTTCAATAACTGTGTTAGAACCATCTGGTTCAACACGATAGATTTCAAATTCATACGCAACCATATTAAATCTCCTTTCTGAATTTAAATTCCTTATAGTTAAAACCATTCTCTTTATAAGAACGGTAAGTAGGATTTGCAATTCCATTTTCAACTAGCCAATCACAAACCCAAGGATAGTCCTTGTTGTTTACATAAGCACAACGATTCCTTCCCGAAGGAAAAGGCATTGTTAAATCGAATAACTTAACACCGTTAGTATATCCGAATAACAATACCTTAAAAGAATCTTCTTGTGTTTGACAAACAACACAAACATAAAGTTTGATAGGACGACAATAATATTTCTTCCTACTCATGATTATATCTACGATTAGGAGAAACATATTTCCTTGGTGGATTAGCAAAACGTTTCAACCCAGTTGACAATGTAGCTAAATAACCAGATAAAACTTTATAGATAGAATATCTACTAGGTTTATCTACATAGCCAATGCGTGTAGCAGAATTAACAGATAATGTATGTAACTTATCAAGTTGAACATAGCTATCAGTTCTTAAAAAATAATTAGCTGCTTTAGTTAAGACAACGCTATTATTTAAATACATATTGTCACTTTGAGAAGTGACTTTAGCACAAATCATATTGTTATAATCAACAGCTATAACCATAAACAAGCCACGTTGTTCATCACCATTAGCAAATCTCTTTACATCTCCATCTAAAGAAACATAAGGACAAGATACTAAATCAAAAGGCATTAATGTTTTCTGTACGTTCATATTATTCACCTCCTTTCACTACAAGATTACTAACTCTAATAACAGTAGACTTAGGCTTTGAAGAAATAATCAAACCTTTACTGTTCTTAGAAAGATACATTCTTTTAGCAGAATCTGTGCGAGGAACATAGTCAGTAGCTTTACAACCACTAACCCATTTAATGTTCTTCTCTTCAAGCATACCTAAAAGAGTGAGTAACTTATCAGTATCATTACAATCAAATGATAAAGAACCTTTAATGAATAAAGATATGACATCTTTAATATCATATTGGATTTCTTTATCTCTTGATGCAATAGCAGAATTAAAGTGTGCAATACAAACTTCACCAATCATTAAAGACTTGTGAAAGTATTCACCACACACAGAACATTTCTCTGCATAATCTGGTAAAACTTTAAAGTATTTAATACCACTAGGCATAATAACTTTATAAGCAGATTTAAACTTAATGTTTATACCTTCTTCAGTAGTAACATAATCACCAAGTTTATCTAATTCAGTTATATCAAAATACTTTTTGCCATCTTCAGTATTGATACAAACTAAATCACTTGGATGTACCATTTGTCCATTGTGTTCAATCAATTCGCTTTCACATTTAGGACAAAGGTTACCAGTAGTTAATGCTTTACCACAAACACGGCAACAATTAGGTCTTGTAACGAAAGAACTATATCCTCTAGAATCACTATAAGAACAAGGCCTAATAACACCAGTATCTAGTTTAGGGAAATCAACAGCATAATAGTAAGTTGCTTTCTCTGTTTTACCTTTAAGATAACTCAAAGCCATAATCGGATCATTGTATCTTCCATCACAATCATCAGCGATTTCTTCAAACTTAGACCTATCTAAAGACTCACCGAAATCTTTGCCTACTCTTGCAGAACCTTTAACAGCTTTCCAGTCAACAGTACCATTACTAAAATTAAATGGAGCGAAAACATCTTGTAGATATTCTCTGATAACTTTAGCAAGAGCGATAGATTCTTGGTCATATGGATGGCCAGGATAGAAATCATTTTGTCTAATGCAATCAAGATTGTCACCAACCCAAAGAAGACATCTCTTCTTCTTTGCCCAAAGATATTGTGGAACACCTTCAAGTTTTTCGTGAGGAATATATACAATGAAACCATTAGCACATAAGAACTGGAAGTTACCACGGTTATAACCACCACCGTAGTTAGAACCTTGGCCATACTTAGCAGGCAAATCTGTAAAGTCATCAATAAAACTTTGACAGCTTGACCAGCTATAACCTAAAGAACAAGTAATCATATCGCAAGGATGGAATGAAACGATAAAGGATTCTTTACAGAAAGAACCTTTAACATTTTCTTGCAAACGTGCAAACAATTGTTCATAAGTTCCTCTATTAACAAGAGTGAAACCTTCACCTAATACGTTTCTAACTTTAAATTTTGCGTTAGAATAATAACTAAAATTAGTTTTTATTCTACTAACAGCAACATTAAAGTCATCACCTTCAACAAAACGATTACCTCTCATATCAACAGTCAAAGCTGTAAGCCAATCGTGGAAACTCTTGACTAGCTTATTAACAATAGTTGTTTTCACTGGCCCAGCTGTATCACTAGCTTGGTTAGCACCAACAGATTTATATAAGTCACCTAAAAACCAATTAATGTGTTCGCCAATACAAGATGTATAATCAGATAAAAAGTTTTCTCTTTCCTCTGAAGAAGCAAAAGAACAAGCTTTATCATAAATAGCTTTAGGAAGCTTATTGAAAGGAATAGGTTTTTCTGAATCAAGCATAGAGAAAACAGACTGAATAGTAAAGAAACAACCAGTAATAGTTTTATCATCATCAGTAAACTCTTGTTTATATTCTTCGATAAAATTTTTAACTCTTTCTACAGTTGCTACAGAAATCTTAGCATCTTCATCTGTATATTCTTCTTTAATAGGTTGACCTTCAAGAATTAAATCTCTAAAAGCTTGAATATAAATCTTAAATAATTTATCAGCTGCATAACCAAGATATGTACCACTTGTTTCATCACCTCTTATAAAGCCAACACAAGAAGAATCAGATTCAATCTCATAATAATCAGCATCTAAACCACAATCAGCTCTTCCTAATAGTGTCTTATAATCAATAAAAGCAGACTTGAAATTAACAGGACGGCTAACGTTTTGATCAAACAATAATGATAATGTTTTCCAATCCCATTCTGGGCGTAGAGATGCTGCACTAATAATATTACGATGACGTTTCCACCATAATTCTAACAACGCATCAATGCCGTGGTTAGATAACGTAACATTCTTAACACCATTTCTACGCTTGAAAACATCTCTAATGTTCTCTCTTAAAATCAAACGTAATTCTTGTGGGCAAGTTTGAGAACCCACATCAAATCTTAAAATATTAATAACTTTAGGTAATGCCATAACTATAAATCTCCTTTCCTAATCATTATTATTTTCATCAACTTCACCGCCACAATAAGGACAGTTATGAACTTCAAAAGAAGCGTCATCTTTATAATGACTCTTTCTTAAAATAGCACCACAAGATGGACATCTAATGTGGTCGCCATCAGACATCAAAAGCTCTGCACATTGAGGACAAACAAAATCCATAAGTGGTTCATCTGTTTGAACTAAATCTTCGTGTTCAGTCATTTCACCACACATTTCGCAAACGCCAAAGTCTTGACCTTCATCATTGCCTAACAAAGATAATTGCTCATATGAATTTGAGTTTGAGTTAGAACTAGAATAGTTACACCAACTAAAATAAGATGAATGATAAGTATAGCCATTCTTATATTCATACTTCTTAGAGAAAATATCAGAGCGTAACATCTTATTTAAGTTAGATAAAAGATATCTAACCTCAGACATAGAAATATATTCACGGTCTTTACAATGTTCGTGATGATATCCAGAAGAAATATTTACACCAGATATACCAAAGTGTGGCATTAACTGAGAGATATCACTGCAACTTCCCATAGCATGACTATAACCAAACCTACAAACAGCATCAGTTAAAGCTGGATTAGCATCGCTATAACGAACAACATCAGTTTTATTTCTTCTATCAATTTGAATAAAAGCATTGATGCCATTTAAGAAATCGGCTTTGTAGTCACGACAAAATTGTCTTGAACCACAACAACCAATCTCTTCACCCATACAGAAAAGAACTGATGGACGATGACCTTCAGAAATCATCTTGACGATAGCGTAAACACCACATCTATCGTCACCACCAATTCCTTGTTTGCTATGTAAATGAACATCAATGATTTTCTTTTCTTCTTTGTTGTTATAAAGAACAGTTTTCTTGATAGACTTTATCTTTGCATAAGAAGGAACAACATCCAAGTGTGCACATAAACACACTGGAAGAGTTCCTCTTGCAAAGATATAGCCATCAGTCTTATGTTCATAAGAAACAACATCAGTATATCCGTGCTTCTCAAGAAACTTTAATAAGTTAGTATAAAGTTCTTCAGCACTAGATTTTAAAATAGAAATAAAAGCATCGCTAGGAATATACTTCTTTGATATATCAGCGATGTCAACTTTGTTTTCTTTATTACTCATATAAATCCTCCTTAATTAAAATGGCAAATCATAATCTCTATTAGATGCAGCATCTGATAGATGATCATGCTCTTCTGGAGCTGGCCCTACATCAGCAGTTGGAACAACAGCTTCATCAATTGTAACAGTAAGTGGAGTGTCGTTAACTGGAGTGTCGTTAACTGGAGTATCACTAGATGGAACATCATCATCGAATATATCGCCAAGTGAATCATCAATCGCTTCATCATCTGGAATAACGTTAACAACTTCTTCTTCCTCGTCAAACAAACTAAGTTGAACACGACCAGGAGCTTTAGTCTTAACGTTATGTTCCTTAACAATATAGCCAGCATCAAGAAGTATTTCTCTTTTCTCTGGATATAAGTTAAGCAAAGAATTTAACTTAACAACATCAGCTTTAATAATAGAAACTAATGTATGCCACTGAACATTCTTATCAACGATTTCTTCAGCGACATCAGACTCAAAAGAACTTAATCTAAATGGGCCAATCTTAAAACAGATACTAAGTTCTAACTGTAAGAACTTTCTAACTAAATTCTCATAGTAAACTTCTTCAGTTAAGTGAACATTTTTGTTAGTATTATAATCTTCAACACTAGCAAAATGATATTTGATTTCAGTAACAAACATTAAAGTTGAATCAACAACTTCATTAGTATGTGTTTCGCCATTCTCTTGAACGACATCATCCTTTGTAATATTCAATAAAGTTTTGTCGTCAAGATTCTCTGGCTCAACTCTAGCAGCTAAGATACTAAATAAATTCTTAATGATATTATCAATAGACTTAGCTTTTGCTATCAATTCTGTTTGACCAGAACTAACAGCTAAGTCCTCAATCTTAGTTTCAGTTTCTTCACCAAACTTTTTGAGCAAAGAAATAGTAGCTTGAATCTCGCTACTATCTCTGTTTGCATAATCTTCAACGCTGAAATCGTTGATAATCTTATCACCTTGTTCAGATGTAAGAGCTTTTGTGGATAAAATTTTATTCATTTTAATACCTCCTTTAATCCAACATACTCATGAATTCTTTTTCATTAGCAATAGCTTTAGCTTCGCAATCATCACAAGCACACGCAGTTGGAGCGTGCCAGTGTGATTCACTAAGCTCAATAACTTTGCCACAAAATGAGCAACGAACTTTATCATCGTAAAGTTCTTTTAACAATTGCTCACAAGTTTCACCAAACTTATCTAAAGGATAATTACCTAAATGTAATTCAACAGAACCATTAGTTATAGGCGAAACCTTATAGGTAAACTTACGCCAAAAAGTTACATCCTTAGCATTGAAATCAATAAGAAATACTAAAGTGACGACTCCGTGTTCACCGTCTTCATCTGATTCAAACAACTTAATAGAACCAGAATGACAATTACCAAAACATCTTTTCATATTATTCACCTCCTTTCAGTTTTCTTTTCTTAAGCCAACAATAAATCATTATTTTGTGACGACCATTAGGCATTTTGTCACCAAAAAAATATTCAGTTTCAGCTTCATAAGAAAGATAGTCTTTATAGTTTTTGATTTCTTTTTTTCTATATTCAAAAACCATATCCTTAACTAAATCTTCCTCAGAACATTTAAATTTCTCACAACATTCTTTAAGAACGTTTTCAAGAATATCGACTTTCGGATACCACATAATTAAATCCTCCTAAGCATCAGCACAAGATTTACTCTTGTCATCTTTATTGCAACCAAACATTGAGTTGCAAAGCTCACAAAAAATTCCAGATGAACTAGCGATAATAACTAACCCAACAGGAGCTGGAAGATTAGACTTTAGCATATGATTCTTAGTAGCATCCATAAACATTTTCTTTAATTCTTCTCTACTGATTTCAACAGTATCTTTATCAATCGTTTTCATTTTCATTAAACCTCTTTATACTTTCTAACAATTTAAATAAATCAGTGTTCATCCTAGTGACAATCTTACTAACCTTACGTGTTAATTCACGAACCAACTTGTCATCAAATTCACACAAATGATAATGAAACTCACCAGGATATAAAACAATTATAGAGTGACCTCTAATAGTAATATCGCCAGCAATCATATTGTCGTAGTCACAATCTTTAGGGCCATATTGTTTTAAAAAATATTCATCTTCATCTCTGTGCAAAACAGAACCAAAGCATCTTTCAAAGCCAAGCTTTCTTAAAGACTTAACAAAAGTTTTATCTTTAAGACAAGATGGTTTTATTCTTTGAACACATAAAACATAACCAGTATTACTCATACTTATTCTCCTTCCTTAAAAACAATTCGTTTATCTACAACCATAGGAATTAACTTCATCTCAGCTTCAAGAGTTAAGTTTCCTTTCTTGAGATACTTCTTACAAATTAAATGACGATAGCATAAGTCAAAATTATAATCGTCAAAGAATAAGTAATGCCAAGAAACAATAGGCTCTTCCTTATTTTTGAACGCATTATAATCAGCACGCTTAGCATACGCTTCACGTTTAGCTTTAATAGTTTCCTTACTTCTATCGCATTTAAAATCACGACAAACAAAAGGCCTAACTGGATAAACATCACAGCGATTTGTTTCTTTATTTAAAAAAGGACAAAACGCATAGAGATTTTTATCATCAGATGAAGGCCAATTGTTTTTAATTTCTGGATGGCTTTTCATATATTCTTTTATTCTTTCAATCTCTTTACGAGTGATAGGAATAAATTCGCCACAACAATTTCCACAACAAGAACACTGATGGTTCTTACAATTGTTGCAGAAATCTAAGTCAGTAGGTACATGATTTATTTTGTCCATAGCTTTACCTTCCTATCAAATTCAATAACATCGGAATGATAAATGCCACAATTAGGATTATAGATTCCATTCCAAACTTTAAGGAAGTTATCAACAACTTCATCAAGAGTCTGGAATCTTTCTACTTCTTTATCATCAACGACATCAATAACCTTATTAAAATAAATAGGTTCTTCACGTGATTCATCAGAATCCATATCAACAAAATAAACATAAATCATTTTACATTTCTCGATACGAAAATCTTTATCAATAACTTCTTTATTCTCAACAACACCGTGAATAGTATCATCAAAATATAAAGGAACAAAATCTTTCTCGGCTTTAGCAATTAACTTGCCAACATACCAAGAACCAAATGAAGCCATCTCTAACTTCTTAGGACATTTCCTAGCAAGCTTGTTATACGAATCAACAAACGAATTACAGATTTTAATATCTTCATCGTGCTGATTCCACATACTGCGAAGATCATCCTTACTCATAAAATAATCACTAACATCTTTGTTAGTTACCAACTTAATGTCGCCATCGCAAACTAACTCTGCGATATGTTTCTTAACATCATTAAGTTTTTCTTTAAAAGCTCTTAGTCTTTTACCTAAATCAGCATAAGGTCTTAACCAATCTGCTGCTTTAGGAACTAAAGCTTTAACTAATTCGTGTGGATGATTCTCAGCACTATGTTCGTCTAAGAAATATCCAACGTTTTCACTAATACAAAAGCCACAAGCTAATGCATTAGCAATGTTTTTCTCTAACATTATACTTACCTCCTTATCTATACATCTGTCTAATGTTACTGAGTTCGTTCTTGTAACTAATCTTACGACAAGAAACTTTTCTCTTTAGTTGACAAGTAACAGAGCGATTCAAAGCTCTACGTTCTTTCGCTTTCATTTTGTTTCACCTCCAGTTCTTCTTTAGTTAACGCCCAAGACTTACCATACTTTTTAAATTCATATGTAGGACAACCATAAACAAACGGATGAACACGACCACACATATAGCTATGCATCCAACGCAATTCTTTATGCTTATAATCTACTATAAAAGCATATTTAACTTCATCACCATAGTTATCATAACTGGCTCTAAAATCAATGTAACCCGAACGACCTTTTACATAAAAGCCATTCTTAATTACATTCATTAAAACTACCAAATTAATACCAAGTTCATCTTCGATACTTTTGTATTCATCGACAACTGTTTGCAATTCTTGTAAGCAGTCTTCTACTTTATCCATAACACCATCTTGCTTACGAAATTGTCTATGGATTCCAAGTAAATCTTCTTTGATTTCTTCGCCTGTTTGGTCGAAGTCAATGTTTTCAATTTTATCAATTGCTTTACAAACTTTTTCTAAAACATCAGTTAATTTATTCATAACTATTCATCTCCTTAATGACTTCTGTCGACATAATCGACACCAAACTTTCTATCAGAATCGCCTAAACAATCGTCATCATAAAAATCCAATTTGATATGTAAAGTTTTAAAGCCAACAAAATAAACTGCACTCGAATAACCACTTTCTTTAGTTTCTAAAACTTTAAGATCTAAATAGTTTTCAACACGTGCAATATCAAACGAATTCAAATGTCTGCCATCTCTATCAAAGAGTTCAAATCTATTACTATGAATACAAAACTTATCGTTTTCAAACTCAACATCACGTAAAAAAATTGAACCATCTTTATGATTTTCAAGAAGAATTCTATCTAAAGACCAACTAATACCATAATTATTGAAAGAAAAAATTTCTCCGCCTAAAGCTATATACTTACCTTCAAAACCAACCATAGGTTGTGTTGCCCAAGTGCTTGGTCTAACCTCGCAAATTTTTCCATCTCTGATAATAAAGCCGCCTGCAATAGCGAACTTTACAACTCTAGAGTAAGTAAGGTTCTCTTCGAAAGCTTTATTATCATATATTTCTCTAGAGAGTTTATCTAAATTATATTTAATAACATCATAAATACCTTTAGAACTAAACTCAGCACCACACGAACTTTCTCTACCAAACAAATCATAACAGATATCTTTGGCATCGGAATTTTTAACATCGATACTACCTATTTTTCTAATAGACATAATTAATGCATTTAATAAATTAATAATATTTTTATCCATAATTATTTCGCCTCCATAAAACCATAGCTTGCTAACTGCATATGTTCTTTATTTAGAATGTCTTGTCCTTTAAAACAATAACAAAATCCTAAATCTTTTGCAGGGTGTTCCATAAAGTAACACATTGCATATATACCACTTGTCTCTTCAAACTCTTTCATATTTTTAAATGTTTGAATAGGCTTTGGATCAATACCATAAGAATTATTTTCCTTATCATATAGATAAGCATACAATTCAACTTTCTTATCTTTTTCCATATTAAAAACTCGACTTTCTCAACGTCTTTTCCTAACGTTTCGTAGGGATAGTTTAACTATCAACATAATCGGACTTTCACCTATGACGTTTTTAACTACGAAAATTACTTACGATTTCTTCTAGCTCTACGTAAGTACTTTTCTCTAGCTTGCTTCTTTTCAAGAAACTTAGAAGCATCAGAAAAATTCTTAAATGTTTTCTTCATAACATTCTTCCTCTAGTTTTAACGAGTTTACCTTTCTCAATTAATATTAATTACCATTCAGCATAAAATGCTTCACGCATAGCACGTTTATTCCTACGTGCGTTACGTTTATCTACTTTATATTTACGCACGTTATAGTGAGATTCTTCAAAAGAATCATTCCACTTATCTAATGCATATAAGTTAGCAGCAACTTGTGTTCCACCAGCTTTATCAACTAAACGTTTAACGCCAACAAGTGGTTTAACTTCTTCCTTATCAATCATATGATATCTCTTATGATGATAATGATTCTTATGAGTAACAACTAAAACAACATCGCCACTTACTTTCTCAATAGAAGGATAAGTAATTGGCTCTTCTTTAAGTTTTCTCTCATAACGAATTTGAGCTAACTTAATAGCATCAGCTTTTGCTTTTTGTTTCTTGCAAACAGAAGCTCTAACTGTTTTGATAATGAATGCTACAACAACAAACATAATCACTAAAGCAATAATGACGAATAACATAATCGTCTCCTTAAGACGCTGCCGATATGAAATGGTTACAGCTTATTCCATTTCTCTGTTTCGCCATCTGTAGGCTCATCAGTCAGATTACGAATCTGAGACAGAGAGGACAATTAGTCCTCAAGCTTTAATATATTTCAGTGAACAATCGCAATGCTCACCTTGGAATTGATATAAAGGATATCTTTCTTTACTAACTAAGAAATAAATAAAGTCACCAACAATAAAGAAAGCATCTTTAGAACCATCCCAGAAAGTAATGATTCCATAAGCATCGCTATCCTTTTTATAATCAAAGGACTTAACTTGTTTTAAAGCAAGTCGCTTGTCGTGAAGAAGTTTTTCTTCTGGAGTGATAACAACTTTCTTATAAACATTAGAAACATAAGCATCATCGTTATGTCTGAAACACCAAGACATATCGTGTTCTGCTTCTTCTCTTGTGTCATACATATGTGTAGTTTCACTAGCACCAAAATGACAGAAGTAAGATTGATAATCAAAACAATACTTAATCATAAACTCGCTTGACTCTCGGCTCAAGCTCACCGCTTTCATATATGTCAACATCATAACGATGTAATGACCAAAACTCGAAATGTATTACAGATTTGAAAAAAGTATATACAACATAAAAACACATTTTACTAAATGCACTACATTTTCCGTACCTGCGATAATATATATATAGTATGAAATGTATGGTATATAGTAAAAAATCAATCCACCCTATAAAAAATAGGCCTAGAAAAAAAGTTTTTTTGAAGTGTAATACATTTCTAGTAAAGTGTAAAACATTTGTAGTGTCATTTTTTATAATAATGTCTTGGTTTTTTTGAGGAATTTGGCTCACTCTACTCAATCTCAACGATAATATCGAAAAGTAAAATATCGTAAGTGATTACAAATACCATACATTTTTATAACCTACATTAAGTAGTTGTTGTTGCGGTTGTTGTTGTGTTTGTCAAGTAGTTTGTTATCACAACAAGTAGCATTGTCATCGTGTTTTTTAGCGTAGCTAGCCATCAGTTCACGTGCAAAAATTCTGCATCACTAGTGGGATTCTGATCATGCGAATGTCAACAGGTGTTCAGCGAAACTTTCTTAACCTGCTCTTTGCTCAAGCACTTTCAAAATCTTTCGATCATTCACCAGGACGTTCAAACGCCACTAGGGCTTCTCGCAAATCTTTTTCGATATGCTATATAATATATAATACAAGTGTAAGTATTTATTATTATATTATTGTATTAATGTAGTTAGTATATTGTATTAATATAGTAAGTAAATGTATTAATAGTATTTATTATAATATCTATGTATTTGTAATAACTTTTAGATATTATTATGAGTATGTTGTATATTTTACTTCACTATATTAAAGAGAGGGACACCCCCCAACGACACTATTGAATCATCATCATAATATATTACTAAATGGTATTTTCATCATCATAATATAATTTCAAGTCACTCAGCGTAGAATTTTAAAAAATGAAAACATTAATGTAAAGTCATTGACAAATGTAAATACAAATGACATAATGTAATCGTGAAAGACATATGTAACTGTGGGATTAGCCTACCACATGAGTCTGTGTAATTCCTATTGTATGGGTATCAGTAAAGATGGCGAACGATATGTCTTCACGCCAATAAGGAGGTAAATCATGGGTAATAGAAAAATGCCTAAAGGATTTATACCACTTGGCTCTAGTGGTTCGTGGTTGAACACAGACTACGTTAACGAGAGCAAGTGCTATCTTGATAAGAGAACTAACTTAGTCGCTGTCATAGATAATTATGGTAGTAGATATAATGTTAAGCCTCAAATCGTAAAAGGTAAAATTAGCTGGAGGGAATAGTATGGTTAAAGAATTAATCTGTAATATCTCTGAAGAAGATTTTAGAAAACTTGATTTAAAAGGTTATAAGTCTGTTGTATTTCGTGACACTCCTAGAGAATCTGGTAAACATAGATTTCTTCAACAAGTAAGTCTTAACGATATGCTTGATGAAGAGTTAAAAGAATTACTTGATAGCGGATATGAACACGATGAAGCGTATTTAGAACAACCTGTTACTGTTGCGTTATATGAAGATCCAACCGATAAAGATTATGCGAATGCTCGTAAGATGTATCCTCACTTACCAGATTATGGTTGTGATGAAATTGTCAGAATCAGATTTATGTATCTTGATAAATTTATGAATAGGTTCACGGGTGCACGTTCATATCAAATCGGTTTTGGTATTAAACATCTCTACTCGACTAGAGATTACTACGAAGCTCGTGAAGATTATTGGAAAGTTCGTAAAGCTGAAACTAAAGTTATTTATAGAATTAAATTATCCGATAAATGGAAAAATGAATTCGTATTAAAACATAAAACCGAAAAAGAAGACTGGAAGTTTAATGTCTTGCCAGATGGAGTTAGACCAGATTTTGATTCTGGTAAGTTCTGTAAACACTACGATAAAGTAGATGGCGAATGGAAAGTTACTGGTTACACTGGTGAATTCAGATTCGGTCAGTGCTTACATATAATTCCAGTTGATGAGAACGGAAATAAAATAAATACATCGGAGGGCAACGCATAATGGATGATAAGAAGTTTGGCGAAATATTAGAGAAAGTATCTATCTCTAACGTATTAATTAAGTCGAGCGACATGATGTCGATTCTCAGTGGTTTAATTGATGACAACGAAGGTAATGCAGAAAGCATTAAAAAAATTGTCGAATCTGCTGAGAAGGAAAAACTTACCACCGAACAGATTGTTAAGCGAGTTATTATGTTGACTTGTAACTGCGTAGTAATTAATATTTGGAATAATTTCGAAAATATAATTGAAAAAGCCTACGAGATTAATAAAAAGAAAATTAAATCAGAAAGTTAAACGGTGGTTGATTAACCACTGTTTTTTATTTTATAATGGTAGCAGACGAGTTATCGTGTTGTATAAAGAAATCAGGAGGGACTGACGTATGTATAAAGACGACGACGTGTTGAAAGTTTTAAACTCGAACACAGAAAATAACAACTATAACGAAGATAATAATGATACTGACGAGCTTGATGTATTGAAAAGTAATACTCCAGAAGAAGTAGTTACTCCAGTAGAAAGTTTCAGACCACAGCTTACAGAAAAAGAATACGCTGCAAGAGAAAGTGCTAGTGTTGATTTTGATTCTGGAATTAATCACGTAGATAATAGCGAAGTCGGTTTTTTAAAAAATAATTATGTTCAGTTAGATACTGGCGAAGTTAATACAACGAAGTCACTAGCTACTGATTTAGTGTCTGATGAAAAGAGTATCAGCACTGGAGAGTTATATAAAGATACTCTCGGAAGAACCGCATATGAAGATTTGAAAGTTGCTTGCGGTTTAAATAAAAATGATTCATTCACTGATTTTTATAATAACAATGGCTACGTTCCTAAAGGTTGGGAAATGGAAGCTAAGATGTGTTTAATTGAAGAAAAGAGAATGAAATTTTATAGTAAGTATCAGAACGGTGAAATGTCTGAAACTGATTTTTTGTATCAAGCTTACGGAAAAGATTTGATGAAGGAAGCTGGATATGATTTAGAATCTAAGTTGTTCTGGTATAACAGAATTAAAAATGGTGATCGCACATCGCCACTAGATAGCGATACGTTCTTGGCAGATTTAATTGCTAACTCACGTTCGTTATTTCAGAACGAAACTTGGTATAGAGATTCCACATCGAATAAGATGAGTCAGACACTTGCTGGTTTAGTTACTGGTAATAGATTGTCTGATGATAAGTTCTATGAGATTTTTAAGAATCAAGTAGATGCGTTGAAGCCATATTTTGACGAAGACGTAAATAAAATTATTACATATTATAAAGCAGGAAGTTTAGGTTCTGCGTTTTCACCGTTTATAGATACAGACGGTGATGGTAAATACGATTATTATTTCCACACTGATGGAAGATTATATGCTGTAAAAGATTCTTCTGGAGCTGGTGAAAGTAAATGTACCATCACATATAACGAGGATGGTTCTGTTCACGCTGTCCAGATTAACGATGGATTAGATGGAGCAGTTGATTCGTTCCTCGAAGGCTTCAGAGATTTCTGGGTTGGTTTACTAGATATCGGTTCGATGGCCGTATCGTTATTCGTTGGTATCGGTGACGCAGCTAACGGAGGTAAATACTGGGTAGATTCTCAACAACGCTGGGAAGCATTTAAGAAATCTACTTGGGCATTAGGCGATGAAGACTATGTTACGTTCGATTCAGTAAGTAATTGGAACGGCGAAGACTGGGCGAACGGTATCTGTAAAGGTGTTGGCCAGGTCGCTGGTATGATCGTGTTAACTGTTTTAACTGCTGGCATCGGTACAGCTGCTCAAGGCGGTAAGGCTGCTATCAACACTGGAACTGAAATTGGTAGTGAAGCTGCTAAAGAAGTAATGAAAGATGGTGCTAAGGGAGTTACTAAAGAAATGGTTAGTAATTCTATTAAGTCTGTTTACGGAAAAGTTGCTGAAAGATTAGGAAGTAACGCCGCACCGAAAGTTGTTGAAAGAACAGCACAACAAGCTATTGCAGAATTAGGTAAACAGCTTGGAACTCAGCTTCCGAAAGAAGCATTCGAAGAAGTTGCTAAAGGTTTAGTAGCCCAAGAATTAAGAGCATTAGGAACTACGACAGCTAAGCTTGCTGTTAAGAATGCGGGTACAGCTCTTGCTAGAGGTGCATCTGCAGTTCTTCAAGCTGGAACAAAAGGCCGTAGTGGTTTTGTTATTTCTACGAAAGGTGTTATGGGTTCTGTCTGGGGACAATCGATACAGGTCGCTGCTACTAACGCTGTTAAAGATTTCGTATCAGTTGCTGGTCAGCTTGAAGCTAGAAACAACGGATTAAAGTTCCTTGAGAAAGTAACAGATGGGCAAGTAAAAGCATTAAGTACTGGAGATATTTTAGGAAGAGCGTTTGCTACAGCAGGTGCTGATTTAGTTATATCATCACTATTTAGAGCACAAGGCGATATCGGAACTACTACTAGAATAAATGCGATGTTTGGTAGTAAGAGTAAGTTATTAACAGAAAACGCTAAGAAGTTATTAGCTGATGGAAGTATTTCTCAGTCAGTTAGAAATGCTACATTGAATATGACTAAGAATATGAAAGCTTGTATGGCTGTCGATAATATTTTTGATATTCTCGAAAACATCACAACAGCTGGTGCACAGGCTGCGTTCTCGAATCCATACGCTGAATTAGGTAGTAAAGAATCTTGGCAAACATTCTGGCAATCAGCATATAATCCACAGTCGATAATTATGAATGCATACATCGGAGCTAAGAACGTTATATCATACGGTAATTCTCAGAACTTAGTAGATTCTAGATTATCCACGTTTATTAGAGAAGCGAATATTAACGCTAGAGCTGTAGGTGGTGCTGTAAGAAATTATATTAATGAAGTCGAAAGTTCTACTCTCGATCCTATCGAAAAGAATAAACTCATTAAAGTATTAGAGAATTTAGACTCACACGTACAGAATAAATTAAATAATATTGAAAAAGTATCTAGCAAAGATAAGATTAGTGCTTCCGCTAGAATGTTTAATAATATTATGGAAACAGCTATGGAGTTAGATGATGTATTCAGCATCGATAATAAGAAAGCTGTAACTGCGTTTAATTTAAATAATGATGAAGTAACTGAGATTAGAGAAGCTATTAAATTATTAAACAGCACTAAAGAAGCTGGCGAAAAAGATTATGGCATGGTTAGTGCTATGTTATTTAATAGAGCATCGAAAGCTGAAGCTGAAAATATTAAGGCTGTTTATGAAGACATCCTTGATTTAGCTACTAAGAAAGCTACACACACTAATAAAGTTTTGAAAATGATTGCTGATTTCTCTGGTAAATTACCGTTTGCGAATCACGTTAAGTCTAAACACGCAATGGCTACGTTTAAAGATTTCTTAAACACAGTGGCTGATAAAGCTAACTATGATTTAAGCGGCATTAAAGATATCGATATTAGAAATTTAATTGTTAGTAACAGAATTAAAACATTGCATCGTGATGACGATGGAACTTCGTTTAATAAATTTAAACAAGCTATTGATGAAGGATTAATTAAAACATATGTATTAAGCGATGCTTCTGCGTTAGAAGGACATAAATTTAAAGTTGAAGAAGATGGAAACATCATAGTATTAGACAGTAATAATAAAGAAAGAACAGATGTTAACTTCGATGACAATCCGTTCTTCCAGCTCTTACAAGATAAAGCTCATAATAAAGAAGCTATTGAACAGTTGATTAAGATGGGAATCATCACATCTCCGAACAACGATAAAGAACCAGAATCGTTATATTCTATTATGGCATCTGGAACTCCTTGGTTCGGTTTCACTGTTGATCAGTCGAAGAGAAACGAAATATTAAAGAAGTCAGATAACAATGAAACAAATCCATTGAGAGATATTATTGTTGCATTAGATACGATTGCTGATTTATGTAACCCAGATTTATCAGCTGATTCAGATGGATATGCTGGAATTGACTGGTCGATTCCATTATTTACTCGTGTCTCATACACTAGAAAAAATAGTAGTGGTGGAGAAAGCGATGTAAGTTTATATATTGTTCCTAACCAGAGCAAGGCTCATAACATTGATATCGTAAATAGATTACAAACTGTTCAAGCAATGATTTACGATTATTATAAAATTTTAACTCTTACTAAGGTAGGACTTAAAACTCCAGAGCAAAATGAAGAATTGCAAAAAGCAATTGCTACTTTCGCATTCCTCCTCGATGAAAACATCGTCATGAATGATTATAAGGATTACCAAGAAATTCTTAGTGATCCTGCTAAGCGTAGCGAATTCTTGGAAAATAGATTGAAGCTCGTTGATAAAGCAATTTTGTTTAAAGCTAACTTCGATGAAGACGAAACTGATGAAGGCTTTGGCCGTAATCAATTAGTTAAGTTATATAGAGATGGAGTTTTAAATGATAACATCTTAACTGAATTTGCAGAAGAATCTGAAAAGAGCAGCAAAGTCGGCGAAGTTGCTAGAAAATTATTACAATATAAAGACCTCGTTAATTTAACTAGAGATGCAATGAATATCGCTTTAAAAGCTAGTAACGAAGGTAAACTTACTAATGTAGATATTAATGTAATGAAAGATTACGTTGGCAAGATGAAAGATCCTGCTAATGCTAAGTTGAAAGAATACTTAGAAAAAGATAATCACTTAAGTGCACAACTGGAAAAAATAATCGAAGATCCAACGAAGTACTTCCCTTTTATCAACGGCTTAGTTGGAAATGGTCGTCATCTAAGCCAGGAAGAATGTTCGGCCATTTTAGAAAAAAGAAGAATTGATGATAGTGATTACATCGAATACTTATCAGAATTAATTGGCAATAGATATAATGACTTTGTTGCTAATACAAACGATTATGTTGAACGTATAAAGAAAACATTCACTAAAGTTTTCTATGGCAAAGATTATAACTATACAGATGATAATAATTTCTTCAAGACTTTATCTAAGGAACAAGTAATAGAATTTATTACTGATCCTTTAACTGTCCTCTCAAATATGAGAGCAAGACAAGTACATAGATTATTCTCAAAGAATCAAGATTCTGATTCTAATTACTCAACAGATATCACTCCCCTTGCTAAAGAGTTATTAAGAAAATCTGGATTATTAACAGAAGATGGAAAGTTAGATACTAATAAGATATTTATTGAAACATATAATATCGATAGCGAAACTCCTTTAACTGCTGATGAAATCAAAAATGAAATTCTTAAAGGTGAAACTGACCAAGCGAGATTATTTAGAAACTTAATTCTCATCGCTAATAAAGATTACATCGGTGATTTCAACGAAAGAATCGTTGGTGACGATGGAGTAGAAAAAGATTTCATCAGAAACGAA
This sequence comes from Bacilli bacterium, assembly GCA_918272565.1. Classification (GTDB taxonomy): domain Bacteria; phylum Bacillota_I; class Bacilli_A; order ML615J-28; family CAG-698; genus Tener-01. The sequence continues at coordinate 45,966 of CAKJYW010000013.1, forward strand.
GGCGAAAACATTTATGTTGGAAAGAATGATGAACTATTAGGCGATTACTTATTTAACAATACAGATGTTAAGCAAATGTTAATGGTTAGCAAACAAGATGAAATCATTGACAGAATTAAAAATGATATCGACTTATATGACCAATATGTTGGCGTTGGCACAGACCTTATGGCTTCAAAGAATATTATTGAAGTTAATCTTTTAGAATTACTTCCAAAGAATTTAAAGTCTGCTGTCGGAAAATTCTTAGAATCTATCGAAGCTAAAAGCGATAGAGGTGCTAAAGCTAGAATGGAAAATAATGAAATCCAACAAGATATGGAAAAATTATTTACTGGTTCTGAAGCATCTAACACAACAAGCCAATACGTAGCTTATAAGAAATTAGTATTAAGTAAAATTATTAATGGAAATTTCTTATACTCATATGACATCAACAATACAAAGTCTATTGAGAAGTTCAGAACTTTAATGTTCTCTCTTGGATATGGTAAAGATGTTTCTAAGATTATCTCTAACGCTATTCAAGTAGATGGTGTATCTGTTAAGAACAAACCAATGCACGTAATTAAAACAGATTTAGAAGCTCGTAAGGTATTTGAAACTCTTATGAAAATGTCTCCTGTTACTTTCATCAGCACATTGAAAGAAGGCAAAGACTTTAAATATGTTTTAAATAATTTATTCTCAAGCAATAGATATGTAGATGACAATACTACATTCGATGTAAGTAAACTCAAATTAAACAATGGCGTTACATTATTAGGTAACTACGATGAGTGGACACAAACAGAAGGAATATCTGAAACATTATTAGACCGTGCAATTAAAGCTGCACTTCAAGGTGGTAACTTCGCAGACTTCTTTACAATCTTTAATAAGTCAACAGATTTCGAAGGTCAAGTAAATAAAACTTCATACGAAACTTACAAGGCTATTAAGATTATTGACCGTGTATTTGAATATTTGTTTGATCCTAAAACAGAATACAGACAATCAGTCTTAAGAGTTCCTTGCACAAAAGATAATTCTAAATACAAAGATATCCTTGAAATGTATTCAAAGGAAAATTCAATTTGGAATGTAAAATATGATGAAGATAATAAATACTTTGAGTTCAGAAGAAAAGATGCAAAGGATGTTAATAAAGATGCTTTCATTCAAACTCATATCATCGAAAACAATAATGAATTTAACTTCAAAGAGTTAGTCCCATTGTGGGACTCAAAGACTTCAACTAAGTCTGTTGACTTTGAAATGGACAAAGATATATCTTACGAAACATTATTCAGTATTATCTCTGAAATGGAATTCGATGATCTAACTAAGATTGAAGATTTCGTTAAGTATGCTGAAAAGCCTATTAAGTTAATGAGCTTAGATAAGTCTGAAAAATCTGAATATGATAACTTGATGTCTAAGCTTAATGGCGAGAAGACATTATCAGAAATTGAAAACATTCTCGCATCTAATAAAAAATTAGTAGAAGATAATTACTATGCCAACTTATTAGACTTCTATTTCAAAAATGTCAGAGCACAATCTAATGTTTTAGAGAATGCTTTAAGCACAGAAGAAACAAAACCATTGTTATCATTATGTGACACAGACATTCTTAATTCTATTGGCGACTTATTAAACGGTAAGTATAAAGATATATTCTCAGAACAAAGCTTTAATGATGATGAAATGTTAGCGTTAGCAAACGATGTCAGCGAAAGCGTTCATAAATCTGTTAGCTTTGATTCTATTAAAGCATTGTTAACTATTCTTAAAGATGCTGAAGAAAATCAATTAGTAGCATTAAGCACTGACACAGGATTGGCTAAGAACAATCCTACTTTAACTGCGTTCGGTTTCTTAGAAATTGATGACGAAGGTAAGCTCAGTGTTTCTATGGAAGAATATATCAAAGCAGCTAAACAAGATAGAGAGGTATTCTTATCTAATTTAGATTTAATGTTAAAGACTGCTGGCTTAACAGATGAAGAAAAAGCTTCTGTTAAAAATTTAATCAGTCAATTAAAAGCTAAAGATGCTTTAATAACAGAACTTAATGCTGATAAAGAATTAACTATTGAACATTCTAATTTAAAAACTATCTTAAATTTTGAAACTACTTCACCTAACGAACCTTCAGTTAAGGTAAATCCAAATGAATATTTCTTATCAAGCGGTGATAACTTCAATAAGAAATTAGCTGCTTCATTAGTTGCTAATAGAAAGTTCCTAAAGAAAGGCCAAGATAAATATATTGCACTATCATCTATAGGTGAAACTAAAGATACAATAGGCAATTTATTATCCGACTTTATGCGTGATGCATTAGGAAGAACTTTAGATTTAACAACAGATAAATTAGGTTCTGCTCTTATTTATAATATGCAATCAGATGAAGGCGTTGCTGAATTCTTTATGTCTTCATATACTTGGGCACACTATATCAAAGAAGCAATTATGATGGATGATGAAGGAAACTTTGTTAATAAATTCAAAGGTATGTCCGAAAAAGAAGTTAATAAAATGCTTTATGATTTAGCAATGAAAGCTAACTTGTATTCTACTGGAACAACATTCGCAGCTGAATATGCTGGTGCTTTAATGCTTGAATATGATCCAGAAACTAAACAATACAATATCAAACCTATCGTTACTTCATCTTCTAATCCAGATGATGATATTCTTCGTGAATTAGTTATTGGCAAACATAGCTTAGGCGAAGAAGATGGAAAAGTAAAAATGATGGTTAAAGTAAAACAAAATACTTTCGTAGAAAATATTAGTGGATATAATAGTGACTTCGAAGTATTTGATTTAACAAATGAAGATGTCAAGAGATCTGTTTATGCAGCTGCTTACTTTAATGCTAAGCGTAATAACAGAGCTTGGTATATCAATCCAGATAAATACGATAGCTATAAAGATGTAATTAAAAGTTACTATATTGATACATATAAATTAAAAGCTTATGACTTAAGAACTCATTTCTATAATGCTTGCAAAGCTTATGGCTTAACAGATGATGTTATTAAAACAATATTACAAAATGCAGACAACATCGCTGTAACTCAAAATACTTCTTGGTCTGAACAAGCACTTGAAACTTTAAAGAGAACAGCTGGTATCACAAATGATAAGTTTGTAGAGAACAGACAGTTCAAAGCTCTTCACGATGCTTTATTATATGCTATTAACAAAGACGCATTAAAACCAGAAACACTAAATGGCTTTGATAACTTCATTAATAAATATGACGCTGCATTAAAAGTTAATGAAGTTGAAAATGCTTTAGTTGCATTAGATAAGATTACAAGTTTAAACGTAGAAGACAATGAGCTTGGTTATAAATATTTCGCAACATTGTCTGAGGCAGAACAAAAAGATGTCATTATGCACTTGATGTTAGACTCAAGCAACACTGATGGTCTTACTTTAACTATGCTTGCTAATGCTAGAAATGGTAAGAACTTATACGATGTCTATAAATATTTCGTAGATAGATTCGATGTTAAAGCTATAAAAGAAGTTACTAAAGTTGACTTAACTAAATCACAAGTCGAAGGCTACAGAAAAACATTTGGAAATAGAATAACTGATGACCAAATAAAAGATTTATTCGGCAAAGAAACAAAAGCAATATCTAAAGAACAACAATTGAACTATGCTAAACCATTAATTGATTTAGTTGATAATCTTTCTAAATATATTGATGACAAAGAATCATTCAATAAATTATTATCATCAATTACATTTGATGGTGTTGATTTGTCTAGCGATAAAGCTTTGTTTGATAACGTTGATTTGTTCGGAGACAATGCATTGCCATTTGCTAGAGATAAATCATTCTTAGCTCAAGCAATGAAAGCTTTCCAATTAATGGAAGATTCTAAATCTTTAAGAGCTGATTCAAAAGAATTAGAAAATAGAATCAAAGATGTAATCACTGGTAACGGATACAATGGTTATTCAAGACAACAATATCTTTCTTCATTAAGAAGTAAACGTAAACGTAATGAAGTTAGAAATGTATTCTTTAATTTACTTAACGCACACGGTGTTGAAGTAAGCAATATCAATATCGAATTAAGAGATGGAACAGATACATTAAAGAATGATGATGTATCGAAAGCGTTAGCAGCTGCTGTCAATGATATTTCTTTAGCTGCTAAAGCATACGGCGAAGATCTTGAAAAACAAAACAAGTATGATGAAACAATTAAAAACTATTCATTAGCTGATAAGATAGAAGTATTCTTAGCAAGTGGTCAAGATAACATGACTAAGTATTTAAAAAATACTTTTGCTAATTCAGAATACAAACATTATTCACCAGGAATGTTATCCACACTTGATGGCAAATATGGTGAGAAATTACTTAATGCTTTAAAAGCAAACTTTGATTTCAAGAAAGCAGAAAGAGATTCTATTATCAATAGATTTGTAACAACAGTTATGAATCCTCTTGATAAATATATGTCTAAACAACAAGAGAAATATTTAAAGAATATCAATCCTGCATTCTTATTATCAAACTTAGTAAGAGTATCTGGCTATACGACAGAAGGAAAAGAATTGCTTGCTAGAAAACTTGAACATATGAATAAGTATGGCAACATTATCGAAATCACTTCTCAAACAAATAAAGAACTTCACGACTATATCGTTAACGATTTATTACACGATGAGTTATATAACGTGAGAGCTTTGTGGTCTATGGCCCACGAACATAAAGAATTCGTTGATGGAATTCCATATGGTTGTATTAAAGTTAATTCAAAAATTTTGAACGAATCTTTCGGATTGAATCCAGAAACAAATCAACCATATAAGAATGGCGACACTTTATATACATTGATGTGGAGACAACCTGGTCAGCAAAGAACAGTTATTCATAACGTAAGAGTTCTTGTTGATGATAACTATACATTCGCTTTATCCAGAACAACTGCTAGAGATTACTTCAATGGTGATATGGATGGTGACTCTTACTTCAAAGCTATGCCAGACAATGCTATGCAAGCTTTTGGCAAATCAACTTTCGATACATTAAATTATGGTGGAAGTTTATTTGATACATTGTTTGATGGAGTAAAGATTCCTATGTCTAGTGCTAAGGAATTCTCCACATACGAAAGTGAATTAACTAAATACTTCAGAGATAATCAAGAAGCACAAAATTTAATTTATGGAATTTATAATAATACAAATTCTGTAGATGATTTTAATGCTCACTTCAGAAGTTGGTTAAATGACAATACTAAATACGATGATAAAACAAAAGATATGTTAGTCAGTGCTTTTGGTTTCAAAGAAAGAACCACAGCAATGATTAACAAAAATAGAGTAATCACTTCTAACAACTATATCTTAGATAAGCTTGGAAAATTATATAAATCAAATGATAAGAACAGACCTAATATCGTTGATGAAATTATGAAAGGCAACGAAGCATTCCTTCGTGCTGCATTCTTATTATCTGATGATGACGCTACTTGGCTTGGTCAATCATCTAAAGGACAATTGAGAAACTTCGAAGTCAAAGAAGAACAACTCAATAAAGTTTCTAATGCTTTATATGAAACAACAATTGGTATGTCAAAAGATTCTAACGCTAGACTTATTAACATTTTCGAATTGTTAAAAAACGACAAGAAAGCTATGACACAAATTAAAAACAACGTTTGTAAATACATAGACTTAGGAATTAACCAAGGTTTCATTAGCAAAACAAATGGTGAAAGAATTAAGCAAGATGTTTTAGACACAGAGAACTTTGATCAAGACTCTGCTTATTGTGTTGCACAATTGTTACAAGTCCATAAGATTAATTCTAAACCATACGATGATATCATTACTAAATCTATAACTGCTCCAGAAGCACAATCACAAAGAATTAAAAATAATCAAAAGATTTCTGGCATTATTAACATCATGCAAAAAATGGGCGGCTATGATGGATTAAACGGATTAGCTGCAGTAATGAAAGAAAATCCATATGGCCCTGAATCTTTAACTATTGCTTCTAGATTAGCTGAACAATTGCTAGACGAAAAATTATTAAGAAATCCTTTGTTTATGGCAACTAAAGATGCTACTGGTGCTGCAAAGTTATTAAGAGACTTCGCTACTAAATGTGATGTAGATGTTATTTCAAAAAATAATTTGAACATTGTTTCTCACAAGAAAACAACTGGCATTAATAAAAACGTTATCGGCGTTAGTGGAAAAGTTATAGTTGCTATCCAAACTGATGGCGAATACACAGATAGTGTAGGCGTTTATGATAGAAGCAAACACGGTGGAGCTAACTTAAGAGTTAATAGATGTGCATCATATGAACTCGGTGACTTAACACCTAAACAAAAAGAAGAATTAGTTTCTACTTTGAAATCTCTTAAAGGAACAATCAAAGCAGATGAGTTTAAACATATCATCAATGATAGTTCATTTAGAATTAACGGTAACCAAAATGTATTGGCATTCGTTAATAGATTAGGCGAACAAGTCTCATTAGCTTCATTAAAGCCAGAAGATATTAACAGAGGCTGTCAATTAGTATTTAATGAAAACTCTTCGTTGATTGACCATGTTAAAAATAATCTTGTTAAGTTCGGTGCTATTACAACCAAAGACTTTAAAGGAACTGGCTATGCTACAGACATAGAATTCGGTGACCAAATCAAAAAAGAAGACATACCACAATTCTTATTTGACCAAAAGATTGCTAGTATGGAGAAACTCGCTCCTTTAACTGGCTTCAAAAATTTAGGTAAAACAATTATCGGTACAGATAAGAACGGTGGCAAACACGAATTTGCTTTATGCGAATTAGATAATATAGCTTTATTAAATGTATTAGATATGGAAGATATGTCTTTCAGCGACAGAAAGTTAGATACTGTATCATTGCTTTCTGGTTCTCAAGGCATTGACGCTTCATTTAATATGGGCAACTTATTCATTACAGTAACAGAAGATGGCAAAGTTGTATATGATCCAAGTGGTTATAATAACTTAATGTCAACAATCAGCAATTATACAAAGCCAGTATTGCAAGATGTTAATGGCGTTAACTTAGTAAGATACAATCGTATTGCTATTCTTTTAGACCAAATCGAAGATAACAATAGACTAGCTAAAGTTATTTCTAATATTGCAAAAGCAATTGGCTCTGATGCTAACAACATTAAAGATGTAATGACTGCATTAGAAACAGTTGGCGATTTAGGTGGCTACACTGGTGAACAAATCGAATCAGCTGTTTATGCAACGATGACTCACGATGAAAAAGTTAAGTTCAGAAATATGCTCAAAGCAGATAAAGATAATACATTTGCTAGAGTATTCTTCAGCAAAGAAGTTCAAGATACTTTAGATTCAAATATCCAAACAGCTGCTGAGTTAGCTGATGATTATGTTGCACAAAAGAAAGAAGACATTGCACATACTAATCCTAGAATTGCAAATGTTTCTAACTATTCTGATGGTGCTAACTATGTAAGAGAAATGGAAGGAAGTGCAGAAGACTTAAATACTTCATTCATTTCTAGAAGAGCTTTATTGAATTTATTATTAACAGAAACAAATAAAGCTGATGGAAAGCCTTTCGGATTAAACAGCACATTATTAAACGATATGTTAAGAAACGGATATATCGAACCAGAAGATATCTGGTCTGGTAACATAGCAGATGGTTATAGACCTATCTTAAAATATCAAGGACTTGAGTTAGATCCTAATGATTATCCAGAAAGAACACAAAGTAAAAAAGCTGGTATGTTCTTTAATATGGATATGGGCAAACGTAATAGAGAAAACGAAAACCTCATTGGTTTTATCGGTGACTCATTATTGCCAAATAATAATCATAAATACAGTGAAGCAATGATAGATGAGATGAACAAAGTAAATAGTTCTGAAACATCAAGTCAATACTATTCATATACTCCAGCTACAAGAATTCTTCCATATTTAACAAAAGGAACTGATGAAGATATCTTTGATGCTTTAACTGGATACAAGAATGAATTCTTTGTAAACAGAATGAATAAATCATTAGAAATATCTGACAGTGACATTAAGCTAGGAACTTATTATTCATCAATTGATGATGCTAGAAGAATGTCAACTTCCGAAAAGGACTATTACTCAAATGTAAAACAATCTTCTGAATATCTTGAACACTTAGAAGATAGAGATTCAGCAGTGCTTTACAAGAATCTTATTGTTAAAAAGAAAATTAGTCTTAATGAAGAATTAACTAAATTAAATTTATTAGATAGATTACACTTGCTAGAAGACAGACAAAACTTATTAGAGCAAGATGAATCTACTAAAGCATTCAAAGAATTAATTGCTGACAAGAGCCAATTCGGAACTGAAATCCAAAACTTCAAAACAATTGAACAAGGCTCATATGAAGATGCTTGCTGGGATAATTTATCAGCTGCTAGCTTATCTAAATGTGTAGAATTAACTTCATCTAAAAATGGTTATGAATTCTATAACAGTGCTATGCGTTCTTGGGGTTTCAAATCTGATGACAATAAAGACATTGCTTTAGGTTCTAGAGTATTAAGAATGAATGCTATAGCTGATGAAGAAACTAAAAACTTATTAGGCAATGAATATATTCGCTTAGTCAACGTATCTAAATACGATAACGATTTAGCATTACAACTTGAACAATATTTACAAGTTGAAAAGTTAATTGAACTCTATGATTCATTTGTAACAAACAAAGCTGCGTTCGAAAAAGCTATGCCTAAGTCTGGCCCAGAAAGCTATGCAGAACGTTTCAAAAGATTAAACGAAGTATTAAATGAACAAGGTGGATTAGATTCATTACGTGCATATACAGATACTTTGTATAAAGAAAACATAGCATTAAGAAGACTTATCGATGATGCTACAGCTATTAATAAGAGAATTATTGAAGTAGCAAAACAAGAAAGTCCATATGAATATGTTTCTTGGTTTGTAAACTTAGAAGGTAGAGAAAGCAATAATAAACTATTTGGCTGGGATACAGTTAATGCATTTGATTTATCTCACCAAAAATTTGAAGATGTATTGCTTGGTTCTATGCAACGTTCTAATAGAAGAAAACTTTCATCTATATTTAGTAGTAGCGATGATGGTTACTTAGCTTCTGTTACAATAGCTGCAACAAACTTAGCAAAGAAAAAAGCTGTTAAGTCATTAGCTAAATATATGAAAGACAATGGATATATGAGTAACTTAGACTTGTATTCCATCAGTATGGAAAAGATAAACAAAGACTTACAAAAAGATTTCTTAGATGCATTCAAATCAGATTTAACTTCTGGAAAGACAACAAAAGAAGCTTATGCTTATGACGTATATACTTATAATCAATTAAAGTATATTGCTATTGAAAACGGTGTATCTCCAGAAGAATTCAATGGATATGAATCATTCTTGAATCTATATGATAAGCTTTCATCTATTGCAGAAAGTCAAAGACAAGCTTTGCATTTCACTTCGTACCAAGATTTAGTTGAAGCAAGAAATGCAACTCAAGGTTATGGAACTGATGTAGCAGATAAAGAGAAGCTAGATGCAGCTGTAAAAATTTACAACGCTTCACAAAACGTCTTATCTACTATGGTTGCTATGATGGTAGAACACGGTAAATATAAATCAGCAGATTCATATCTAGCTGCTATATACGACATAGCTAAAGCTAGATGTCAAAATCTAGGAGACTATGTTATCGTAGATAAATACGGAGCTAAATTAGAAGATACTGATAAATATGTTCCATCGTTCTTAAATGGCTTCGATATGGATGACGCTATTAGAGAAATGAAATATGGTAAAGGCGGTAGCGAAGAATCTAAAAAAGCATCTATTGCTCAAATGATTATTTGTGGTGATGCATATGTTATGAAGGAATCTTTAGCTGACCAATTAGAAAGTAAATTGTTCACAAAGGTAAAACATAGCAAGTTCTATAACTTAATTAATAAGTGTAAGAACATTGGTACATCATTGATCATGTCTTCTCCAACACAATTGCTTGATAGAGTTATTAACTTCCCTACATTCGATTTAGGAGTAGATGCTACTGCAGACTTCAGAACATTGAATGAAGTACCAGCAGCAAGAGCAACTGTTAATAAATTCGTTGCTATGTTTGATTCTTTAACTCAAGAACAAGTTGACAACGATAAAGACTTACAATATTTAATTAGATTCTTATACGCTTCTAACCAAGACCTTAAAAACGCTACATCATATCGTGGTGAAAAATTAGGCACAGGCTCATTACCAGTCTTGAAACAATATCTAAAGATGTCTAACCAATTATATTCAATTGGTAACGCTATCCCAAGATTCGCTTACTTCTTGAATATGGTTAAGAATGCTGAAGCTAATGGATATCAATTAGATCCAAATAGAATGGGCGTTGCTTATCATATGCAAGACGGTATCAAAGAAATCACTAACGATGTTGATGCTGATGTTTATAAACACATCAGTGAAGAAGACAGACAATTAGCTGCTAACTTAGATGCTCAAGCTATTCAAGTTATTGCAGAACATAATGGTATCGAAGGCAATATGCCATATGCTGCTACTTGGTTGAATCAACATTTCAATACAATGTTTGTTACATTCCCATTAGCATTATGCAGATGGGCAAACAATAGAATCCGTTCATTAGGATATGCTATTGGACAATGCATTCGTGGAGAAAATGGTTGGTCATATATTGGCGACCAAGTTGCAAGTAATGCTATCACTTGTTCATTATTACTCTTGTTACAATTAGCTTTATCTAAAAACACTAGAGAGTGGATTAGAAAGAAAGCTAATAAAGAAGACGATGAGATTACTGAAGAAGAACAAGAAGCAGCACAAAACATATTGTTCAGAAGTGGACAAGTTAAATTGTTTGGCTCTTTATTAAACGGTGAAGAAACTTCAACAGCTAAACATTCACGTGGCCCAATCTCTGCTTTATTCGATTCATACATAGCAGACTTTATTCCAGCATTTAATGGTGGAGAAAAGAATTTCGGCACTAACTTAATGAATAAGATTAAAGAGAAAACTTTAGGCCATACACCATTCGTTATTAAAGACGCTGTTGAATCTATACCAGGCAATACTTGGTTACAATCTTCTACTTATTATTCTCCAGGCGAAAGCTTCTTAGAAAACTATGGAAGAAAATGTCTTGGCTATACTTTAGGAACTGCACAAGCAAATGCATTAGCTGATTATTATAAGACAGCTGATCAAACAACTGATGATTCATTCTTAAAGAAACTTAAAGATGGTATGCAATACGCATATACTCGTAAGTTTGCTAACACAAAAGAAGCTAAAGCTGAACATAGAAACTATAAGAAAGCATTCACTTTAATCTATGAATATAAGAAAATGACTGAGAAAAATATCGATGCACCTACTCAAACTTCTGATAGTTCTCAATTCACAAATCTAAAATCAGACTTAAAGAATGCATTGACATATATGAATGATGCGTCAGCTTTATACAGTGTAATAGCTGATTACAAACAAAAAGGCGTATCATTATCTACTATCAAATCTGCAGTCAAATCATTATCGTTAAAGCAACAAATAATGAACTTAGATAGCTATACAACATTTATGCAAACATTATCTCCACAAGAGAAATCTGTAATTAAATCTGCTATAGCATATGAAGAATATAACTATCCGTTCTTAGATGATATCTATCAAGAATTGGCAGATACATACCAAAAAGAAAAATCAAAAGAAAAATCATCTAAGTCAAATAGATATGTACAATCTGTTGGTTCATTATTAAAAACTATGAACTATAATACTCCAAAGGTATATAATACAAATACAAGACGTTACAATAATTATTCCAATTATGTTAACTTCATTAATAGATATTTGAATAATGTATCTTACAAAAACAAGTATAAAAAATCTAATGATACTCCATTAGACACTTACAACGATATGATGAATCAACAAAACTATGGCACATCAACTGATGTCTGGGGAAATAAAACTAGACATTATACCGATGGAACTGAATACTCAGTAAGACAACAAGGAATGCCTATAGTGGGAGGTAAAAAATAATGTCATTACAAATGATTGAAGTCACTCCTAACTATAGGCCAAATCCTAAGCAGGTTCTCCTCCATAATGCACCAGTATCTTATGATGACATCTGGATTATTCTTTATGGAGGAACTCGTGGAGGTGGCAAATCTGCTGGTATCTTAGGTGATGCTGTTCAATTCTGTATGACATACCCAGGAGCAAAGTGTTGTATTATCCGTGAATCGTTAGACGCTGTTAAGCAATCATTCTTGGATAAGCTTCCTACTTTGTTTCCTCAATATGTCAATGGTGTTAAGATTTATGACTATCGTGAAAAGTCAACATCGTTCTATCCTAGTAGATGTATTATCTTTCCTAACGGTTCGTATATTACTCTTCAACGTGTTGCCGATTATAAAGAAGCAACTAACAAACAAGGTTGGGAATTCCACTACCTTGCTGTTGATGAAGTTACAAAGCACGAAGAAAGAACTATCAACTATCTTTTAACTTGTGTTCGTTCTGCTGAAATCACAAACAAGTATACTGGAAAGCCATTAAGAATTCCTACCAAGGTTGTCTTTGGCTGTAACCCAGGAGGCATTGGACATAAGTGGGTAAAGAAGAGATTCATCGATACAACTGTAGTTAAATACAACGAGCATAAAACTCCAGTACAAACTAAAGACCATATCGAACTTGTTGAGAATCCATTTAAACGTGGAACTTATGTAAGAAGATTCATTAGATTTATTCCAGCTTCTTACTTAGACAATCCATTCTTAAACGATTCTTACATTGCTATGCTTGATGCTTTACCAGAACACAAGAAGCAATTAGATATGTACGGTAACTGGGATGTTGTTGCTGGTAAGTTCTTTGATTTACAAAAAGAACAAATCGTTGAACCAAGAATGGTTGCCGATGACTTAAGACATTTCAAAGACCGCATTAAGATATTCGCATCCATCGACTGGGGTTACAATCCATCAAAGGCTTGTTGCTTATGGCACGCTGTATTCCCAGACCATAGAGTTGTTACATTCAAAGAATTGTATACTGGCGATATGGTTTTCGAAGACTTTGTTAAAGCTATAGCTGAAGAGTCTAAAGATATGGATCTTGAGTTAACTTGTTTACCTCACGATATGTTTAGACACGGTGATAGGTATCGTGATAGCTCTGGCAAAGTAATAGGTGAAACTAAATCTGATGTCTTCGAAAGCTATGACTTATCTCCGCAATCTGTTGAATCTGGTAATGGTCACTTACAAGATAGATATGATAAAATCCACTCTGCTTGTAGGATTAAAAACGATGATGGTGTTTATAAGTTTAGAATTTCTACTGCGTGTACGAACCTTATAGATGAGTTTGATCATGCAGTTGTAGATGATAACAACCCAGAAAAGCTAAAAGGTAGTGACCACGCTCTTGATGCTTATGGCCATTTCTTAATGTATTACTCTGATGACATCGAACCTATTGGCATTGAATCAATACATAAAGATAACCGTACTCATCTACAAAAATTGTTAGATGAAGATGAGCGTAGACTCGAAGAACAAGAGGAAGAAGACTACGCCATTCAAGTTGATAGTTACTATGACCTATGCTAAAATCTAAAAAGAAAGGACTTTTAATATGAGCCGTTATAAATTAAAATTAAGTCGTGATGTTCCTAATGCAGGAGGTTATCGCAACCAACTTCGTGTTGGTTTACCAGTACAAGAAGATATGGAAAATAACATCTGCATTGTTGCTGAAGGTTCTTATGACTTTGTAGCTTTAAATAGAAATGTTTTGCGTGACGCACTTCTTTCATCTCCAGAATTCTGCAGACAAATCTTAGGCGTTCAAGTAGCAGACTTGATTAACGTAAGGAAAGAAGTAGCAGTAGCTGAAACACCAGCAACTGTTGAAGCACCAAAGCCAAAAGCAAAAACAAAAAAAGAAGGAGCGAAAAATAAATAATGGAAAACGCATTAGTTATCGTAGTTATAGTTTTAGCAGTTTTAGTAATTTGTATTCTAGTATTACTTGGAATATTATTCTATAATCAAATGTTAGTTACAAACGAAGTTAATAAACGTTTGTTAGTTCTAACTAAAGACACAATCGAACATGACCGTTCAACCAATGAACAGTTACAAGAAGCTGTTATAGAATTGGAAAGAGTATCAGCTGAGCAAAACAATGCTACACCTACTGCTGATACTAGTCCTTCTGTTCCAGATAACGATGAGCCTTTTAGTCCTCACTTTGCTGGCGAAGTACCATACGAAGAAAAGTGATACATTAAACAATAAGGAGTGGCTGTATGAGAGGTGACGCTAAAAATATAGCTACTTATATTGAGATGTTTGTTGATGATTCAATGACTCAATTGAATCCTTATATTTTACAAGGCAAACTCAACAACGAATATATAAGTGGAAACCAAAACAAAAAGATTAATCCTAGACAATTAAAGATTGAAGAAAAGAAACTTGATCCACAAGTTTATACTGAAAAGAAAATCTTCAATCGTATTTTGCCTATTTATCTTACACGTTATGGAATCCTCACACAAAATATGCCAATCCCTGGTATCATCCCTTCTGGTTATTCATCAAAGGAAATAAATGATTCAATCAATTGCAATACATTCATTCCTAAATTTATTAATGATGCTAATTATAAAAACATTTACAAGAAAGTTGTTAAATGGACAGACATATATTCTATAGCTTGGATTAAAACTGGTATCGACTGGAGTGCTGGTGACCATATCGCTGACATCGAAAACACGAAAATCGGAGATACAGTTGGAACTTTAAAGCTTAAAGAAGGTAAAACATTCGCAGCCTTCTGTCCTATTCATGAAGTCTTTGTTGATTCATATTATGTTGAAACAATGGATGACGTTAATGAATTAGTACATCGCCGTGTATTCCCTATTGACTATATTAAAAAGAGATGGGGATTTGATGCACAAAAAGAAAGCATTAATGATTCACAACTTTCTATGTATCCAAGATATACAAACTTCGGTATGGCACAAGCTGGCTCTATCGAATATGCATACGTATATGAATACTATAAAAAAGCAGATGCATTATATCCAAACGGAAGATATGTAATTATCTGCAATAAAAAAGTTTTACATGATAAAGAACTTCCATATGTTAATGCAGAGAACGGTAAGAGAGTTATTCCATTTGATTTCGTAACAATGCAATCAATTCCAAATAAACTTATCGGCGTTTCTGTTTATTCTCAAATCATTCCTATTCAAGACACATACAATGCAATGAAGAACCGTTATCTAGAGTATGCTAACCATATAGCTATTGGTCAGTTATACTACTGGGAAGGTTCATTGATTAATAAAAATAATTTTACAAATAGGCCTGGTAAACTTATTGGATTAAAGCGTAATGCTAAACCTCCACAACCAGTTCAAAAGGAAAAACTTACTAACGAGTTTGCTCCTTTCTTAAAATCATTAGAAGATGATATGTTAGTAACAGCTGGCTTATCACAACTTACTGCATTCGGTTCTAGCAAATCAAATGTTAGAACTGATGGAGTTGTAGATAAGATGAGTGAATCTGATGATAATAAATTAATCAACGCAGTTGATAATTTATCAGAGTTCACCATATCTGTTTTCAAGAAAATTTTGTATCTTGAAAAGCAAAGATATACTATCCTACATAAGCAACTAGAACTTGCAAAGAAGGAAACAGCTGTTTTACAATATAATCTGCAAGATGTAGATCCCGAACAATTGTCAATTATCAATCGAGACTTCTTGATGACTAGTGACCAAGTGTTCGATAAAAAACTACAACAAGCAGGAAATTTTGGTTTATACAATCCTAACTCTGGGTTGTCATACCGTGCTAAAAAGCAAATCCTTGATTCTATGAAAGCTTCGTATCTCATTGATACGTTAGATCCACAAGAAAGAGCGACTTACGATTTATGTATGGATGAGCAACGTCAGTTCATGGATGGTAAACAGCCTGAAGTGTTCGACTATCACGAACACGCTCGACATATTGCTGAACACAATATATTCAGAATCAGTCCCGAAGTTAGATGTCTCAAAGAGCGAGACGAGAAAAAGTGGAAACTTCTTCAGGAAGCTCTGGGTGCACATATTGCTGAGCATCAGAAATATTTAGAGCAAACTCAACAAGGTAACGTAATTGCAAATGCCAAGGAAGCACTAAGGAACAGCTAAATAGCCAAGGCCAGCATTACAGCAAGAAAGGAAAAATTACATGAACCTTAAAGAAGCATTAGGGAAAGTAACTGATCCCGAAGTGAGAGCGTTTTTTGAAAACATGATCTCAAATCAAAACAGTTATATTACAAAGTTGGAAACACAACTTAATGAACAAGCACAGCAACCTGCAGCAAAACCAGCTGGTAGCACAGACATTACTCAAGAATTCATTCGCAAGAAAATGCGTGAAGAAGTAATCAAAGATGCTACATCAGTTATTATTGCTAGCGTTGGCCAAGAAGTATTCAATGCTGTAAAGCCTGACTTCGATTCATTCTTAGAGAAGAATATGAAGTTAGAAAATACAAAAGTCGAATACGCTGTTGATGCATTCAACCTAGTTATGGGAAGATGCATGGCCAACAAAGACCATGCAATTCATACTGTGTTAGGCAAGACCGCAGTTCCTAGCGGAACACCTACACCACAAATTGTTACAAATGGACAACAAGTTGCTCAAGTTCAAAACATTGTTGGTAATCAACCTCCAGTTATGAGTAACACAGACGTGAATGCTGGACAAGGTTTGCCTGGCACTCAAGGAGTCCCAGTCAAAGATACAAAGGACGCATTCAAACGATTCAATGAAAAGCTCAGAATGGGCGGAGGTAATAAATTCCAATAATACTTAAATCTTTGGAGGATTTAATTTATGGAACTCAATCATGTTACATCTGGACTTTATGTCGGTAACGAAGCAGGTGGCGGAAACTTAAACGCTAAAAACGTTATCGAAGACTTCATGAAAACTGAATACGAAGAAGGCTTCAGAAACGAATTCAACGCTTTAGATGCTTTAATTAATAAGCTTCCTAAAGAACAACTTAACGCAAAAGTTAAATACAAATCATTCAAGTTAGGTATCAGCGATAATATCAGAGCTGTAGGTTCTGGTTCATTCGATAGATATCAACTCGGAATGGGTGATTTCTCTGGTCGTGCAGCAGAAACTGTCGATGCAACATTCGACACAACTAAATTAATGGGAACATTCGGTATCACTGATGAACAAATTCTCAAAGGTACTGGCGATGGCTCATTAATCGACACATTAAAAGACCAACTCAACGATATGGAAGTTGGTATGAAACACACAATGAATCGTTACACATACGGTTCATACACTGGTAAAATCGGTGATGTCGATTATGTCGATGGCAAGATTATCGTACCTATGAGCTTAGCAAGCGTAACTGCTCCACAAGTAAGCGAAGGTGCTCCAGATCCATTAGATTACAGCAGAGACAACCGTGGTGAATTCCACAACTTATACAGATATGGTAAAGCACCAAAGGTTGTTACATTCAAAATGAAAAACTCTGCTTCATTAATCGCTGGTATGGGTGCATTAATCCAATACCAAGCTGGTGCAACACTCGCTAGTGGCGACTTCAGAGTAGTCGGTTACATTTGGCAAAAAGATAACACTGAAATCTTCAGTGAAAAAATCGTCTTCATTGTCGAACACGCATATGAATGGAACGGCTCAGCTTGGGTTGCAGACTCAGACTTCAGCTGTATCGCTAATGCATTACCAGCTTCTGGTACAAGTGCAAAAGCAACTGTCTATTCAAGACAATTAGATGACACTGGTGCAATCGCTCGTGAATACACTGGCTTAGAAGATATCGTTGTTACACAAAACAACAAAATCTTCGGTGTTGATAGAAATATCTACAAGTCATTAAACTGTACAGCTAAAGACTTAGGTTACAACCACTATCTCAATGAAGAACTCTTAAGAGATATGACTGATCACTTAGCACTTTCTTCACCAGAAGGTACAAGCATCACTCTCTGCTGTGCTAGCCACAGAATCATCTCTCAAGTTGAAAAGGCATTATACCAATTCAAGAACTACAATTTGACAAATGTCAACCAAGGTATGCAACTCGGTTCTGGTTCTCCAGACCTCAAGTTCGACAGCTATGTCTTACATAAAGATGCATTCGCAAGAGACAACAACCTCTACTTATTAGACCAAAAACAAATTGGTGAACTCGTACGTAGAGACTTCACTTGGATTACAAGTGGTAACGGTGTCAATGGTATCTTACAACGTAGAGATGGTACTGAATTCTATGAAGGTATCATGAACAAATACGCTGATATGTATATCAACGCATGGAGATGCCACGCTGTCATCAAACACTGTAAAGTTACTGAACCAGGTTCATACTTCAGCTATGAAACTAATGGCTTACCAAAAGGTGTCCCAGGTTCTGAAAGAGCTGTTAAAATCACTAACACTGTTGACGCACCAGTTCCAACTAAAGAAGTTTCATCTGGTACATCTGGCACTGAAGGTGCTGGCGGAAACGGCTAGTCTTAAGGCTTTAACTAAAGGCTCACTTGAAAGAGTGAGTCTTTTTTATTACAATAAGTCATAGAGGCAGATATGAATTACAAAGATATACTTAGAATTAAACCTTGGTTAAAGCTTTACAATGGTGGCAATTTATCAAATAGATTATTAAAAGCTACTAACGGAAACGCATTTATCGTTTATAATAATATCCAGCAAGAATATCAGTTACATACTGTTAAAGCTGAACAATTATCTGGTGATTCTACCAATGCAAACATACCTCAAGATGTGTTAAATCAATGGATTATCGAGGACTACAACAGTAATGATTTCGATAAATATGTAGATGATATCCAAAGTGAAAAGCAATTACTAGAACACATCATTAACAAACATAATTCCGATGAGGCTATCAATGCTAGATTAGGACAAAGATACAAGACTATAGAAAGGGTATTAGGAACTAAGATATGAGACTTATTGATTTATATTTAAGAGTTCTTGGCACTACTGGTTTAGATGTAATGGATCTAAACTCTCTTAAAGCAGCTATTGCTAACTGTATGGCTGACCTTACTAGCCGTGGCTATAAACTTTTTAAAGAATTACATACAGAAGATTTTAGAAAATTAGGTGACATCGAAAACCACGGTAATTTAATTATCGTTAAAGCTCCTAAAGATATTCGTAAAACTATTTATTTAAAATTATTCTTTAATCAAGATGCTGATATTGCTACTAGATTATCATTGTCTAATCCACGTGTTCAATGTAAATACGTTGATGGCCAATTCCATAGCTTATTAGAAAAACAACAATCTGTTTACTATATCAAAGAAGATAAAATTTATATTGAATGGGACAATAACCAAAGAGAGGAACTAAAAGAAATTGCTTTCGGTTACTACCAAAAGCTTACTTGTCCTAAAGATTTCCCTGATGATCCAAACAAAACTGAAGACCTTAAGAAGTTTGAAATTGATATCAGAGAAGAATTTGAAGATGCTTTAGTATTCTATGCTGCATACTTCTACTATGCTAGATACGTTAAAGACACAGACAAGATTAATCTTTACTTGTCTAATTACAAATATTATGTTGAAGATATTATTCACGAGTTATCATACGAAGATGAATACAATGAGGAAGACGCTGTAATTAAATGTGAGGAAGAATAATGCCAACAAAATATAAAGATTATCCTATATATAGATATGATGAGCCTGCTGTTTACAGCGACTTTTCTGGTGGCATTAACACTGATCCAAGCAATGACCATTTGTTAGATAACGAAATCAAAGATGCTACTAACTTCACATATCTTTCTGGTGCATTAGTCAAACGTAAAGGTGCTAAAAAATTATGTGACATATCTTGTGAAGACGACCTCGAAACTATTCAAGGTGTATTTTTATTTACATATAGAATTACTTATATCATCCTTGCAGCTGATGGAAAATTATATCAAGGCATTTATAATGAAGACGCTCCTATAATTTTAAAAAGACTTTATATTTATAAAACCAAAAACACAACTGGATTCGTTCATAACGAAGAAGATGTTTTCGCTGGGTTGGAAGAAAAGTATCCATCAGAACTAAATGAGATTTATAAACACGATGGATACATCCAAACATATTTTAAAGATAGAAACACAGACGAACGCTATATCAAAAACGATAGAGGAGATTTCTCAGACATCATTAGTGGTGCTGTAGAAATCGGTGATGTGTTCGTAGATAAAACTAGATTAGTAGCTCAGTATTATTTATGCATTAAATCTTTTGACAAGGTTTATGAATTCCCTAACTTATCAAACAAATGGGAATCACTTGGTTCAACTTATTCTTATACAGATAGTAATGATGTTACTCATGAATTAGATGCTACAGAAGTAACAGACGAAGAGATGGAACAAGCTGCGTTCTATAATATTTTCAAATTCGACATTGGAGATATTAGAACTTGGAACGTAGATGATATATGTTTATATAAAGGAACATTCTATAGATGTAAGACATCACATAAGAATTTATATTCTGCATTAAAAGATACTTCTTTGTTTGTTAACATATCTGATTTATCTTCTACTACATTGCAAGAAGAATCATATCTCGTATTCCAAAACTACAGAGATATCGGTTTTGCAACTTTAAATAATAAATTATATATAGCTACTGGAACTAGAATCATTGAAGTTTATTTAGATACTGATGAGTTAAGAGCTAAACCAGTATCACCATACTTATGTAATTATACAGAAATTACAAAGATTGGCTACAACTATATGTCTCCATATCCAGAGCTTGCAGTGGCTAGTCAAAAGAATACAGTTACAACTTCTATGTCAGCTATTAAAGTTCAAAAAACTGTAGGAGGTAAGTTCTTACTTACTCCAGTTATGAACATACAAATAGGTGACTCAGTAAATAATTATTATTACAGATGGGAAAAACTTATTAATGGCGTATGGTATGTTGTTGTTCCATTTATTTCTCAAGATGGTAATATAGCAAATCATCACGGTGCTACAGATGTAATCGAAAAAAAACCAGACTATCAATTAGAAGTTGATGATGCAGATGTATATCAATATCGCTGCACATTCGCTAAAGAATTTGAAGAAAAGATTGATACAGTAAATGAATGGGATGCTACTAAGAGTTATTCAGTTGGTGAATATGTTTCAGTAGGAGCTAAGGTTTATAAATGTATTCATAGCCATACTCCTGCACTTACTAGATATGCTACTGGAGAATTCCAAATGTCAGCTAACTTAGGTGTTGGAACATTTAGTGAAGGCGAACTCATTGAAGTTGCTTGGGACAGTACAGTTACACAACTTTGGGCAGAAGCAAAAAATGTAGAAATGCTTCCATTCATCTTCAAAGCATTAAACGAAAACAACGAGCAACAAGAAATCCTATCTTATACAAATGATTATGTAATCAATAAATCTACTGGAGGATACTTCGGTAGTGCTACTTCAGTATTATTTAATAATGATTTAGCAATTGATGATACATTCTTATTGATTCATTCTTGCACAGCAGTAATCGCTGATGGTCAAAAGCTATTATTCTATAGCGACAAATATAATTCTGGACAATGGTTCAAGACTATAATTAATAACCCAGGCTATATCACAGACAGAGGTTGCTTATCATTTAAAACAAATAAGAATGAATCAGTAGTCGGCGTTGTTCCTTTCCAAGGTAACTTAATTGTATTCGCTAACTCTGATGATGCTGGTGGATCTATCCATTTAGTTCAAGGTAATGGTGATGATTACGATGATAGTAGCGGTTACTATTCTCCATATCGAAGAAAAACAATTAACGCTTCTATCTCGTGTAACAATGCTAAAACAATACAAGTATGTGACAACATCTTAGTATTTAAATATTTCAATAGAGTTTATTACATCAATGCAAGTGACTTAAATAACGAAGTAGTTAAAGTTACTTCTTGTAATAATAGATTATTAAATCCTAGCACAGAAACTATTATTCCTTGGGACGACAATGATGTTGTTTCAGAAGTAACTGATACATACTATGCTTTGTTATGGAAAGAAAAATATACTCAAGACTCAGATGGAGAACTAGTATTAGAACATCCTGGGTTAAGACTTAAAATGTATTATAAGATGAGCGTTCAATATGGTGATAACTCATATGGTATGCCTTGGTTAAAAGATGAAAGTCAAGTATTCAACACACGCCATATTCTTTATATTAAAGGAAGACCTATCTATTTATATCACAACGTCTTATTAACATTCAGCGAAGAATATTATAAAGACATCGATAAAAGTTATGATTGTAAATTACATTTAAAAGGTGAAGGATTAAACTATAAAGAAGAATGGAAACTGATTGATAAAGTTGTAATCAGTTATCATAGAAATCAATTTAATAAAGTTGATTTAGATGTTATTATTAAAAATGAAGCTGGGCATACGCTTATCGATGAAGACAGCAAACGCAAAAGTTTAAATGATTTAGGCAGTTTGTTTGTTGGAATAAAGAACGAAGGACAATCTGTTAGAGTTGGTTCTACAATCAGAGATGATAAGCTAATTAATGCTATTAATATGTTCCCTTGCTTATTAGCAGATGCATATATAACAGCTAGAACAGAAGGTTCGTTCACATTCTCAAGCATTACTTACTCATATGAAACAACAGAAATGCCTGACACAAATCCATACGATACGTATGCTAATATAATTAGAGTTAAGGAGATTAAATAATATGTCCAAACTTGAAAAATTAAGACGTGGCCAAGAAATTACTCCAGAGTTTTTAAATAAAATCATTACTAAAGTTAATGAACTTGAGGATGATCATGCCCAAGCAGGCTTAGATAAAAGAACAACTGATACATCCATTAGTAAATTCAGAGATACATTAGAAGAAATTCAAGCGGATTTTAATACAACACTTAATAATGTTCCAAATTTCTCAGAGCTTTTATCTGAATATTTAAAAGCAACTAACAATACAATTTCTTTCGAAGATAGAGTTACTGAAACTAACTCTCCTTTAATAACTAATAAAGACTTAAAAGTTATTTTAATTCCAGACATTACTCCTTACATTTCAACAGCACAAACAGTAAGTGAGAAAACTATCTTATTAGAAATGAGCCAACAAAACGGAAACAGAGTATGGCTTTACTATAAAGGTTCTTACTATAACTTCTCAACTGACGCAGAAGGAAATGCAGTTCAATCTGTTATTCCTACTTTAACAATTGATGACGATGAAACAAGTGCAACATATGGACACTGGTTCATCGGAGGTGTTGATTCTGGTGTAAGTGCTATTGGCCCAAGAGGTTTAAGAGGCCCAACTGGTTTAACTGGTGACCGTGGTGAACAAGGTCTTAAAGGTGACACTGGACAAACTGGAAGACAAGGTGCTCCAGGCAATGACGGAAAAACAACTACTGTATTGTTCTGCAGTGCTGATGATAAATATGGCAATGGCATGACAATGAATCAAATCGTTGATGGTACTCCATACATCGGTTTAAAATTTGTTTTCACATCTGACTCACAAGCAGAAATAAATGCTAAGCCTTGGCATTTTATCAAAGTATTAGGCGATACATTCTATCCACATATCAATGCTACAACTGGTATGCTTTACTTTGATAGAGTAAGACCAACAGAAGAAATGTCTCAAGGTTTCCTTATTAAAGGTGACAAAGGTGACAAGGGAGATACAGGCCCAGCACCACAAATTAGATTTGTTAAAACAGATGGAACTGTAATTAATCCAGATGTCACAACTGTTGAAGGCGTTCAAACTTTTAATGCTCAAGATTTTGAAGGCCCTAAAGGTGACCAAGGCCCTAAAGGTGATCCAGGCGAACGTGGACAAACTGGTGCTACTGGACTTACTCCTAGTGCAGCAGAAGGCAAATCAACTATTTCATATGGTGATGATCTTACTGCTCCTTTAGTTGAAACAGATACATATGATAACGGAACATTTGGAATCCGTATCACATTACCAAGACCAAAGAATCCTGGTAGTTTAAGAGTGACTAATTCTTTAATTAAACAAGATGATTCAATAAATTATCCTAATGGTTACGTTGAAGTAACTTTGTTAGAAACAAACGACAACATCGAAACTACAAGAACAATTAAAGTTCCTTGTGGTGCTAACGGTTCAACGCCTATGGCTGGTATCAATGGACACTGGTATGTAAATGGTATCGATACTGGCATCAATGTTAAAGGTGACAAAGGTGACAAAGGTGATAAAGGTGATCCTGGCGAAAAAGGTGAACCAGGAACAAACGGTATTAGCATTACTAATATCACTAATTCATTTGATGCAAATGGAAATAGCTTAGTAGTTGTTTCATTATCTGATGGTTCAGTAAGAACATTCACTGTTAATAAAGGCCCTAAAGGTGATAAAGGTGATACTGGCTTGCAAGGTGAGCAAGGTAATTCAATTACTGTTTATGACATTGTACAAAACGTAGCTGACTTACCAACAGCTTCAACTGTTCCAGCTGGTAGAGGTTACATTGTTGAGTCTGATGAAGACCATCAAGATGATGATGATAACAATTTAGAAGGAACAATGTATGTTTCTGATGGAACTAACTGGAAATATTGTGGCCAAGTTAGAGGCCCTAAAGGAGAGAAAGGCGATAAAGGCGATACTGGTAACACTGGTGCAACTGGCCCAGCCGCTGGATTCGGTACTCCTACTGTTACTGTTACAGCATTAGAACCAGATGCAACTGCTACAGCTAGTGTTTCATCTTCTGGAACTAATGACAGTAAAGTATTCGCATTTACATTCGGCATACCTCGTGGTGTCAAAGGTGATACTGGTGCAACTGGTGACACTGGTGCAACTGGCGAACAAGGAACTATCATTGCTGTTTTAACAAATGCTCCAACATCATCTACTCAAGCTAGAGTAAATGACTTAGTATTTGTTACAACTACTTGCACATTCTATAAATGTACAGCAGTATCTGGAAACACATATACTTGGACTGAACTAGTATGTGTTAAAGGTGATACTGGCAATGATGGTGCAAGAGGTAATGTCATTAAAGTTTATTCAACAGCTGGTGGTGTAGCTCCATCATCAAGCGTTTTTGCTTCTCCAGTAAATGGAGATTTAGCATTGAATTTAACTGGCTATAAAGTATGGCTATATGACTCAAACAGCTGGTCAGACTGTGGTTCTATTAAAGGAGCTGATGCTTTAAATTTAACTAAAGCAGAGCTAGTCACTATTGGTGGCGTAAGCAATGTTTTAAAACTAACATTTGGTACATCTACTGTTTATTATGGCGTAGACGAAAACGGTGACTATGTTAGTTTAAAAGGTGATAGCGGAGTTGGTATTTCATCTATTGCCAAAACTTCTACGTCTGGTAATGTAGACACATACACAATCACGTTCACGAATTCTACAACAACTACATTTACTGTGACGAACGGAGCTAATGGCAGTAATGGTACTACTCCACATATCGACTCAACAACAAAACACTGGATGATCGGAGAAACCGATACTGGTGTTGTTGCCGAAGGACAAACTGGTGCAACTGGTAGCAATGGTGCTGATGGTGCTGATGGTGCTACTGTTAAAGTTCTCTCATCACCAAAGAGTTATTACGTTGGAAATAGTAACAATGCTTCTGGATTAAAAACTGGTGACTTAGGTATCACTTCTGACTTCTTTATCTTAAGAATTAACTCTAGTGGAAACTGGGAAACAACTCATCAAAATACATTCCAAGGAACTAGAGGAAATATTATTAGCACATATTCATCAAACACAACTCCAAGCAATGCTGGCATTAGTAATCCTATCGTAGGTGATATAGCTATCTGCACAGCTAATTATAAGTTATATAGATATGAAGCTGTTCAAGCTAGTGCATATGCTTGGGTTGATAAAGGTTCGTTTAAAGGAGCAACTGGTGCTGCTGGAACTAAGTTATATAGACATAAATATGTTATATCTCATAATAATGAAACATACGAAATATCATATGTTAGCAAAAGTAGTTCAGCATCAAATTCAATAAATGGAATAGATGTTAAGAATGGAATTAACTTAAGATTAAAAGGCTCAACATATGATTTAAACAATTACAGCGAAACAGATGCTACTGGATTAGCAGTTTATTATGCTAAACCTTTGCAATTTGGAATTATTATTGGATCGTTGTATTTTGATGAAGTTGGAAAACCAGTGCAAGTATATTTGACATTTATGAATAATGATTCAACTATTACAAGTTCATCTGTAACAGAAATATAGGAGGCTTGATATGTTAAATATAAAAAACAAAAAACTTACAGTAGAATCAGTTAATATATCAAACGCTGATACATTACTATACTTGACAACAGATGTTGATTGCTCTCTTATTGGTGTTCTTAGATTTGTTACTGGAGAACAAAAAGTAATTACGTTCGTCAAAGCAAACGATAGATACCAAGCTAGATTAGTAATTACATCCGATGATATCAAGCATCTTAAGACATCTAAGTTCTATATCATTATGATTAGTGGTTCATTAAATCAACAAACTAATGAAGTAGAATTAGAATTCAATATCGAATTAATTAAACAATCAATTAAGATTGCGACATCTAATGAAATCTTAGAGCTTAAAAAAGAACTCATTAAGTTAGAAAACAAAATCAATTCTGTTACTGGCAATGGAATCCTAAAAAACATTGATATCAAAAATAAAAATGTTATCAAGAAAGGAATGATTCCTGTAGCCATTGATGATAATGGTAACTTCGTTTGTATGTATCCATTTGAAGACTTCGCAAAAGTAATCAATGGACAACAAGCTACTAATGGTTGTGTCACAATTGATGCAAGCATGATAAAATATGATAATGGAAAGACAATAAGTGAAATTATCACTTCACAAATAACAGCGTTCACTGAGATGGGAAAATCATTTGAAGTATTGTCTGAACAATTACAAAGCTTAAACACAAGACTAGGCGAACTAGGAACTAGAGTTGAAGCACACATCAATAACGGTATCATTTAGGAGGATACATTATGTCAAGTTTAGAAGAAATCATCAATGTGATATTTGGTGGCCAAGTTGACGCATCAAAGATCATCGTCATTCTTGTATCAATCTATGCTTTTGTTAATTCTATTACAGAAAGATTAGCAAAGAAAAAAGTCTGGTCAAAAGAAGTTGAAGAAACACAAACTCAAAAAGATTTAAAAGCTTTAAAGCAAAAACAAAAAGCTGTATGTGAATGTATTTCTTCATTAGCAGACATTGTTCTTACTGCTTATCTATCAAGTAATACAATTCCAGTAGAAACAAAACAAAAGATTGCTGCAGAAGGAGAAAAATTAAAATGTGTTGGAGAAATTGATTTAACAGAATCAACCAACAAACTTATTGCAGCTGCTACTTCAACTATTCCTCAAGAAACTTTAAATGAAAAGAAAGAAAAGATTAATGAGGCTGTTAAAGAAGTTGGCGAAACAACTAAAACTGCAAACGATGCTGTTCAAGCAGCTATTAATAACATTAAGGTAAGCTAATATCATGAAAGAAATCACATTAGAAAAAGCAAAACTATATAGATTAATATCTCGTATCGCTTTCACTGCGATAGGTTTTGTCTTACCTATGGTGATTGTAGCAGTTAAGTTTAAAATATTTACTGCGTATACAAACACAAAGATATCTATTATGGGAATTATATTATTGCTTATAATTGCCTGGAGATTTAAAAAGAAACTCTTTGAGTGGATTAACTCTTGGGAAAACAGCAACGTATTGAAATGGATACTCATCGGTTTAGGAAGAGTATGGCCATTCTTATTGGTAGTAGTTCTTATTGCTGTAATACACTGGTCAGCAACAAGAATTATTGGCGATGCATTGTTTTGCCTAGAGTGGGTTTGTGCTTGCGAATTATTCTGTTACTTAATTATTTATCCATTTGAAATGAAGATGGATTACTTAGTAAAGAGAATGACTCAAAAGAACGAACGCAAAGAAGATTACAAAGAAGCCATCCGTGAAATGAAAGAACAAGGTGAAACATTATGAGTCAAGATAAAAACACTATAATTAAAAAAGGTTTGAAAGCTGCAGAGAAACTGCAGTTCTTTGCGTTAATTTTGTTTTCATTAATTCTAATCGCTGGCGTTGATTTAATCACAGCGAACGTAGGATGGGAACAAGTAACTGATCCATACTTTTATATCAGCAATGTTATTACAGATACAGCTTTATTACTTATTACATTTGGAACAGTCTATCTTGTATTAGACTATCTAAAAGAGAAAAACGATAGCTATGTATCCGCAAAGAAATGTGTTGATGATTTTGCCATCGGTGATAAAAATGTTCCTACTATCTTATCTAAATTCTTGGAACAATTAAACCGCAAAAGAAAAATCAAACAATACGAATACAATATCTTATGTAAGCTTTATAAATTAGAGAGCCAAAGAAAATGGTATGCATACCTTCCAATAGTTAAATGGTTTGTAAAAAATCCTTGCTATTATTCCGAAGAAGAAATGCACATCTGGAACTATGGAACAGATGAAGAGAAAGCAAAATCTCCTTATTGTCGTAAGAGAAAGATGTACGAAGAGCAACTTGATAAAGAGTTAATCGAAAGAATAATTGATGCTCAATATGTTAAATATGATAAGATTACTTCTTCAACTATATTAAGTGACTATTATAATAAAGGTGAAGAGGCACAAGTAAACGACTTCGTTACTAAAAACGAAACAGCTCAAATCGCTAAATACAGAGTGCCATTATTATTCTTATCATTCGGATTTACTTTCTTAATTACATCATTAGTTCTTGATGGCATTACAATGAATATGTTAGCTATCATTACTATCTCATCTAAGTTATTAACAATTGCTTGGAACGTATTCACATCATATAGATACGCTAAGAAACATTTTAATACAATAACACTTCACGATATGTTGTTTAGAAAATCACTTGTCGTTGAATACGAAAAATGGGTTCTTGAGATTTCCACAAAAGAAACTAAAGAAGAACCAGTAAAGCAAACAACCAACGCATTAGTTGTTGTTGAAGAAGGAGCAAACTAATATGGAACAAGCAGAATTATTTGCCTTGCTAGCTAAATCATTACTATACACACCGATTGTTTATAAGCAATCAACCTACACAACTAATCAAAATAACTTTGATAATGTTTTCGTTTTAGAATTCAAACACACTGAGCTACCAGACGATAGCTTATTGTTCTTTGTTCCTAGCGTAAGCTCAAATGATTCTGGTACTTGCACATTAAGAATCAGAGTTCCATATCTTCCAACTGGTTCTAGTTCATATTCTTATGAAGATAGAAATTTTACAATCGTAAAAGAAACAGACAATGGTAGCACAGCTCCTGTATCAATAGGAGATATCATTGCTAACAGAATGTGCATCTTTAGATTCAGAAAGAATTCTAATAAGATTATTTTAATTAACTCACCTCTTTATAATGCTGCGACAATCAATGACTTAAAAGCAACAAACGCAGAGTTTGTTAATAGACCAGTAATTATGAATTCAGACAATCCATCTTCACCTTTTATTGTAGCTACTACAAAAGAAGTTAAAGATTTAGAAGATAGAATTAAAAAATTAGAAAGCAAATTTCTCTTCGGCACTGAAGATCCAGAAGATGCTTTAAGCGATAAAGAAACTGGAACTGTTTATATTCAAATTGAAAAGGATTAATTATGATTAAAGGAACGAATGCCGATTGCAAAATTCTAAACATCTCAGTATCAGAAACAACAGCGACTATTACGTTGCTGATTTTTGCTACTGTGTCAACTAATCCAGCAAAGTCATTCGCTTTCTATGTTCAAGACGAAGGTTCT
The DNA here is from genome assembly GCA_918272565.1 of Bacilli bacterium. Lineage (GTDB taxonomy): Bacteria > Bacillota_I > Bacilli_A > ML615J-28 > CAG-698 > Tener-01. The sequence continues at coordinate 76,042 of CAKJYW010000013.1, forward strand.
CAAGAAAAGAAACAGTTAAATAATTACACATACTGGGTTGATAGATACATTAACTACAACTTTAATGCGAACAATGTTGATACAAATAAGAACAAAGAAATTATTTTAAACATTGATATCACAAATGGTAACACAGCTAACATATCAGACAGACACTGGACAAGAAACTGTTACATTTTATTATGCGACACAAACAAAACATTTAATAATGTAGCTTGGTCAAGTGGAAAGCTATCATTAATCTCTGATGAATTCGAAGTTCCTAAAGTTAAAAATATTATTATGAATCCTACAGTTACTGAATATAACTATGTCAAAGAAAAAGAAACTGCTAAATTAGGAATATCATTTGATTTAGAATTCACATCCGAAAAAGATTTTAACTACAATAATAAAAACTTTCTCGCCACACTAAACGTTCGTTCATTATCTACTGATTCAGTTCTAGAAACAAAACAAGTAGCAAAGACTACAAGCTTACACAATATAGTAGAGACTGATTCGTTCTATGAGTTTGACGAAAAGATAGTTATTGAGCTATTAATAACAGACAATAAAGGCAATTTATTTTCTACTGATAGAAAAATTTTCACACCAAGAAAAAAATATTCTAAAAGTGCTTATGTCAAAACAGACACAGGAATCAAGAAAGTAATTGCCTTCTATATAAATGCCGACACCGATAAAGAACACGAAGGAGAGTGGCTAAAATGAATGTAATCAAGGTAAATTATAATAATGCTGCAGTTAAAATTCCTAAAAAAATAGTTCCAACAGCCTTCTGTTACAAATATGAGAGAGTTGTTGACGGTGTTCATCAGAATGTTATTGTTGTTGAAGTTGATCCGAAACTTAATGAAGAAAGTTTTTATAAAAAATTCTTATTCGAAGTTTTAATCAATGGTGACGTAATGTCATACGCAAGCGAAAACATACAAAAAAACTCTCAAGGAAGATACTACATAGAAATAATTAACTGTGAACATATGAACAGCAATATCATTACAGTTAAAGTAAAAGGTAAATATTATAGCGACAATGGAATTGAATATGATGTTGAAGCAGACCTTCCTTCTATTAGAGGATGTCTAGTTTGCAGTGATGAATTATATTGCAATGAAAACTTATTATGTAATGAATGCACTGGAGGATACTTCAATGATGGAGTATTCTATAGTGTGAGAACTGGAACTCCTGGTGCATATGAATATAGTGAACCAGCAGACCATTCTGATTCTAATTGTTTCAATGGTATTTTTATTGATAAGGATACTGGAATATGTTACAAATGGGATAGTGAATCTAACTCATACGTATTGTTTTATAACTAAAGGAGAAAATTTATGTCAGCAAGAAGAGATGTTTATACAGTAATAAACTGGGCAAATGGCGTTACTAAACTAGGCCAAACAAATTTACAAAAAATGGATAATGCCATTAAGCTAAACAACGATTTAGCGATTGAGAATGCTAACTTCATCGATGAGATTTTCGATTCTTTAGTTACAGAAAGTGCAATTAGTTTTAATGATGAAACATATCAATTAACTATTGATTTTGGTTCTCTTGCAAGCACACCTAAATTCAATAAAAAATTACAAGTTTCTATTCCGTTCATAGGAATCAATACAACTGATTCATTAGCATCTAGTATATTTGCAGACGGAATCACATTAGGAACTAACAATTTTAGAATCTTCCGTGGTATGTATGAAAT
>CAKJYW010000014.1 GCA_918272565.1 Bacilli bacterium
GTAGTGAAGTGATTGATTCAACACAAAACTTCTTTATTGTTTATATTTTACTTGTTGGTACAATTACACTTGCTATATCTTTGCTTAACCCAACAATTGACATCTTGTCTAACCTCACCGCAACACTTTCATGTATCGGTAATGTTGGACCAGCTATGGGAATTGTTGGTTATTTAGGAGATTTCTCTAGTTACTCTAATGCTTCAAAGATTATTTTCTCATTGACTATGGTTTTAGGTAGACTTGAAGTTTATCCACTTTTGATTTTATTCGCTAAATCTACATGGAGGAAGTTGTAATGAAAAGATATAAGAAGAACGACAACGTCAGTTACACTTTAGGTACAACTCTTACCATTGAGCTTTTAAAAGAAAAAATCGAATATGTTAGAAAAGTCTATTTTCATACTAAGTTAGAACAAAATGAAGTTATTCAAAAAATAGAAGTATTATGTAAAAAACATAATATTCCAATTGAAAAAAGCGATAAGCCTTTTAATATCTTATCGCAAAAAGAGAACTGTTTTGTTATTGGAGAATTCAATAAATTTGATACAGAGCTAGAGAAGAACAAGAATCATGTCGTTTTAGTTAATCCAAGCAACTCAGGTAACTTAGGAACTATCATTAGAAGTATGGTTGGTTTTGGAATTACTAATCTAGCTATTATTAGCCCTGGCGTTGATATTTTCGATGTTAAGACTGTTAGAGCATCAATGGGAGCCTTGTTTAGTATTAATTTTGAGTATTTTGATTCTTTCTTAGACTATCAAGATCACTATCAAAATAATAACTTATATCCTTTTATGCTCCAAGCCAATAAGAAGATTACTAATACTAAATTCCAAAAACCATTTAGCTTGATTTTTGGAAACGAAGCAACTGGTCTTCCTCGTGATTTCCTAAGAGTAGGTACTAGTGTAATCATTCCTCATAGCAAGAACATCGATAGCTTAAATTTAACAATAGCCGCATCAATTGCGATGTATGAGGCTACAAAAGAAGAATTCTAATTAAATATGAACTAATTCCTTTAGTGGGGATTAGTTCATTTTTTTAATATTTTTGTTGATTATTCAACGCGTGTGTATTATAATACTACTAGACTTTGGCCTTTTAGGAGGATTTATGGCAAAAAAGAATGACAGAAGAGTTGAAAGAACAAGGAATGCGATTATTTCAACTTTCAAAGAAATGATTATTGAAAAAGACTTTAAAGACATTACTATTAAAGAACTTGCGGAAAGAGCAAACATCAATAGAAAGACTTTCTATCTACATTATCAATCTATGGATGAAATCTTGTTTGATTTATCACTTGATTTATCTGATCATATTTTTGAAATCTTACAAAAGCAAGGATTCTTCGATGGTGACGTTTACCATTTAGATATTGATATGTTAGTTAATTCTTTAAATGATTGCTTAACTAATGACTTTACAATCACTAAAAGATTAATCTCATCAGATAGTTATCATTTCTTTATTAGAAATATTAAAGATTTATTCAAAGAAGCCTTTATCAGGAAGATAAAAAAAGAAGTTCCTCTTGATGAATACAAGATGAACTTGGTTGGTGACTACATCGGTAGCGGTGTTGCTAAAATATTAAAAGATTGGTTTAATGACCAAGGCAATATGAGCGCTCACGATATTTCAACTCTTATTAGCACTTTAGTATTTAATGGTGTAAATGGTTTATTAAATTGATACGTAAGTATCAATTTTTTTTTACCACTTATTCCTTTTTTTTACCGATTATGCAAAAATTATTAAAAAATAAAATTTTATAAATATAATATAAATGTGGAGGTTCTCATATGGAAAAGGGAATTAGATTAAAATTTATTCAAGATGATAATGTGAAAGATATTGAAATTATCATTCGTGCTAAGGAACAAAATGAAGAAGTTGAGAAAATTTTAAATTTGATTGGCAGTGAAACAAGCGAAAACATTTCTTGTCAAGTTTTGTCAACTGAAAAAATGATTGATAAAAAGGATATAATTATTATTTCTAAAGAAGGTAGATTTTTGATTGTTAAAACTGTAAATGGTGAATATGTCCTTAATGAACCCATGTATAAAGTTGAAGAAAAACTTGATAAAGTTTGGTTTATTAAAATATCCCAATCAGAGATAGTTAATTTAAAATATGTAAAAAAATGGGAGCTAGTCTCTGGTGGAATAATAAAAATAGAATTAATAAATGGCATTTTTTCATATACTTCTAGAAGATATGCTGTTTTGATTAGAGAAGTATTAAAAAAAGGAGGCGGCAAAAGATGAAGAAAAAGTTGATAAAGCGACTAATAATCGGCTTTTTTATAGGGGCAATAATAGGAAATGTAATATCGATTCTTTCAGGACTCCCTGATGGAGAATTAACTTTCATTAGCGAAAAATTAGAGGATAGCATAGGTTTGACTTTTGGCATCATTTTAAATTCATTCCTTTCTGGACTAATTGGAGCAGCTGGTTTTGGTGGTTCAGTATTTTATGATATTGAAAAATGGAGCATTATAAAAGCAACTTTGTCTCATTATGTTTGTTGTATAATATGTTTCACTCTTGCTTTCTTTATTTTATATTGGGGTGATTTTGTAACTTATTTAATAATGTTTATTATTGAAACAATTATATTTTTATTAATATGGATAATAATATATCAAATATGGAAAAAAAGTGTTAGAGAATTAAATGAGAATTTAGAGAAGTATCAAAAGGAGCAAGAAAATGAAAAAAGCGAATAATTTTATAAAAATCTTTCTGTTTTTATTTTTAATTGTTTTATCAATTAGCGTTTTTGTTGGATGTGGAGATAATAATTCTACTAATAATGAAACAGATGATCCGGTAGTTAATCCTACTGATAATCCACAAGATAATCCAGCAGATGATCCTACTAATAATCCTACTGATAATCCAGCAGATGATCCAGCAGATGATCCTACTAATAATCCTAATGATAATCCGGTAGATGATCCACAGGATAATCCAACAGATAATCCACAGGATGATCCTAATACACAACCAGTAGTTACTGAATCATTTAAAAAATTACAAGAAGCAATATATAAATTAACTCTAATTAATATTCCAACATTAACAGATGTTGAAGTATCAGAAGATGCTATTTTGAATGTTGAAGAAGGTAAAATAAAAGGTGGTTTGAATTTAGATAAAGACTTATTTAAATCTTTATATGATTATTTAAAAGAAGAAATCCATAAAGTTTCTAGTTTCAAAGAAGAAGATGAAAAATGCATTGAGGAAGCAAATAATGCAAATTGGAGTTTTGTCATTCAAGTAAACGGAAAGAAGAAGCTTATTTGTGTTGAAATATTATTCAATGAGGAAGAGAATAATTCTTTATATATAAATGTTCTAGCTAGTGATTATTATAATATTTCTGTAAAAACTTTAGAGGGTGGAAATGTCTTAATTACTAGAAATGGCAAATTAGTCTCTAGTGGTTCATTAGAAGCAATAAATGATGAAATTATAGAACTATTAGCTAATTCTAGCGAAGGATATAATTTTATTGGCTGGTATATAGGAGATGAGTTGTTATCAAGTAATGCTAAATATTCTTATTTAGTTAATAAAGCTGATGCTTTAATTGTTGCAAAATTTGAAGAAATTAAGCCTAATATTAATGATGATTTTATTAAGTTCAGAAGCAAATTAAATGATAATAGCGGTATTTTACTTCCTTTATTTGAAAATGTTAGTATTAAAAATGAAGTGGTAAATCTCGACAATGCTAATCAATTAGAAATTCAAGGTGATTTAGTATTTATAGATAAAGAATTAATTACTCAATCATTTAATGATATTAAAGCAGCAATCAGTCAAAAATTAGGTAATCCTATTAATGATAATAACACAACTGCTCTATCTTTAGTTTGGGTTATTACTAATTATGATAGTGAGGCTCCTCATCAAGTTGAAGTGGAACTTTTTGCTAGTTTAGATAATTCATTGATTAATATTAAATGGATAAAAAGCCCTATTGTTATTATTAATGTAGAATCAAAAGGTCCAGGAACAGCTTATGGAGTTTATTTTGATGGTGCTAATAATGAAGTAAAATACACTAAGTATTATGGATTTGTTAATAGTCTTTATGGAACATTATACATAGATAAAGAAGATGGAATAGTATTTGATGGGTGGTTTGTTAATAATCAATTAGTTTCAACAGATGAAAAATTTGTATTTAATTATAGTATTACAAATTTCACAGAAATCACATTTGTGGCTGAGTTTAGTGAAAAAGCTAATGAAGAAGTTCAGATGACTGAATCTTACAAATCAGGTAGAGAAGCGATTTATTCACTAACAGGCATTTATATTCCTGAATTAGCTAATATCACACTACTTGCTTCATCTGATATCTCACCTAATAAAGGTGTTGTATGCTTTGATATCCCTGCAGATAAGGCACTTTATACTTCTTTATATAATCATTTGAAAGAAGAAGTTCACAAATTATCTAATTTTAACAAAGATGATGAATCATTTGATGAAAAGGAAAAATATGCTAACTGGAATTATTTAGTTGCAAATGATAATCAAAAGAGATTAGTTTGGATTGGAATTATCTTTGATGATGAAAATCAAACAAACACTAAAGTTTATATCAATGTAACTTCAAGTGATTATTACAAAATTACTGTAACTTCAACAACAGGTGGTACTGCTACATTAAAGAAAGATGGAAATGTAATAAATGGAAATGTCATAGAGACATTCTATGATGAGAAATTAACTTTAGAAGCTACACCTAATAATGGATATAATTTTATTGGTTGGTATAAAGGTAATGAATTATTAAGCAATAATAGTAGTTATGTTTATGAAGTAGAAAAGAGCGATGTCCAAATTGAAGCTAGATTTGAAGAAAATAAGACTAATATGACATCTAGTTATCAAAGTGGTAGAAATAGTTTCCATGATATTTCTAATATTTGGCTTCCTGAGCTTGAAGGTGTAGAACTACTTAATACATCTTCATTTGATGTTGCTAAGAAAGATGCTCGTTTTAAGATCAGTAGCACTAGCGCTTCCTATACTGCAATTATTAATGCTTTAAAGAGTGAAATGACTCAATATCCTAGTGCGAATAATAATAATCATTTAGAACTTGATTTTTATATTTTCTGGGAATGGGATTATTTAGATCAAGGTAGAATGCACAAAGTAACTATTTGGGCAGAAAATAACAACACCGAAATTGAAGTTGGTTATTTATTTAGAGATTTCTATACAATAACATTAAAAAAAACTGCTGGTGGGAATGTCACTTTAAAAGTTTCTGGAAATGCTATGGAAAATAATACTGCTCATTTATGTTATAACACTAGTTGCGATTTATATAGTGAAGCATCAAGCGGATACAAATTTGTTGGATGGTTTATTGGTGATACTTTATTAAGTGAAAATGCTATATATAATGGGTATATGTTAGTTAGCGATGTTGATATTACCGCAAAATTTGAAGAAATACCTTCTAATATGAGCGAAAGTTATAAATCATTTAGAAATTCTTTAAACGAATTATCTGGTGTTTTATTACCTGCTTTTGAAAACGTTAATGCTAACAATACCTATATTAACCCAGATAATACTAATCATGTTCGTGATGAAGCAGAAGCAGAATTAGTGTTACCATCAAATGAAGGATTAAATCAAGCATTTTTAGATATTAAAGCAGCATTTACAGCTGTTTTTGGGGATCCCGAAAGTGATCAAGCAAATCAATATATGATTTTCACTCAATGGTCTATTCCTCATTATGATGCTTTAATACCTTATCGAGATGAAGTAATGATGAATGCTGAACCAAATGGTACTAGTATTAATGTTATGTGGCGTAAGCAACCTATCGTTATTATTAATGTTGCATCAAGTGGTCCAGGAGAAGCAGTTGGTGTTTACATCGGGGAAAATTATGAAGAAGTTCCTTACACTAAATATTTTGAAATAGTAGATGCTTTTCATGGTACATTAAAAGCTACTCCAAATGATGGTAAAGTGTTCTTGGGCTGGTATTTTGGTGATGAATTATTATCACAGGATGCTAAATATATCTTCGATTATAAAAATGTAGATTTCACTGAAATTACATTCGTTGGTAAATTTGGTGATGCTCCTAACCAACAAGCAAATACAACAGAAAGCTATAGTGATGCAAGTGGCAAATTTGAAGATGTTACTGGAAGCACTTTGCCTGAAATTGATAATTTAGAAGTTTCAGGTGCCTATGTCTCTGGTGAAAATCAAGGTATTTCAATAGATATGACAGGTGGAACTAATTTGACTTATGGTTCATTCCAAACAATTTATTCAAGTTTTGTCCAATCATTTGGTGAAGCCACAAGCAACGAAGGTGATGAAAATGAGCATGCAGTTGTATGGAAAAATAGTAATTTTATTTTACAATTAAACTGGAATCCTTCTTTAAGCGCAAAAATTAGCATTTATGAAGTTAATCTTTTGGATTTTAGTGTAGCTAAAACAAATTTATATGGAGTTTTAGGTATTACTTTACCAGATTTAGATAATGTTAAGATGTATGGAGACAGTACATTTAATAATGAAACTAAAGAGATGACTTGCGACCTTTGTGGAACAGGATGCACATATCAAGCATTTGAACAGCTCATCACTTTATTTGCTTCAACATTAGGCGCTTGGAGTAATGGATTCCCTCAAGGATCAGAAAATGATGGATATGCTGATATTCAATGGACAACACAAGAAGGTGTATGGGTTCAAATATTCTGGCAATCAGGCGAAATGTTTATTAATTCATACAAAATGAATAATTAATTATTATAAAAGACAAAAAAAAGAAGTGGCAATTTATTTGCCACTTCTTTGATATTCTTTTGATAAATCTAACATGCATTCTAATAATCTTTGGTAATACTCTTTGATTTTCTCATTTTGTATGTTTTTAGAGTTGGTTTCTAATAGGTAGGCTTCTCTATCTTTATCAAATAATTCTACTTGAAGTTCCTTTTTTATTTCCCCTATTTTTTTAGCTAGATTCATTCTCTTTTCAAATAAAAGAGATATTTCTTTATCAACGATTTCAATTTCTTTACGTAGTTTAATTATTTCTTTTTCTAACTCAGTTTTATTCATTTTCTTCACCCGATTACTATTTTAGCACATTTTAGTTTTCTTGCAAATATTAGGAAAATATATTATAATAAATTGTTAAGAGAAGGTTTTTTTATGGAAATAATATCTAAAGTTTTAGATAAAGAATATAAGATAGTAATAGGACGCAATATCTTAAAAGATATCAATAAATACTATGTATTACCTAATAAGGTGATGATTATTTATGATGAAGGTGTAAGTGTTGATTATCTTGACTCACTAACATCAAACATCTTAGGTGAGGTTTACGTCTTTGCATCTTTAGCTGAAAAAAGTAAGAATATAGAGACTTATAGCGCTATAATAAGGCAACTTATTAAAAGTGAATTTAGTAGAAGTGATTTAATAATTGCTCTAGGAGGGGGCGCAACATGCGATCTAGCTGGGTTTGTAGCTAGTAGCTATAAAAGAGGAATTAACCTAATCTTTTCCCCAACAACCACCCTTTCCATGGTCGATGCTTCAATCGGTGGAAAGAACGCTATCGATTTTAGTGGAATTAAAAATAGTGTTGGTTCATTTTATTTACCTAAATTAGTCTTAATTGATTTAGATACTTTATCTAGCCTAGATAAGAAGATCTATAACGAAGGACTAGTTGAAGCTTTTAAGATGGGTTTAATAAAAGATAAGAGTCTATTTGATTTATTCTTTGGTGTTATTAATAAAAATATAGAAGAAATTATAATTAAATCAATAAATGCTAAAAATAGTTTTGTTGAAAGAGATTTTTACGATAAAGGCGTAAGAAAATATCTTAATTTTGGGCATACTTTAGCTCATGCTCTAGAAGCTTATTCTAATTATGAAGTAAGCCATGCCAGTGCTGTTGCTTTTGGGATTATTAAATTACTTAAGGGCGACCTAAAAGAAAAGACAAAAGAAATATTTGATAAATTAGAAGTCAGATATGAATTTGATGTTGATTTATGCGAATTAATTAAATTCATTAAACAAGATAAGAAAATAGAAGATGATTATCTAGATCTTGTTTTAGTAGAGGAAATAGAAAAACCATTTATTAAAAGAGTAAAAATAGAAGAAATAAAGTTTTAAGGAGATTATTATGTCTTCAACATATTCTAAAAACATAAAAATATCAATCTTTGGAGCTTCTCATGATTCCTTAATGGGAGTTATTCTAGATTTGGTAGCCCCTGGAATAAAGATTGACCTAGATTACATAAATAATGAACTAGAAAGAAGAAAAGGTGGAGATCTTTCATCAAAAAGAAAAGAAGCTGACAAGGTGAAAGTTGTTAGTGGTATCTTTAATGGACTAACAACTGGCGCTCCTTTAACTTTCATTTTAGAAAATGAAGATGTCGATAGTAGTAAATACGATAATATGAAAGCTACGCCTCGTCCATCTCACGCAGATTATGCTAGTTACATTAAATCTTTAGGATATAATGATTATCGAGGTGGAGGCACTACTAGCGGTAGATTAACAGCGCTAATTGTAGCAGTTGGGGCTTTCTTTAAGAAGATATTAAGTGAAAAAGGGATAAAGATTGAATCAAGTTTTACTCAAATTGGTAATAGAACTGGTGAATTTTTAGACCCAGATGAAATAAATGACTATATTTATGATATAGCTTCTTCAAATGATTCAGTAGGTGGCGAAATTAAGGTTATAGCGAGTGGTGTAGAAGCGGGAATTGGTGAACCTTTCTTTGATTCAATGGAATCAACAATCAGCCAGCTAATGTTTTCTATTCCTGGAGTTAAAGGTGTTTCCTTTGGATTAGGCGAAGCTTTTAAAGAAAAAAGAGGAAGCGAAGTTGCTGATGAATTTGAATACATCGATAAAAGAATAGTTACTAAAACAAATTATAATGGTGGCATAAATGGTGGAATTACTAATGGCATGGATATAATAGCTAATGTCATAGTGAAAGCTACTCCATCAATTAAGCGTACATTTGATACAGTTAACTTAGAAACTAAAACTAATGATAAAGTTGAAATCGATGGAAGATTTGATCCTTGCATTTTACTTAAGATGCCTCCGATTGTTGAAGCGGTCATGGCAATAAGCATTATGGATCAAATGGTTGGAAGATACGGATATTTATGGATGAAATAGAATATGGACTTTTGGGTAAAAAAATAGGTTATTCCTATTCTAAACTTATCTATGAATTTTCAGGATATAATTACGAACTTGTTGAAGTTAGTGAAGAGGATTTAGAATCATTTATTAAGGGAAAGAAATACAAAGGACTAAATGTCACTATTCCTTATAAAGAAAAAGTTATCGAGTTTTTAGATGAATTATCTTTTGTAGCTAAAAAATGTGGAGTTGTAAATACCATAATTAATGATAATGGCAAGCTTATCGGTGATAATACTGACTATTATGGCTTTTTGTATTTATTAAAAGAATATGGGCAAATAGATGAATTAAGAAATAAATCATTTCTAATTTTAGGATCAGGTGCCACATCTAAAACAATTAGAATGGTTTTTAATGATAATGGAATTAATGATGTTAAAGTTGCTTCTAGTAAAGATGGTTTTGATTATCATTATAGTGAATTAAGTGATTTACATTTTGATTTTGTAATTAATGCTACACCAGTTGGAACTTATCCTAATATAAGTGAAAAGATTGATGCAAGAGGCGATAACATCATTGATGTTATTTATAACCCGTATAAAACTAGGTTAGAACTTGATAATAAGTTTAACGCATCTGGTCTAGATATGCTTATCGTTCAAGCGATTGAATCGATGAATAGGTTTAATTTAGTACCTAAAAGTTTTTCTGATATTAAAGATTATTTAAATAGAAATACTAGAAATATCGTCCTTGTTGGGCTTCCAGGTAGTGGTAAAACAACTATTGGTGAAGTGTTAAGCAGGAAACTAAAAAAAGATTTCTTTGATACAGATAAGGAAATCGAAAAAGAAGAACAGATAGAAAGAATAATTAAAGAAAAAGGCGAAGAATATTTTAGGGAAAAAGAGACTGATGTTATAAAAGAAGTTTCTTTAAAGCATGGGGCTATTATTTCTACAGGTGGTGGCGTAGTTTTAAAAGATGAGAACATGAAAATGCTCATGGCTAATGGAATAGTCTTCTATATTGATAGAGAAATTGATGAAATTTATGCGACTTTCACCCCTCATCCCCTAACAAAATCAAAAGAAGATTTAATAACACTTTATAATATTCGAAATCCATTGTATAATAAGTATAGTGATTACGTTATTAAAGAAAAAGAATTAGAAAAAACAGTTGATAAGATTATAGAATTAGTTGATTTTAAGTAGTCTTATTATAGATTTGGTGACTATTATGATTGTTACGTTGAATAAGAACATTTCAAAAAAAGAAATCGATGAACTGATAAAAGGCTTTAAAGATAAACAAATAGAAGCGGAGTTTATTGATTTCAATAACAATAAATTATTATTGTTATTTGGTGAAACAGAAATGATCGATGAGAATGCTTTATCGAATAATGAATTTATTGATAAAGCAGTGAGAGTATCTACCCCTTATAAACTGGTTAGTAGGAACTTTAAAGAAGAAGATACGATAGTTAAAGTTGGTGATGTACTAATTGGTGGTAAGGATGTTGTGATGATTGCGGGGCCATGCTCAGTAGAAAGCAAAGAGCAAATCGATGAGATATGCGGTCTAGTTAAAGAGAGTGGCGCTAACATCTTAAGAGGTGGAACTTATAAACCAAGAAAGAGTCCTTATTATTTTCAAGGATTAGGTCAAGATGGTGTTAAATATTTAGTAGAAGCTAAAAAGAAGCATGCTATCCCAATTGTGAGTGAAATTCCATCAATCGAAAAGATCGATGAATTTAAGGATGTTGACATCATTCAAGTTGGTGCTAGAAACATGCAAAACTATGAGCTTTTAAAAGCGTTAAGTAAAATCGATAAACCTATTTTACTTAAACGCGGAATGAGTAATACGATAGAAGAACTTCTAATGAGTGCTGAATATTTACTTAAAGGCGGTAATCCTAATGTCATCTTATGTGAAAGAGGAATTAGGACATTCGAAAAAGCTACACGTAATACTCTAGATTTATCGATTGTGCCGCTACTTAAGAAATTAACACACCTACCGGTTTTGGTCGATCCATCACATGCAACAGGAAACTGGGAGTTAGTTGAACCTATGAGTTTAGCAGCAATTGCTTCTGGTGCTGATGGTTTATTAATCGAGGTTCATAATAATCCAACTATCGCCTTAAGCGATGGTGGACAATCAATAAAAGTAGATAGATTTAAGAATATTGTTGAAAAAGGAAGAAAAATTGCAAATATAATAGGAAGGGATATCAAATAATGAGAGTAGAAATTACACCTAGTAAAATTAACGGAACTATTACAGCTCCTTCATCAAAGAGTCTTACACATCGCGCAATTATTTGTGCATCACTTGCAAATGGAAAAAGCGTAATCACAAATGCTAATATCTGTGATGACACTATTGCCACAATCTATGCAATGCGTGCCCTTGGAGCAAGAATTGACATCATTGGCTCTAAACTTGTTGTTAAGGGAATGGATTTAGAAAAGAAAGAAGGAGATGTTAGACTTGTAGTAGATTCAAGCGCATCTACTTTAAGGTTTGTTTTGCCTCTTGCAACTCACCTTTATGATCAAGCAATCATTAAAGTTAATAGAGATTTAATGAAACGCCCATTTAAAGTTTATGAAGATCTTTATTCTCAAAAAGGCTTTGAGTTAAGAAAGGTAAAGAGTCCTAAGATTAATCGTATGTTTGCAAGCGGAGATGTTGACCAAAAGGTTTATACAATTGACGCTAGTGAATCTAGTCAATATGTAAGTGGACTATTATTCCTTGCTCCACTATTAAGTCATACTACTAAGATTGAACTTGTTGGGGATATTGTTAGTAAATCATACATCGATTTAACTTTAGCTGTACTTGCTAAGTACGGAATTAAAGTTAAGATGGAAGATAACATCCTAACTATTAAAGGTAACCAAAAATATAAAGCAAAGAACTATGCTGTTGAAGGTGACTGGTCACTTGCTGCAAACTACCTAGCACTTGGTGCTGTATGTGGTAAAGTTACAGTTAATGGTCTAAATGTTGAAAGTGCTCAATGCGATGCTGAATTCTTGAATGTTTTAAAGAGAATGTGCGCAAATGTTACTGTTGAAGGTAAGAGAGTAACTGCATTAAAGAGTGACCTTATGGCTACTGACATTGATTTAACTGACAATGTTGACTTAGCTATGCCATTTAGCTTCGTTAATGCTTTTGCATTAGGTGGAAGTAGAATAAGCAATGCTCATCGCTTAGAAGCTAAAGAATCAGATAGAAAGAAAGAAATTGTTGAAACATTGAAGAAGTTTAACTTAGTTGCATCTTTTGATAAAGATAATATCTATATCGCACCAGGTGAAGCTAAGATTGAACAAAAAGAAGTATTAAAATCAAAAGATCATCGTATTTTAATGCTAATGATGCTTTTAACTGCTGCTAGTCAAACTAAGGTTATTATTGATGATGCTAGTGGATTAAATAAGTCTTATCCAAGATTCTTGGATGATATGAAGAAATTAGGAGTTAAATATAAAGTATTAGCATAATGAAAAACTACGATAACAGCTATGACAGATGGCTAAATAAGAGAGTATTTAAGAAAGAATTAGTATTTGACCCAAAGTTACAGAAAGAATATGAAAAGATTAATTCTGAGTTGTGTACTTATGATACTTGTTATTCTATTTGTGATGAAAAGAATGTACTAAAGATTTCCTATAAGCTTGATATTTCTAAGAGCCGTCGTCCAACAATAGGCGTTAGAATTCCCCTTAATATTAAGGGGAATTGTTTTAATCGGGTTAGAGTAAAAGCAAAAGTTGAAGCTAAAGGGCTTCGTAACCTTTATATGCACTATACTCTAAAGATTGGTGATAAATATTTCACTCATGCTCCAAGTTTAAAAATAAATGAGTGGGAAGATATCATATTTGAAGTTAATCATATGAATTTAAGTGAAGCAACGCTACTTACTATAAATCCTTTTATGGGCGGTAGACCAATTGAAGCTAAAAATGATATCAATGTTTATATAGGCGAAGTTTATTTTGAAAAAGTGGAAGCTGAATATGAACTAGGATATGAAATTGGTGATAGAATTGCTTATTCACAACTTGGTTATTTCAATAATAGCAAGAAAGAATTCATTTGTAGTAAAGGCAATCAAGAATTTGAGATTTTAAGAAGTAACAAAGTAGTATTTAAAGGGATAACTAAAGAAATAAAGACATCAATTGGTGTTTATGGCGTTGGTGATTTTAGCGAATTAAAAGAGAATGGGTTTTATAAGATAAGAATTGGTAAAACTGTTACACCTAAATTTGAAATCGGTTATAATCCATATAGCGCTGGACTTGATGCAAGTTTGTATTTCTTATATCAACTTAGATGTGGCGAAGTAGTTGATAAAGTTCACGGGGCATGTCACTTAAATAGTAGAACCTATAACCAAAATGGCGATAGCGTTCCAAACTTTGGTGGCTGGCACGATGCTGGCGATTTGAGCCAATTTGAAATTCCTACAGCTGAAATTGCTGCATCTTTATTAGAACTTCATCTAAAGACAATTGATGAAGTGGCACTTTTAGAAGCTCAAAAAGGTGTTGACTGGTTACTTAGAACTACATTCCATAATGGTGAAAGAGCTCTAGCGGTTTTATTTGAAAAATGGTGGGATGATATACTAGAAGTAGATGACTATCATTATAAAAACATGAGCGAGAATGGGCCTTTTGAAAACTTCCTTGCAAGTAATGCTTTAAGCCTTGCAAGTGCTGCATACCATAATATTGATGAAGTATATGCTACATATTGCCTAGATGTAGCAATTGAGGATTTCGATTTTGCTTATGATGGCTATAAAAAAGGACTATATTCAAAAAGATGGGGTCCACTAATCACATCTCAAACAGCTGGAGTTGCAATCCTTGCGTCTATCCGCTTGTTTAAGTGTACTGGAGATGAAAAATATAAGATAATTGCCAAAGAATTTGCTGATGAACTTATTAGCTGCCAAGAGACTAATTATATAGGTAATAGTAACATTAGAGGTTTCTTCTATGAAGATAAGGAACATAAATATATCTTATCTTATGAACATAGAGGACATGAAGAATATGTTACTTCAGGATTAGTTGAACTTGCTAAAGCATTCCCTTTAGATGTTGATCATCAAAAATGGGTTGATTCACTAAAAATGTATCGTGAATACATCCTTAATACTGTTTCCTATACTAGCCCATATAATTTCTTACCAGGACACATTTATTTCACTGATAAGATTAATTTAGATCATTTGACATTATCTGGAACTGGTAAAACTAGGGAAGAATGTGAAGCTGAATTAATTCGTCAAGTAAAAGAAGGAGTTAGAATTACTGATACATGCTACTTAAGACGTATGCCAATAGCTATCCAAAGAAGAGGTTTTTTAGCTACGCTTCTTTCTAAGACTAAAGCAGTTAGTAGCATAGCATCTTTCTTTGATGATAAAGAGTTAAAACAAATAGTTATTTATCAACTTGAACATGTTCATGGTAGAAATCCTTTTGCCACATCTTTGATGTATGGTGTTGGTAGTAACTACCATCCACTATATGTTGCTTACTCTCTTCAAATGCCAGGAAGCCTTCCTGTTGGAATTAGAACACTAGGAGATAGTGATGCGCCTTACTGGCCTGCATATGACAATGCGGTATTCAAAGAGATTTGGGGACATACTACTGGAAAATATATAGCTGTTTTAGCTGATGTCTTAAGATGGTAAAAGAGTATTAACTGTAGCCTAAAAGCTACAGTTTTTTCTTTTAATAATGTCTATATTTTGATATAATAAGTAAGCAAAGAGGTTTAATATGAGAGCACTAATATTGATTGATTCTTTTAAAGGGACTATCACTTCAAAAGAATTAGGGATAATTACAAAAGAAGAACTAAACTTAAGAGGAATTGAAGCCGACTACTATCCAATTAGTGATGGTGGTGATGGCTTTCTAGATGCTATTAGTGCGCTTAAGAAGCTAGATGCAGTGCAAATTGAGTGCTTCGACCCTTTCTTTAGATTGATAGATGCTTATTATTTGTTTGATAAAGAAGAAAAGACAGCTTATATTGAGCTAGCCAAAGAGAGTGGAATTAATCTAGTTAATAAAGATGAGCTTAATCCATATCTAGCATCTACTTATGGATTAGGAGAAGCGATAAAAGATGCTTGTTTTAAAGGTGCTAAGAAGGTTATAGTTGGAATAGGTGGCTCAGCCACAAACGACTGTGGCAGTGGGATGCTTGAAGCACTAGGCGTTAAATTTTATCATCAAGGAAAACTATTAACTAGAATGAATAATGAGAAATTAGCTTTAGTTGATGATATAGATACTAGTTTTTTAGACGACTTAATTAAAGATACCAATATATTAGTAATGTGTGATGTAGTTAACCCTTTGCTTGGCAAGCGTGGTGCTACATACGTGTTCTCACCTCAAAAAGGTGCTAAAGATGATGATTTAGCTATTCTAGAAGCAAATATAAGTAATTTTAGTGAAGTCACTAAAAGAAAATTAGGAACTGACCTTGCGGCGTCTTCCGGTAGTGGAGCAGCTGGTGGCGTTGGTTATGCCTTAAAATCATATTTAAATGCTAAATATATTAAAGGAATTGACTTCTTGCTTAGTGAACTAGAAAAGAAAGATCTCTGTTTCTACGATACCGTTATTAGTGGCGAAGGTAGAATTGATGATCAGTCTATGGATGGTAAAGTTATTAGCGGTATAGTTAATCATTTTAAAGATAAAAGAATTATCTTACTGTGTGCTATTAATCAGGCAAATATAGATTATGAAGTTCATTCGATAGTACCTGATGTTGCTAAGACAAGCGAATCTATGCTTCATCCTAAAGAATGCTTTAGAAAGCTAGTTCAAAAAAGCTTTAATAGATATAATGGTGTCATCTTTGATTTAGATGGAACACTTCTAAATACTATTGATGATATAACTGATGCCTTAAATTATGCAATTAGTGAACTTGATATTCTTCCCGTTTCAACAAGCGAAGCTAAATATCTTGTTGGAAGTGGAGTAGATAATTTAATCAAAAATATGATTAAATTAAGGAAAATTGACGAAGAAAAGTTCGATCATTTAAAAGAAAGATATTTAAGTTGTTATTATAAATGCAAAAAAAATAAAACAAAGCCATATGAAGGAATAATCGATCTTTTACTTGAACTTAAAAAAAGAAGCGTACAAATTGCGGTTTTTTCTAATAAACCAGATAATGATACGGTAGAAGTAATCGATTATTATTTCCCTAATATTTTTGATGTGGTTGTTGGAAAGAGGAAAAATGTAGCAATAAAGCCATCAGGTGATGGAGCCAAGCCTATCATAGACTCATTCAAACTAGATAAGAAAGAGATTTTATATATAGGTGATACAAGTGTCGATATGGCAACTGCTCGTAACATTGGAGTTGATTCAGTTGGTGCTTTATGGGGCTTTAGAACGAAAGATGAATTAGTAGAAGCCGGTGCTAAAACCCTAGCTAACTGCCCAATGGAAGTTTTAGGACTATTTGAGGTTTAATATGGACGGAATATTACTTATTAATAAAGAAGTAGGATTAACTTCTCAAGCAGTTCTAACAAAACTAAAGAGAATATTAGGCGAAAAGCGCATTGGTCACTGTGGGACACTTGACCCTATTGCTAGTGGTGTTTTAGTTGTTCTTATAGGCGCAGCCACAAAACTTTCATCTTACTTACTAGAAAAAGATAAAGAATATCTAGCAAAAGTTAAATTGGGTGTTAAAACTGATACTTATGATGTAACTGGTAATGTTATAAAAGAAGGCAAAGTTGAAAACATAACTAATGAATCAATAGATGAAGCATTAGCATCATTTTTAGGTGATATTAAACAAACACCACCAATTTATAGTGCTATTAAAGTTGATGGCAAGAAACTTTACGAATATGCAAGAATCGGTAGGGAAGTTGAAATAAAGCCTAAAGACGTTACAATTTATGAAATAAAAAGAACTAGTGAATTAGAAAACGACGAATTTAGTTTTTTAGTTAAAGCTTCTAAAGGAACATATATTAGATCTCTAATAAACGATTTAGGAGAAAAACTTGGCACCTTTGCCACAATGTCTTCTCTAACTAGAATTAAAAGCGGTAAATTTGATATTTCAGATAGCAAAAAGATAGAAGATATTGAAAAAGGAAACTTTAAATTAATTGAAATGGCTGATGCTATCGATTTAGAGAAAGTCATTGTTAGTGATAAACTAATTAAGACTATTTTAAATGGTGGTAAGATTAGCTTAAAGGAATTTAGTATTAAAGAAAAAGAAGTTGCATTAATTTATGAAGGTAAATTAGTTGCAATATATGAAAAAGATTTAAATTATTATAAACCGGTAAGAGTATGGAATTAATTAATTTAGATTCATTTATTAATGAATCAAAACCATTACAACTTAATAATCCTTTAATTGTTACTATCGGCATGTTTGATGGCGTTCATCTTGCTCATAGGGCTTTAATTAAGAAAATGATAGATGAAGCTAAAAGAAAAAACTTAAAAAGCGGAGTTATTACTTTTAATTATCATCCTGATTTTGTCTTAGAAAAGAGGGAAAACAAAGGCTATTTAACTAATATCGATGAAAAGATTAGAATGCTTAAGAGCTTAGAAATCGATTATCTATTTGTTATTACCTTTACAAAAGAATTTTCTTTAATATCTCACGAAGATTTTGAATCCCTTTTAACAAAACTAAATGTCAAGGCCGTTATTGCAGGGCGTGATGCCAAATATGGATATAGGGGTTTAGGTAATATTGAAACTTTAAAGAAGAAGTTTGAAGTGATTGAGTTTAGTGATTATTATATAGATGGTGAATTAATTCATTCCAAAAACATTAGAATTAGCCTTGAAAAAGGTGAAATTGAAAAAGCTAATAAATTATTAGGTTATAATTTCTATGTTAGAGGTATAGTTGCTAAGGGCCGCCAAATAGGTAGAACTTATAACGTGAAAACTGCTAACATCGAGCTTAATAATGAATATGATTATTTAATTAGTGGTGTATACGGTGTTAAAGTTATAATTGATGATAAAGAATATATTGGAATATGTAATATTGGTAATAATCCATCATTTAATTTTACTTTTGCTAGACGCTTAGAGGTTAATATCTTCGATTTTAATGAAGACATTTATGGTAAAGAGATCATAGTAGAGATGATTACCTTTATTAGAAAAGAAAAGAAGTTTAATTCTAAAGAAGAATTAAAGATACAAATTGAGAAAGACACTAAATATTATCTAGATTATTTGGAGGAGAAAAGATGAAAATAGCAATTATAGGAGCTATGGCTATTGAGATAGAGGAATTAAAAAAGCACTTAAAGGGATTAAAAGAAAAGAAGATATTAGAAGATTTGTTCTTTTTAGGTCGTCTTGGTGAGCATGAAATAATTTTAACTGAGTCTCATGTTGGAGTTGCTGCTGCTTCAAGCCAACTAACTTCCATTATTATGTCATTTGACATCGATTATGTTATTAATATTGGAGTGTGTGGGGGAATAAAAGGAAAAGTGGATTTACTTGATCTAGTAGTAGCGAAAAATGCTTGTTATTATGGCGCTGATGCTACGGCTTTCCCTGAATATGTTTATGGACAAATCCCAAAATTCCCTCCTTTCTTTAGCTGTGAAGATAGTCTAGCTAAAGGACTAGAGTATAAACATCTAGATGTAGTAAGTGGCGATAAGTTTGTAAATTCAATGGATATGATAGCTAGTGATATTAAGAAATTAAAAGGAATTGATCCATCAATTGTAGATATGGAGTCAGCATCTTTTGCACAAATAGCATATAAATACCATAAACCAATTATGATTGTTAGAACTATAAGCGATATAATTGGTGAAGAAGGTCAAGCTAAAGGTTATAGAAATACTTTAGAAGAGGCTAGTTTAAAATCTTGTAAATTTGTTCTTGATATTTTAAATAGAAAGTGATATAATAATAAAGGCCTGTATCTTAGATATACGATACCTCAACGTATTTCTCAGTAACAGGGGAAAATAATAATTAGGAGGAAAAAACATGTCTTGTATTTCTAAAGAAGAAAAAGCAAAATTAATCGAACAATTTGGAAAGGGTACTAATGATTCTGGTTCTGTTGAAGTTCAAATCGCTATTTTAACAGCTGAAATTAATCGTTTGAACGATCATATGAAAGAACACACACATGACTTCCACACAAATAGAGGTCTATTAAAGAAGATTGGTCATCGTCGTGACTTATTAAATTACTTACGTGAAAAAGATATCAATAGTTATCGTGATTTAATTAAAGCTTTGAATTTGAGAAAGTAATAAGAGAAATTTTGAAAAAGGGTAAAATGTTTTTTTACCCTTTTTAAACATATATAAGGAGATTTTAGAAGTAATGAGTGAAAAGAAGGTTTTTGAGTACCAACAAGGTGCTCGTAAGTTTGTTGTTGAGATTGGGGAAATCGCAAAACAAGCTAACGGAGCTGCACTAGTTAGATTCAATGATACTGCTGTAATTTCAGCTGCAGTATTTAGTAAGAATGTAAGTACAGCTGATTTCTTTCCATTGACAGTATTGTATCAAGAAAAATTATATGCTGCTGGAAAGATTCCCGGAGGATTTTTAAAACGTGAAGGTCGTCCTACTGATCATGAAACTCTAACTGCTCGTTTAATTGATAGACCAATTAGACCATTATTTGCAGAAGGTTTCAGAAATGAAGTTCAAGTAATTAACACTGTTGTAAGTGCTAATCCTGACTGTTCAAGTCAAATGTGTGCAATGCTAGGTTCATCAATCGCTCTAACTATCAGTGATATCCCATTCAATGGACCAATTGCTGGTGTTCAAGTTGGTAGAGTTGATGGTAAATTTGTTATTAACCCAACAGTTGAAGAATTAGATGCTTCTGATATCAACTTGATTGTAGCTGGAACAAAAGATGCAATCAATATGGTTGAAGCAGGAAGTAAAGAAGTATCAGAAGAAGATATGCTAGATGCTTTAATGTTTGGTCATGAAGAAATTAAGAAATTAGTTGCCTTCCAAGAAGAAATTCAAAAAGAAGTTGGAAAAGAAAAATATGAAGTTGAACTTTATACAATCCCAGCTGAAATTGATGCTTTAGTAAAAGGAATGGCAGAAGATGATCTAAAGAAAGCTGTATCAATTAAAGAAAAACTTGAAAGATACGAAAAGATTGATGAAATCAATGCTCAAACATTAGAAAAGCTAGATGAATTATGGAAAGATTTAGATAGAGAAGAATACGAACAAAATGTTAAATTTGCTAACCAAATCCTAGAAGGAATTGTAGCTAATGAAGTTCGTAGATTAATCATCGAAGATAAAGTTCGTCCTGATGGAAGAAAAGTAGATGAAATTAGACCACTTTCTAGTAGAGTAGATGTTTTAGACAGAGTTCATGGATCTGCATTATTTACACGTGGACAAACTCAAAGTTTAGGAACTGTTACTTTAGGTTCTTTAAATGAATTCCAAATCATCGATGGTTTAGGTGTTGAAGAAGGAAAGAGATTTATATTCCATTATAATTTCCCAGCTTATTCAGTTGGTGAAACAGGAAGATATGGCTCTCCTGGACGTAGAGAAATCGGTCATGGTGCCCTAGCTGAAAGAGCACTACTTCAAGTTATTCCTAGTGAAGATGATTTCCCATATACTATTAGAGTTGTTAGTGAAATCTTAGAATCAAATGGTTCTAGTAGCCAAGCTTCAATTTGTGCTGGTACTTTAGCTCTAATGGCTGCTGGTGTTCCAATTAAGGCACCTGTTGCTGGTATTGCTATGGGTCTAATTAGCGATAATAAAGGCTATACAATTTTAACTGATATTCAAGGTATGGAAGACCACTATGGCGATATGGACTTTAAGGTTGCTGGTACTAGAAACGGTATCACTGCTTTACAAATGGATATCAAGATTGCTGGTATCGATAAGAAGATCTTAAAAGAAGCACTAGCTCAAGCTAAGACTGGTCGTATGACAATTTTGGGTCATATGCTTAACACTATCCCTACATATCGTGATGAATTAAGTCCATTTGCTCCTAAAGTTACAATGTTTAGAATTGATCCTGATAAGATTAGAGATGTTATCGGTAGTGGTGGAAAGACTATTAACGAAATCATCGATAAATGTAATGGTGTTAAGATTGACATTGAACAAGATGGTAGAGTATTTGTAATGCATCAAGAAAAAGAATGGATTGACAAAGCTGTTGAAATCATTCAAAACATCACACGTGAAGCTGAAGTTGGTAAATTCTATACTGGTAAAGTTGTTAGAATTGAAAAATTCGGTGCTTTCGTTGAGCTTTGGGAAGGATGCGAAGGATTACTTCACATTTCTAAGATTGCTAAAGAAAAGATCGAAAAAGTTGAAGATGCACTTCAAGTCGGTGATGAGATTATCGTTTGTGTAACTGAAATTGATGATAAAGGTAGAGTTAACCTAATCACTAAAGCTGCACTTGATAGAAAAAACGATAAATCTAGTGACAAGAAAGGTGACAAACCACGTCGCGAAAAACGTCATTCTAAAAAAGACGAATAATTAATTTAGCTATCCTTATGGATAGCTTTTTTATAGACAAAATCTTAAATCTATATTAAAATCAATACAAGGTGAAGATAATGATTAGAAAAGCAAAAGAATCAGATATTGAAATGATCTTAAAGTTGTTAAGTGAAGTCTTAGAGATACATGCTAAGATTAGACCTGATATTTTTATTAGTGGTAAAACTAAATATACTAAAGATGAAATACTTGGAATAATGGAAGATAAAAACAAGCCTATTTATGTTTACACTAATTTAGATGATAAAGTTTTAGCTTATGCATTTTGTATTATTAAAGATGCACCTTTTTCTAATACTATGAAAGATATAAAGACTTTGTTTGTGGATGACTTTTGTGTTGATGAGGATGCAAGAGGCAGTGGAATTGGAAAAGAATTGTTTTCTTATTTAATTAAAGAAGCTAAATGTTTAGGTTGCTATAATTTGACACTTAATGTTTGGGAAGGAAATGATGCTAAAAAGTTCTATGAGAAGATGGGAATGAAGGTAAAAGAGACTGAAATGGAAATCATTTTGTGATTTGCCTTACTAGAATAATTTGTTGAAAAAAAGAAGAAAAAAATGTATAATACCAATGTGTATTCGAGCAATCGAGCAGGTAACTGTTAGGAAAGTCCTTGCTAGCACTAGCTGCGATGCTAGTAGTGTTTATGCCTAATTAATAAATAAGTTAGGACACGCTGGGAACGTGATGGCGAAGACGACACCTCAAATGGTCGAGTTTTCATAAAGTGCCACAGTGACGATGCCTAAGGGAAACTTTAGGAGTGGAACGGGTAAACCCCATAAGCTAGAAACCCAAATTTTGGTAGGGGAATTTCAACCGAAGAAATGAATTTAGGTTGAGGCAACGTAATGTTGAGATAAATGATTGCATAATACAGAACAAGGCTTATAGAATACACATCCCACTTTGGAGGAAAATATGTTTGATACATGTGAATATATCATTAGTGCTACATCGAAAAAACAATTTCCAAACACTAAGAATAATCCTGAATTTGTCTTTCTGGGTAGAAGTAATGTTGGGAAAAGTAGTTTTATTAATGCATTAACTAATAGAAAGAACTTGGCTAGAACATCTAGTAAACCGGGTAAAACTATTGCTATCAATTTTTTTGAGATTGATAAGAAGTTTTATTTTGTTGATGTGCCAGGCTATGGATATGCGTCTCGTGCTAAAGATACTCGTCAAGATTTTGGTAAATACATTGAAGAATATCTAGTTGATAATAAAAATTTAAAGATGGCGTTTTTATTAGTTGATAGTAAAGTGGGACCAACTAATGATGATAAATTGATGTTTAATTATTTAAAATATCTAAATCTTCCAATTACAATTATTGGAACAAAAGCAGACAAAGTTGGAACTACTAAGCAAATTGCTCAAGCTAAGATCATTAGCAAGGCACTTGAAATTGATTTAAGTACAGTGATTTTAACTTCAGCAGTTGAAAGAAGAGGCTTTGATAAAGTACTCGACTTAATAAATAAGAATTTATAGAAAGCAAACTGACTTTAAAAAAAGTCAGGTTATACTTTCTATATTTTTTTATTGCAATTTAGTGGTAATTATGATATAATATACAAGGTTATTGGTGATAGGTATGAAATGGTCTCTTCAACAACTATTTAAGTATACTCAAACTCCACTGAAATTCAGTGAAGAACTTGATTACAGCGAGTATATAAAAGGGATTGATGACATTCTAGATATCTCTAAAGTAGAAGTTGAAGGCAGTGTGATTCATTTATATGATGATCGCTATTCATTCGAACTATTGATTAATTGCAATCTTGTTTTAGAAGATGCGGTTACATTAGATCCTGTTGATTATCCTATTAATGTTGAAGTTAATGAAATATTTGATAAGGTAGTTGATGAGGAATCAGATGAAGATGTGCGTAAGATTGAAAAGAACACAATTGATCTTTATGATGTTGTTTGGGAGAACATTCTACTATTAAAACCAATAAGAGTAACAAATAATAGGTGAGGTGAAAATCTATGGGCGCTATAGCTCCTCAAAGAAGAATTTCTAAGACTAGAAAACGTCAACGTCGTAGTCATCAAGCCTTAACTGCTCCAAGCATGATGGTTTGCCCTAATTGTGGCGAAATGAAACTAACTCATGTTGTGTGCAAGAACTGTGGCTATTACGATGGTAAGTTAGTTAAGGAAATCAAAGTTAAGGAAGTTGAACAAACTTCTGAAGAAAAGAAGACTGCTGAAAAAGAAGCTAAGAAGGCTAAAAAAGCTGAAAAGAAAGCTAAGAAAGCAGAAACTGCTATAGAAGAATAAGCAGTAAAACTTAATTAATTAAAATAAAAAGCACTTTAAATAGTGCTTTTTATTTTGCTTAAATTTCGAGATTATAGAAATATAATCTTTTTTTATTTTTTTTAAAATTTTGCTTGCAATTAGAAAAAGACTATTATATAATAAAAGTGGTAGAAAGTGGTAAAAAGTGGTGACTCTTATGTTTATTGGACAATATAAGAACAATTTAGATGAAAAAGGAAGGTTGGTAATACCTTCTATCTTTAGAAAAGCTTTAGGAAGCACGATGATTGTCAATAAAGGAATCGAAGAATGCATCACTATCTACACAACTGATGATTGGAATAAATTAGTTGATAAGATTTCTGAACTACCTTTTACCAGAAGTGACAACAGACAGTTTACTAGGTATTTCATGTCAAGTGCTTTTGAAAAAGAGATTGATGGTCAAGGAAGAATCAATCTAGATAGTGTCTTACTAGAACATGCTAAGATTACAAAGGAATGTGTAATTGTTGGATGTGGCAAGACTATTGAGATTTGGTCAAAAGAGAAGTGGGATGAAATAGAAGCTGGTCGTAGTAAGCTAGATGAAATTAGTGAAAGTTTAATGCTATAATGGAAAATCTTAACCATATACCCGTTCTACTAAATGAAGTTATAGCAGGACTTAACATTAAAGAAGATGGCTTATACGTAGATTGCACTATGGGTGGAGCCGGACACTCTAGTGAGATCTTAAAAAGACTATCTAATAAAGGTCACTTATATTGCTTTGATCAAGATTCTTATGCTGTTAAAAGAGGCGAAGAGAGACTAAAAGCAATTAATAATAATTATGACATCTTTCAAACAAACTTCGTAAATATAAAAAAAGAACTAGAAGACAAAAACGTTTCTAGTGTCGATGGAATTTTGTATGATTTAGGGGTTTCCTCATTTCAGTTCGATGATGGAAGCCGTGGTTTTAGTTACAATTTTGATGCTAGACTTGATATGAGAATGAATCAGGATCAAAGTCTAACAGCTTATGATGTTGTTAATACTTATCCATATGATAGACTTAAAAAGATCTTTTATGAATATGGAGAAGAGAAATTTAGTAATAACATCGCTAAATTAATTGTTTCTGAAAGAAATAAAAAGCCGATTGAAACAACTTTTGAGCTTGTTGAAGTGATAAAAAGAGCGATACCTGCTTATGCTAGACGTCAAGGTGGCCATCCAGCAAAGAAGGTTTTTCAAGCTCTAAGAATTGAAGTTAATGATGAACTTCGTGTTTTTGAAGACTCACTTCAAGATGCACTAATGATGCTAAATCCTGGTGGAAGGATAGTTGTAATAAGCTTCCATTCACTTGAAGATAGAATTTGTAAAAAGACATTTAAAGAAAAGACAGAAATTAAAACTTTAAGAGGATTACCTATTAAAGAAAGTGAAATAACAAAAGAATTTCAACTTGTTAATAAGAAAGTAATACAAGCTACAGACTCTGAGCTTGATACAAACAATAGAGCACATAGTGCAAAATTGAGAATTATCGAAAAACTTTAAATAAAGGAGAAAAAATATGTTTAGACCTTTACCAAAACCTGTACAACCTAGACCTACAAAATAGTTTAGAACAATTAAAATAATTGTAATATATAATAGTTTTTAACATAGTTTTGAAATAGTAATATTTCAATTCCTAAATTTTTACCCCCATAATAAAAGACAGTGTTGCGAAATACTGTCTTTTATTTTGCGTTTTGGTGTTGTTTTTTTATATCTTTAGTGTTAAAATGGAATTAAGTTAATAAATATAGTATTAACTAAATAAAAGTAATAATATTTAACGGAGGAGAAAATGAAAAAGTTTTTATCATTACTTGTTGTTTTCTGTGCTGCATTCTTACTTGTAGCTTGTGGAAACAAAACTTATGAAATTGCCGTTGTTACTGACGTTGGTCAATTAAACGATGGTGGATTCAACCAAGGTACTTACGAAGGTGCTGTTGCTTATGCAAAAGCTAATAACAAGACTTGTAAGTACTATCAACCTGCTAACGGTGCAGATGCTACTGACAATGACCGTATCAATGCAATGCGTCAAGCAATCGAAAACGGAGCTAAAGTTATCGTTACTCCTGGATTCATGCAAGCTACTGCATTACAAACTGTTGCAGCTGAAAATCCTGATGTAAAATTCATCTTCATCGATGGCTGGCAATTAGGATTAGCAAATATTACTGCAGTTTCTTATAAAGAAGAAGAATCAGGCTACTTAGCTGGTTACGCTGCTGTTATGGAAGGATACACTAAATTAGGTGGAACTTTCGGTGGTGGAGGATCTAACGCTGCATGTAATCGTTTTGCATATGGCTATGTTCAAGGTATCCAAGCTGCTGCTGCTAAATTAGGTAAGAATGTTGAAGTTAGAATTAGTTTCAACTATGGTGATGCATTCTCTGCTTCTACAGAATTACAAACTCAAATCTCTGGTTGGTACAACAAGGGAACTGAAGTTGTATTCTCATGCGGTGGATCAATGTTACAAAGCGTTAAAGCTGCTGCTGAAGAAACTGAAAACGGAAAGATCATCGGTGTTGACGTTGACCAATCTGGTGAAAGTGAAAGAGTTATCACATCTGCTGTTAAAGGTTTAGCTGCATCTGTTCAAAAGATTTTAGGCGAATTATATGAAGGCAAATGGGATGAATTACTAGCAGACAAATGCTCTAACTTAGGTGCTGCTGATGATGCAACTGGTTTACCAACTGCTACATGGAGATTAAAGAACTTCACAGTTGAACAATACAATGCATTATTTGCTGATCTAAAGGCTGGAAAACTTTCAATTAGTAATGAATTACCTGCTGATAACATGAAAGATGTTCTAGTTTGGACTGCTATTTCACTATTAACTACAAATACAACTATTTTATTTGAATAGTATTTAGTTTACTAAAAACAAAAAAATTTATAACACCCCTGAAAACCAGGGGTGTTATTTGTGTAAAAAATGGAGGTTAAAATGGCTGAAGAATATGTAATCGAGATGCGTCACATTACTAAAGTATTCCCAGGAATAATTGCTAACGATGATATTACCTTAACTTTGAAAAAGGGTGAGATTCACGCTCTTTTAGGTGAAAATGGTGCTGGTAAATCTACTCTAATGAGTGTTTTATTTGGACTTTACCAACCCGAAATTGGTGAAATTTATCGTGACGGCAAGAAAGTTATAATCAATGACCCTAATGATGCCACACGTCTAGGAATTGGTATGGTTCATCAACACTTTAAGTTAGTTGAATGCTTTAGTATTTTAGATAATATTATTTTAGGCTCTGAAGATTCTAAATTAGGATTTATCCAAAGAAAATTGGCAAGAGAAAAAGTAGAAAAACTTTCTAGTCAATATGGATTAACAGTTAATTTAGATGACATCGTTAGTGATGTTACTGTTGGTATGCAACAAAGAACCGAAATATTAAAGATGTTATATCGAGACAATGAAATTTTAATTTTCGACGAGCCAACTGCAGTGCTTACTCCTCAAGAGATTGATGAGTTAATGGCAATTATGCGTAATTTAAAGAATGAAGGTAAATCTATTTTATTTATCTCTCATAAATTAAATGAAATAATGGCTATTTCTGACCGCTGCACTGTTCTTCGTAAAGGTAAATACATTGGAACTGTTGAGACATGCAAGACAACTAAAGAAGAATTATCTTCGATGATGGTTGGTCGAAACGTAAAATTTGAAGTTGATAAAGATGAAGCCAAACCTCAAGAGACTGTTTTAGAAATCGAAAACATGTCTGTTATTAACAAAGTTCATAAAAAGAAAGCTGTTAATAATGTTTCTTTGAAAGTTAGACGTGGAGAAATTGTTTGTATTGCGGGGATTGACGGTAATGGACAAACTGAATTTGTTCACGCTTTAACTGGCTTAGAGAAGTTAGAAAGTGGAAAGATTATATTAAATGGAGAAGATATCACAGAAAAGAACATCAGATATCGTAATACTCATGGATTTAGTCATATTCCCGAAGATAGACATAAACATGGTTTGATTCTAGATTACACTCTAGAACAAAACCTTGTTTTGCAAAGATATTTTGAACCTAAATTTCAAAATCACGGATTTATTAAATTTGAAGAAGTAAGAGATTATGCAAATAGGCTAATCGAAGAATATGATATTCGTAGTGGTCAAGGTCCAGTTACCTTAGCACGTAGCATGTCTGGTGGTAACCAACAAAAAGCAATCGTCGCTCGTGAAATGGATAGAGAGCATAAACTTTTAATCGCTGTTCAACCAACACGTGGACTTGATGTTGGGGCAATAGAAGATATTCACTCAAAGATTATTAGAATGCGCGATAATGGCGATGCTATTTTACTAATATCACTTGAACTTGATGAAGTTATGAATCTTTCTGATAAGATTTACGTAATGTATGAAGGAGAGATTGTTGGGGTATTTAATCCAAAAGAAATAGAAGTTCAAGAATTAGGTTTATATATGGCAGGAGCCAAAAGAATGAGTATGGAGGAAATTGAAAATGCTAAATAAGATTTCTTCGTTTTTCAAAAAGATATGGTCATTCTTTAAGAATAATAACTCATTATTATCATCAATAATTAGTATTGGTGTTGGTCTTGTCTTTGGACTAATAATAATGATTATTATTTCATTCTTTACAGAAGATGCATCAATCTTTGATGCGTTTGCTGGTGTGGGAAGGTTGATTATCGGACCATTCTCAAGTGGATCTGCTAGATCACTCCTTTCTAACTTTGGTGATGTAATATTCTATTCAGTTCCTCTAATTATGACTGGTTTGTCTGTTGCTATTGCCTATAAGACAGGTTTATTCAATATTGGAGCAGCTGGACAGTACGTTATGGGAACAATCGGTTGTTTGCTAGTAGCTTTATATTTACCAACAACAAACCGTTTTAGTGGAATATTAGTTTGGCTACTTGCATTTTTAGCAGGTGCTGCCCTTGGCGCTATTTGGGGAATGATCCCAGGAATATTAAAGGCTTTATTTAATATTAATGAAGTTATCATTTGTATAATGACAAACTGGATTGCTGCAAACATTTGTACATGGTTATTTACTAATTGTACATCTATTATTTCAAAAGAAAACACAAAGAGCGCCTTTTTGATGAAGGCGTATGCGGCAGGGAATTATACTCCAAAATTGGGCTTAGATAAAATCTTCAATGGTTCATACATTGATATGGGTATCTTTCTAGCAATAGCAATTGCAATTGTTATATTTATTATTCTAAATAAGACAACATTTGGTTACGAGTTAAAGGCTTGTGGAAGTAATAGAGAAGCTAGCCGTTATGCTGGTTTAAATGAAAAGAAAAACATCATTCTTTCTATGGCAATTGCTGGAGCATTAGCTGGAATGGGTGCTTGTTTCTATTATTTGAATTCAACTGAATTTAAGTATTCATCTCAATATGCAAGTCTTCCTGCTTATGGATTTAACGGTATTGCATCAGCCTTCTTAGCTAACTGTCACCCAATTGGCATTATTTTCTCATCTATCTTTATTAGATGGATAAATAATGGTGGTGAATTCTTGACAGGTGTTGGCTTTAATAGGTATATTGCTGATATAGTTGTTGCTGTTATCATTTATTTAGCAGGATTCACTAGATTTGTTAGTGAACTAATTGTTAAATATAGGAAGAGAAAAGAAAAAGAAGTTTCTAGAATCGATGGTAAAGTAATCGAATATAATCCGGTAAAAGATGGACCAAAACAAGAAGAGCCGGTAGATGAAAAAGATAAAGAGCCAAATCCAGAAGCAAAAGAGGAGGTGACTAGTAATGGATAATCTATTACTTATTTTACAAAAAACCTTAATCTATGCTATTCCTCTTTTGATTGTTGCACTAGGTGGATGCTTTGCTGAAAGAAGCGGTATTATTAACCTTGCTTTAGAAGGTGAAATGATCTTTGGTGCTTTCATTGGTGCTTTATGCGTTAGAATGTTCCAAGGAGCAGATGGATATCTACTTGCTCACCCTCAATTAATGTTCTTAGTAGCATTATTAATTTCAGGAATAAGTGGCGCAATATTTTCACTACTTTTATCATTTGCATCGGTTAAACTGAAAGCAGACCAAACAATTGCTGGTACAGCTTTGAACTTGCTAGCTCCTGCAATCTTTGTTACTATTTGTCTTGCCTTCTTTAATCAAGAAAAATTAGTTATGCTTGATATTCCAAAATATGCAATCAAGAATAGTGAATTACCATTTATTTTAGCTATTTTCTTTGATAAAGCTTACCTATCAACATTTGTTTGTATTGCTTTATTTGTTGTTTTATCAATATGGCTGTATAAATCAAAAGTTGGTATGCATTTAAGAGCTTGTGGCGAACACCCACAAGCAGCAAATTCTGTTGGTATTAATGTATTTAAGATGAGATATTTAGGAACTACAATTTCAGGTTTCTTAGCTGGAGTTGGTGGCTATGCATTCATTGCCGCATCAGCTGCAGGAACTGCTGAAAGTAGCGTAGGTGGAATGGGATTCTTAGCTTTAGC
The DNA here is from genome assembly GCA_918272565.1 of Bacilli bacterium. Taxonomy (GTDB): domain Bacteria; phylum Bacillota_I; class Bacilli_A; order ML615J-28; family CAG-698; genus Tener-01. The sequence goes on from CAKJYW010000014.1 coordinate 30,746, forward strand.
TATCATGATTTTTGGTAACTGGAATCCTGTAGGAATTGCACTTGGAGCTTTATTATTTGGATTCTTGAAGTGCGTTGGTCCACTAAGTGGTCAAATTGACTTTTTCAAAAACTTAGGTTTACCAATCTATTTCTATAATATCATTCCTTACCTAATTGTAATTATCGTATTAATTATCTCAAGAAAGAAATCAGGTTGCCCTAAAGCTGAAGGTCAGCCATATGATAAAGGTCAAAGATAAAAAAATAAGGTGTAACTTTAAAGTTACACCTTTCTGTTTAATTACTCTTTTTCATGTAATAAGGATCTATTACATTTTCTGCTATATTATTACAATGGTCACTGATACGTTCTAGATTTGATAAGATATCAACATAGTGGATATCATAAAGGATTGATTTAGAACTATCAATATTTGTTAATTGAATATGACGATAATTTCTTTCAAGGGAGTCAATATATGACTCTCTTTTCATTATCTCATGAGCAAGTTCTGCATTTTGTTTTTCAAATGCTAGAATTGAATCTCCTACTTGTTCAACAATCAAATTGAAATAATTAGATAGATTTGAATAAGTAATTTCATCCATTTCAATATCTTGGTCGTACCTATCTTTTAAGAACTCTACTAAATTTGTGGCGTGGTCTCCGATACGCTCAAAGTCTCTAATGGTATCTAAGTAAATTGCTTGGTAAATACTTTGGTCAGTTGATAAGTTTTCACTGTGAAGTTGCATTAAATAATCATGGATTAAGTGATCATATACGTCAACTTTATCTTCTAAATCAAAGCATTTACGATAGTGTTCATCATCATTATCAGATAGATAAAATGCGGCTTCTTGAATCATTGAAAGAGTTACTTTACTCATATCAACAATTGATCTACGAGAGCTTTCAAGTGCTAGAATTGGAGAAGTCTTTAATAATTCATAGTTAAGACGAGTAGCACTGATATCTGATTTTACTTGCTTTTCAGGGAATATCTTGTCAATTAATTTAACAAATTGTTTAACGAAGATTAAAGCAAGTAGAGTTGTTACAACATTATAAATCATATGGATGATGGCTAGCATCAACATATTGATTGCTTCACCAAATAGTAAACTATTTAATAATTCTATTAATTTTGTTATAGGTCCTAGCAATATAAAGAATAAAATAGCACCTAATAGCTTGATTATGAAGTTGGCCATTGCTGTTTTTTTAGCCGCATGGTTACTTGATAGAGATGCGATTAAACCTGTTATTGTTGTTCCAACATTTGATCCCAAAATTAGTGGAATAGTTAAGGCAAGTGGCAATGCTCCACCTTCGTAGAGCTTTTGTAAAATACCAATGAAAGCTCCTGAAGACTGAATTAGTCCAGTAAGAAGAGCACCAAGGCCAAATCCTAAGATCTTAACATCTGATAAAGTGGTAATTAGATGAGTAAAGAAATCCATCTTTTCAAATTCCTTTAATCCAGTTCCCATTAAATCAAGTCCTAAGAAAAGAAGACCTAAACCTAAGATGATTCCACCAGTTTCTTTGATTGTGTATTTCTTACTAATAAAGACAATCATTACTACACCAATAAAGACAATTGGTAGGGCATAATCAACTAAGTCTAAACCGATGATGAATGAAGTGATTGTGGCACCAATGTTAGCACCAAGTAACACCGGAATTGCTTCACCCATTCCCATTAGGCCAGCTCCAATTAAACCAATTACTATAACTGATGTAGCACTAGCCGATTGGGTTAGTAGGGTTATTGCTAAACCTACTAAAATTGCTTTAAAGGCGTTATTTGTAGTTTTTTGAATTAGTTTCTTTAACCTTTTACCAGCTAAGTTTTTAAGTGACGAGCTCATTATTCTCATACCATAGAAGAATAAGCCAAGTCCACCTAAGGCAAATGATAAAATAGTAATAATTGAGTTATCAGCAAGCTGAAATATCGATAAAATATTACCCATAGTAATTTACCCCACACTCTCTACAATACTATTATACATTATAAAAATATAATGACAATGAAAAAAGAATGAATATTTACTGAAAATGTTTTACAATTGACTAAAAAAAAACAGTGTGATAAAATAAGTAAAAGCAATGAAAAGGAAGAGTAAAATTTACTTCTTTTTTAGAGACTAGTTGGTTGGTGAAAAACTAGATTAAGTAATTTTGAAGGTAGCCTTGGAGCTTTCTTTAGGAAAAACTAAAAATATATGTTTAGTACTTTAGAACGTAAGTGGTGCGTTAAACTGTAAATGAAGGAGCACAACCCAAACACAAACAAGTTTGTTATTTGGCTAGTGAATTAAGGTGGTACCGCGGGTATTATATGAAATATTTCGTCCTTAAAACAGATTTATATATTTGTTTTAAGGACATTTTTTTTAAGGAGAGAATCATGAACAAATTAAAAGATTTAAGTACAAAGTATGATTTCAAGAGTGTTGAAGAAGGAAAGTACGATAAGTGGGTCAAGGAAGGATATTTCACTGCTGGTGATAAGAGCAAGACTCCATATTGTATCGTTATCCCACCTCCAAACATTACTGGTAAATTACACATTGGACATGTTTTAGATACTACTTTACAAGATATTATTATTAGACGTAAAAGAATGCAAGGATATGACGCATTGTATCTACCTGGAATGGACCATGCATCTATTGCAACTCAAGCTAAAGTAGAAGCAGAGTTAAGAACTAAAGGTATTTCTCGTTATGATTTAGGTAGAGAAAAGTTCTTAGAAGCTTGTTGGGACTGGAAGAACAAATATGGTGGTATTATCCACGACCAATGGAAAAAAGTTGGTATTTCTGTTGACTACACTCGTGAAAGATTTACTTTAGATGAAGGTCTAAACAAAGCGGTTAACACAATATTTGTTAAAATGTATAATGAAGGCTTGATTTATCGTGGAGAAAAGATCATTAACTGGGATCCACAAGCCCTAACTGCTCTATCTAATATCGAAGTAGAATATAAAGATGTTGAAGCATATTTCTATTACATTAAATATCCATTTGTTGAAGGTGATGGCTCACTCCTTATTGCCACAACTCGTCCTGAAACAATGTTCGCTGACCAAGCTTTAATGGTTAATCCTAAAGATAAAAGATATAAGAAATATGTAGGACGTAAAGTTATCATTCCGGGAACTGATACTATAATTCCTGTTATTAGCGATGAATATGTTGATATCGAATTTGGTACAGGTGTAGTTAAAGTTACTCCTGCTCATGATCCTAACGACTTTGAAGTTGGACTAAGACATAATCTAGCTCATCCTTCATGCATCGAAGCCGATGGTAAGATGAATGAAATGGCTGGTAAATTTATTGGAATGGACCGCTTAGAGTGTAGAGAAGCCTTAGTTAAAGATTTAGATGAATTAGGCTTCTTAGATCACACTGAAAAGATGATTCACTCAGTTGGTCACAGTGAAAGAACTGGAGTTGTTGTTGAACCTAGACTATCTAAGCAATGGTTTGTTAAGATGAAACCTCTTGCTGATATGCTAATTAAGTTCCAAGAATCAGACAATAAAGTTAATTTCTTCCCTCCAAGATTTGAAAACACTTTGTTACAATGGATGTATAACATTCAAGACTGGTGTATAAGCCGTCAATTATGGTGGGGTCATCAAATCCCTGCTTGGTATAAGACAAATGACAATGGTGAAGAAGAAGTATATGTTGGAATGAGTGCACCAAGTGGAGAAGGTTGGGTTAGAGATGAAGATGCTCTAGATACTTGGTTCTCTAGTGGTCTATGGCCATTTTCAACACTTGGCTGGCCAGATGAAACAAGCGACTTAGCTAGATATTATCCAAATGATACCTTAGTTACTGGCTATGACATCATCCCATTCTGGGTTGCTAGAATGATTTTTACATCAGAATACACAAACAATAAGATTCCATTTAAAAACTGTTTAATTCATGGTCTTATTCGTGATGAATTAGGTAGAAAAGTATCTAAATCTTTAGGTAATGGTATCGATATTTATGAAGCATTTGAAAAATACGGAGTTGATACTATCCGTTACTTCCTAACAACTTCAGGATCAGCTGGTCAAGATTTACGTTTCTCAACTGAAAAGATTGAAGCTGCTTGGAATTATGTTAATAAGATCTGGAATATTTCTCGTTTTATCGGTCTTAACTTTGATAACTTTGGTTATAATGATGAAGAAATCGATGACGCGCTACTTAATGATAGCGATAAATGGATCTTATCAAGATTAAATGAGACAATTAAAATAGCTGATTATAACTTTGAAAAATTTGAGTTTGGTGAAGCTAGTAAAGCTATTTACAAATTCACATGGACTGATTTTGCTAGTTGGTATCTAGAGTTAACTAAAGTTACTTTAGGAGCGGATGATAACAAGAAAAAGATTAATACTTGTAGCGTATTAAAATACTGTCTCACTGCAATCCTTAAGATGCTTCATCCATTTATGCCATTTGTTACCGAAGAGATTTATCAAATGTATAATGATGGTAGCATTGTTGTTAGCGCTTGGCCTAAAGCTTTAGATAAATACGACTTCAAGGATGCTAAAAAAGAAGAAATCTTATTTGATGTTATCACATCAGTTAGAAACATTCGTCATAATAAAAATGTTGCCACATCTAAGAAAATCGATCTTATCTTACAAACAACATCTACTAATACTCGTGATTTTCTACTTTCATCAAAAGATTACCTACTTAAATTTACTAACTATGACAATTTAATTGTAACTTTAGATGAAGTTGATAAGAAAAAGAAGATTGTTGAAGTATTTAGTGAGGTTACTGTAATTATCCCACTAGATGCTTTAGTTGATATGGATCAAGAATTATTAAAGTTAGAAGAGCTGAAAAAGAAGACAATAGGCGAAATTGCTAGATGTAATGGAATGTTAAATAATCCTAATTTTGTTAATAAAGCTCCAAAAGAGAAGATTGAACAAGAAAAAGAAAAGTTAGCAAGTTACAATAAGCAACTAGCTGAAATTGAAAAATCAATTAACGAATTAAAGTAAGAAGATGATCAAAATGATTAATGACATTAATGAGATGATAGCCTTCATTCAAGGCTTAAAAAGAACTACTAAGAAAGTATCTTTAGATAGATTTCTAGCTATTTCTAATCTTTACGGTTCGCCTCATCTAGGACTAAAATTTATCCACGTTGGGGGAACAAATGGAAAAGGATCAGTAGTTTCATTTTTAAAAAACATTTTAATTGAAGCTGGCTTTAGTGTTGCTTCATACATCTCTCCTTATGTTGTTTGCTTTAACGAAAGAATTGAACTAAATAACGATTATATCTCTGATAGCGATATTTTAGAGATAGGAAACTTGATTATCTCTAAATTTCCACTATTAGAAGAAAAAGATATCCCTCTCCCAACATTCTTTGAATTTGTTACTTTGATGGCTTTTATCTATTTTAAAAAGAAAAATCCTGATTTTTGTATAATTGAGGTGGGAATTGGAGGGCTACTTGATTGTACTAATATCATTGATCCTATCTTAAGCGTCATTTCTAATGTTAGTTACGATCACATGAATATTTTAGGTGACACGTTAAAAGAAATTGCGTTAAATAAATTAGGGATTGTTAAAGAAAATAGGGCGTTAATAACAATTGAAAATGAAGAAATTAATGATTTGTTCTTTAATATAACTAAGGAAAAACATGCTAAATTAATATTAGTCAAAAAAGACGATATTAAAAATATAGAATTAAAAGACTATGAATTATCTTTTCTTTATAAAGACTATTTTGTAAAAACAAGTATGGTAGGTTTATATCAAGCAGAAAACATTGCCGTTTCTATTGAGGCAATTTTAGAACTTAATTCTAGATGTAATCTAAATATTACTAAAGATAATATTATAGATGGTATAAAGAAGACTTTCTGGCCTGGAAGATTTCAAATAGTATCACATGAGCCACTAATAATAATTGATGGCGCTCATAATATTGATGGAATTGATAGACTTGTTGAAACGGTTAAGACGATAAAGAAAGATAAGAAACTCGTTTGTATTTTTGCTGTTAGTAAAGACAAAGCTAAAGATAAGATGATTAAAAGATTAGAAGAAGTTAGTGATGAAATGATTTTCTCATCTTTTGATTACAAAAGAAGTGATAATCCATCTGAACTCCTTGACCTAGCAAAGGATTATGAAAACAAAAGGATTATTAGTGATATTAAGCCTTATGTTAAAGATATTAAGGAAAAGAAGAAAGATGAAATATATCTATTCTGTGGTAGCTTATATTTTGTAAGTGAGTTACTTCCATTATTTAAATAAAAAGGAGAAAAAATGAAAGATAAAGAAAACAAACCAATTAGAATTGAAGACGATCTTTATGGATATGTTAATAACGAGTGGATTAGTAAAGCGGTGATTCCTTCAGACTTACCTGTTACAGGTGGCTTTATTGAAATAATGCTCGATATTGAAAAGACTCTGATGGCTGATTTTGATAGCTTTGCTAAGGGAGAAAAGAAGTGCGAACTTGCACCAATGAATAATGCAATCCTTCTTTATAAAAAAGCAATGGATGTTGAAGCAAGAGAAAAAGATGGAATGAATCCACTTTTACCTCTACTTGAAAAAATCAAAAACATTAAGAATTTGAATGAATTTAATGAATCTATTCTTGATTTATATATGGATAGAGTTCATTTTCCTTTCAAGATTGATGTTTTAGAAGATGTAAGAGATACTTCAAAGCAAGCTCTATCAATATTTGATGCGGAAACTATTATTCCTGATAAAGGAATGTATGATAAAGCGTTAGTAAGGATTATGATATTAAAGATTTATAAGAAGATGGCTTCATCTATTCTTGCTCTATCTCCTTTAAGTAAAAAAGAGCAAAAGCAATATCTAAAGGATACTATTAAGTTTGATGACTTGATTAGAAGAAAGGTGCTTTCACCAACTGAACAAGCTGATTATGTTAAGCTATTTAACCCAATGATGCTTGAAGATGTAAACAACAAGCTTAATCCGTTTGATTTGAAGGGATTACTTCTTAAGATTTATAAAGATAATACTCCACAAGAGATTAATGTATGTAATCCAAGATATGTTAATGGATTTAATGAGATATTAAATGATGAAACATTTGAATTATTTATTCATTGGTCTTATGTAAATACAATCCTAGATTTTGCTCCGGCTCTATCAAAAACAATCAGTGATTTATCAAATATGTATGGAAACAAGTTGATGGGAGTAAAAGAAAACCCAACAATCGAAAAGCAAGCATATCGTTTGGTGTCTAATCTATTTGATAACCCTATTGGGGTATATTATGGAAGAACATATTTTGGTGAAGAAGCAAAAGCCAATATTACCGATATTGTAAAAAAGATTATTGCTACATACATCGATAGAGTTAAAAATAATGCCTTTTTAGAAGCCGCCACAAAAGAAAAAGCTATTTTGAAACTTGAAGCAATGAAAGTTAAGATGGGCTATCCTGATAACTATGATAAATTCTTTGATAGTTTAGTTGTAGATGAAGATGATTCATTCTTCGATGCTATGAATAAGATTAGAAAAGCAAAGTTAGAATACGATTTAGATAAATTTAATCATCCTACAGACTTCTCTAAATGGTCTATGCCAGGTCATATGGTTAATGCTTGTTATGATCCATTTAAGAATGATATTACATTCCCAGCTGCTATTTTACAAAAACCATTCTATAGCCTAGATCAATCTTTAGAAGAAAATCTAGGTGGAATTGGTGCAGTAATCGGTCATGAGATTTCTCACGCCTTTGATAATAATGGTTCTCATTTTGATGAAAAAGGTAATCTTGTTGATTGGTGGCTTCCTGAAGACTTCAAGAAGTTTGAAGAACTAACCGAAGAGATGGTTAAACAATATGATGGTATCATTTACCATGGTGCAAAAGTCAATGGTAAGTTAGTAGTATCAGAAAATATTGCGGATAATGGTGGAATGGCTGTTACATTACAAATTATGCAAGGACTTGAGAACCCTAAATATGATTTGTATTTCACTAATTGGGCTAGAATTTGGCGTCAAAAAGCTAAAGAGAATTATATCAAATTACTTATGAAGCTTGATGTTCACTCACCTAACGAACTAAGAGCAAACATCACTGTTCGTAATTTCAGTAAGTGGTACGAAACATTTAATGTTAAAGAAACAGATAAGATGTTTATTGAAGAAGCTAAACGTATAACTATATGGTAAATGTATTAGTGCAAGTTACTAACTTAGTAGTAATTTGCACTTTTTTTATTTATTTAGATAAATTTATTGATTTACTCTCTATTATATAATAGAGGATAGAATTATGAGTTTAGTAAGAGAAATACCAATTTATGAACGTCCAAGAGAGCGCTTAGAGTTACTAGGAGCTAGTTCTTTATCGATTGCAGAACTACTTGCCATAATTATTAGAACTGGTACAAAAGATAAGTCAAGCATTGCTCTTTCTTATGAGATTTTGAAAGAATTTGAAGATTTAGAGTCTTTATCTAAAGCAACACTTCATGAACTGTGTAAGATTAAAGGAATTGAAAAAGCTAAAGCGATATCGATTATAGCTTCACTGGAACTAGGGAAAAGAATGGCTAGTACGATGAGGGAACGTATTAAGATAAAAGATTTATATGATGTATATGATTTACTTAGTGTTCGTCTTTCCTCTTCAACAAACGAAGAATTGAATGTGATTTATCTAAATATAAAAGGAGAAATCATAAAAGTAAAAACTTTATCGATTGGAACGATTAATAAAACATTAGTAGATGCAAAAGATATTATTAAATGGGCGATAAGATATTCATCTAATCATTTTATAATGTGTCACAACCACCCATCAGGAAATGCAACTCCAAGCAAAGAAGATGCTTTAGTAACTAAAGAAGTAGATGAGCAAGCTAAGATGATGGGAATTAAAATGCTTGATCATGTTATTATTGGAAAAGGTTGTTTCTTTAGCTTTAGTCATGGAAAGTTAATTAATGTTGAAAAAGAATAAGTCTTTTGTTATAATCAAAAATGGTGTTTATAATGAGAAAAGAACAAGTAGTAAAATTTAATATGGTGGTTTCTGATAGACTTTTTAATGTTACTATCAACTTTAAAAAGAGGCGTGGTGCTACTTATTATGTTGATTTTAATAACATCCGTGTTAGCGCTAGCACTTTTTATAATGTCGATTTGATAAAAAGTATGATTTTATCGGAATCATCTAAGATAATTAAGATGTCAGATAAAACTTATAATAAAGTTGACTTAAATAAATATGATAAAGCACTTCATAAAGAGGAATATCTCATTATGGGTGAGCTTGTTCCTGTTAAGGATGAGTTTTTAGCATATAAGGATTTATTTAAAAAATATAAGACGGTTTTAAATGAAATCTATTATGATACTTTAGATAGATTATCTATCAAAGGAGTTAGTTTAATTACAAAACCCCTTAAATCAAAGTGGGGAAGTTATAACAGTAAAAAAAATCAAATCACTTTAAATTTGTATTTGCTATTCTTTGAAAGGGAAATTATTGAATATGTTGTGTGCCATGAAGTATGTCATATAGGAAATCTCACACACAATAAGAAATTTCACAACGATCTAGATATTATATGTCCAAAAAACAAGCAATTAAGAAAGAAAATTAACGATTTAACAGTCTTAACTAGAAAATTACAGCTTCTAAGTTGAGGCTTTTTTTCTACTTTATGGTTGATTTAATTTTGGGCCTTTTTTTTCAAAGTAATAGTATTTACTTTTTAATTTAGTGTTTGATAAAATTAGAAAAAAACGGGAGGAGATAAAAATTGTTAAAAACGACAGGAACTGATTTAATTAATTATGTCAAAAACTTGAAGAAGAGTAATGCTATGCATTTAAATGTATTCTCTGCAATCTTGAAACGTGAGAGGTTACAACAGAATCTAACTTTAGAAGAAGTATCTAGTGGAATTTGTAGTGTGAGTTATTTGAGTAAACTGGAAAACAATCAAATTGAACCAAAGGATGATTATCTTAAATTTTTGTTTGATCGATTGTCTATCGACTATAATCAAGCAAGAGATAATGATTATGAAAGAATATTGCTTGAAATGATAAAAGCCTATTTTTTAGAAAACTATGACAAAATTCATGATTTAGTTAAAAAAATCGATTTTTCTATGTTTGACTGTAACGCTAGTTTGTGTAAAGTTGTCTATGATTTTACGATTAGTGATTTTGATGATGCGAAAAAGTTGCTAAATGAAGTGGATGATGTTAAAAATTGTTTGTCTGTAGAGTCAGGTGAAGTCTTTGTTTATTTGTTGAGTGAGTATTCGGTGCTAACTAATGACTATTCAAGTAGTCTTGAATACCTTGCTTCAACAAACAACTATTATTTTAAAGATCGTATCATTAGAGACTTGATTTTAGAAAATTATTGCATCACTACTTATCACATTACCAAGAATTATAAGTTTATAAAACTATATGAAAGTTTGGCACCTGATTTTAAGATTGCCTATCCTTCTAATAGGAGTAGTAAGATTAATATTCTTTATAAAACATTATTAGGGCTTGATGATGGGTCATCTTACAATGATTTAATTAGTGTAATAGATTCGATTAATGATCCACTAGCTGATTTTGAAAACTATTATTATGCACTTGTTGGGTTATGTAGAATTGGGTATTTTACGGACGTTATCTCAATTATTGAAGCGAGTGGAATGTATTATAAAAAAGAAATTCTTTGTGTTTATGGATTTGCTATTTGCACTTTAAGGTTAAAGAATAAATACCTTCATTTCCTTGACTTAATAGAGAATTTAAAAATAGATAAAATTAGAGACCAACACGATTTATTTATAATGTTCTTAAGAGAAATATTCTTACGCAAAAGTCCTATAGATATCGCTGATTATATTAGACATGTGGTAAGGCCATTTATTGAAACTTTCCCTCATGCTTTATATGATAAATGTTATTATTATGAATATTATGAAGCGTTAACTTCTTTATCAAAATACAAAGATTTATCAATCTTCTTAAAAGAAAAGATAAGATACATCTAGGATTATCACCATTTATCCTTATTTAATCTATTTATTTAATTGATAAATAGTAGCAAATAAACTATAATATCTATTGGTGATAAAATGAACGAATTTACTAATCTAAGTGCCTTCATTAAGGATGAAGAAGTAGAAAAAATCAAAGAATATGGTTTAACAAATAATGTTCCTATTATTCAAGATGAAGGTCTAGCTTTCTTGCTTTTTCTAACAAAAAATAAAAATGTTAAAAAAGTATTAGAAATTGGTACCGCTATTGGCTATAGTAGCATTAATATGGCTTTAAATAATGATGGTCTTTTTATTGATACAATTGAGCGAGATGAAAAAATGTATAATGAGGCCTTAAAAAACATCTATAATCTTAATCTTACAAAAAGGATTAGGGTGCATTTTGTTGATGCTTTAGAGATAAGTGAAGAACAACTAGAAAAAGATTACGATTTAATCTTTATCGATGCCGCAAAAGCTCAATACATTAAATTCTTTGATAAATTTACTAAACTACTAAAAAAAGGTGGTATTGTCTTTACTGATAATCTATTATTCCATGGACTTGTATATG
>CAKJYW010000015.1 GCA_918272565.1 Bacilli bacterium
GAAGCATATACTAAAATATATCAAGACTGGGGCTTTAATATGCTCACATTGTCTAAAAAAGGGATAGAGCAAATTAAAAAAACAGCTAAAGACGAAAGATTAAAAGAAGGGAAGCTTATCATTACTTCTCCATTTGGTAGAGCACTTCACACAGCTTCAATCCTTTCTAAAGAATTAGGGGTTGATTTAAAAGTTGAAACTGCTTTACATGAGTGGAATCCTGATAGAGATTACAAGTTCTTAAGTAATGAAGATGCAATTAATAGTTTTAAAGAGTTCTATTTAAATAGAGGAGAAAGAAACGATAATTGTAAATATAATTGGGAAGATATAAACGACATTAAAGAAAGAATCAATGGTGTTTTAGATAAATATAAAGATTATGATTGTGTAATTGTTGTTACTCATGGTGTTAATATGCAATGCTTTTTAGAAAAATCTGATATTGATAACGGGCAAATAGAGGTAAAATATGAATAAAAGATTTAAAGCAATTAAATACATTTTATTAGCATCTATTGTATTGATGCTTTCACTAGGCTTAACATTTAAAGCGGACTCCGGTCCTAAGCCAGCTTTGTATATTACTATTAATAATATTGATAGTGATATATATGTGACACTACTTGCAAATAGAGAAAGTAGCGGGCCATACAGTGAAGTTAAAGAAGATTCATATAGATTTAGTGAATTAAGCGAAATTGATCTTAAGTTCTATGAATATGCTAAAAGTAGTGATTACTATTTTTGGGGAATATCTCAAAAACTAGATAAAGAGAATAATACATTTAGTTGGACGTATTATCCACCAGATGAATTTTTGGTTTTATGTTACATTGAAGATAGTGATGCATTCGTTATTACCGATAAAGTACTAAGTAGATACGCTTTTAGTAGTTATTTTGAAATGAATTTAGTTAATGAAAGTGGAGTATATACTTTTAGTAACATCAGAAAAAACTATAATTATGCTTTAGAAATAATGCATTTTATGCTTAGGGTTATAATTACATTAGCTGTTGAAATGGCTTTAGCTTATTTCTTATGTGGGTTCCGTGGAAAAGCATTTATTGTAATACTTGTTGCTAATATCCTTACTCAAGTAGGATTAAATGTATTCTTAAACGTCATTCATGTTAATTCGATGTTACATATCATCTTTTATGCATTTTTAGAAGTGATGGTGATGGTTGTTGAAATGGTGATATATTTAATAGCACTTAGAAAGATAGATAAGAAATATAAAGTAGGTATTATTATTTTATATACTGTTCTAGCTAATCTTTTATCATTTGGTTTAGGTTTAGTATTATTTAAACTATTTCCAGGAGTAATATAATTATGCCTATAGTATCAATAGTTTTATTTGTGTTTTCTTTAGCTATGTTAATTTATGCTTTGCTTACCGCACTCACTAAAAAAATAACAGTGTTTATTACCATGAGTGCATCAGTCAAGCATGCCACAAAAGAGTATGCAGTTAACTTTGCGAAACTAATTGCCTTTTTAGCAATCGCTCCTTTTGTTGGTGGAGTATTTGGTTTATTTATTGAGATTGTTATAATTCCTGTAATTATATTTGTTGTAATGTTTATAGGATTATTAATTCTTGGAATTAAAGTCATAATGAAACAATGATATAGGGGAATTCACCATGAAAGGTCTTTTTAGATATATTATTTTTAGCATAGCTATCCCAGCTTCAATCATTTTAACATTTGTGATATTTATTATAATAATTAGTTTCCTTTGGGGTGGAAGTGATCATATTAGTAAAACAAAAATTAGAAGAAATTTTGCTAGTTATAATGAAGAATATTCTTTAAACCTACCCAAAGATTTTGATGTTATAGCTACATACAATGAAACTGCTATTGATGGCTATGATAGACAGATGATTGTTAAAGTGGATAGTAGCTATAAATTAGAATACAGTGAGCAATGCGTCCAAAGTGTTCATGAGGAATTTGATTTAATTAAACATTTTGAGCTGGGTAGTGATAATTCTAATGAGTTACTGGAAGCATCAAAAACTTTATCTAATAATTATGATTGGTATGCTTATGAAGAAGATAGAGGAGCTAGAACGTATTGTCTAATTGTAATTAGGGACTACGAAACCGATTATTTATTTGTTTATTATATTTGTTCGCAATATACAGACTGTTTTTAAAAAGGTGAAGTATAATATCAGTTGTCTAGAGTTTATGGACAACTGATTTTTTTTATATTATAATTAGGTTAGAGGTATATATATGTTTATTTGGTTAGGATTAGAGACAGAAGAAAGCCTTAAATATTTAAATGATAAGGTAAGTAAAATAGAAGATAAATACGAATTTAAAACAAGAAATAGTATATTTCCTTTTCATATCTCTTTAAAGATGTCTTTTGATGTTAGTGATAACATATATCTAAAAGTGATAAATGATTTAAAAGAAGTACTAAAAAGACATAAAAGTACTACTGTTATAGTTAAAGGAATAGAAAGAAACGAGAATATTGTTTGGATTAGATATCTAAATAACGATTCATTAGATAATATGCATAAAGACATATGTGAATATTTAAAAAATGAATACGGAATTACCCTTCATGAATATGATCTAGATTTCATTTTTCACACTACTTTATTTATGGATGATGATAAAGATAAAATAAAAGGAGCATATGAACTAATAAAAGATGAAGCTTTGCCTAGTGAAATAAAACTAAGTAGAGTTTTGTTTGGTGTTACTAAAGATATGTCTTTAGGACTTAAATTAATTGATTCATTAGATTTATAAAAAATAAGTTATCAGATTGTTGGATATCTAATAATTTTGATAACTCTTTTTTATATAAAGAAATCATTTAATATTAATGCTTTATATGATATAATTGAATGTAGTTTTTAGGAAAGAGAAAAAAGTATGTACGAGATCAATTTTGAAATACCAGCATTTTTGCTGTCATTACTTTGTTACATATATTGCTTAACCGCAAAGCATAGACAATACATTCTTCCTAAGGGATTTAAGAACAAATTAGCTAATCAACATTTTGTTTTCTTACTGATGCTTGTTACTAATATTTTGTCTGCTATCTCTTCGGTTGTTGGAGTGTATTTAACTGAAGCAACATTTACTGGTGTTGCTTTTTGGCAGTATTTGTTCCATGCTTTTTATTTTGTATTCCATGCAACACTTTCGGTTTCCTTTACTTTGTATATTATTAATGTCACATCAACTAGTATTAATTGGAAGAAGATATATTACATTTTATTTGCTATTCCATATGTAATTAGTGAAATAATCGTTCTAACAAACAGTTTCACTGGCTGGGCCTTCTATATGGATGATAATCTAATTTATCATCGTGGTCCATTAATGATACTTCTATATGCAATTGGTGGATTATATGTAGCACTTGGATTCTTTTTCTTCTTTAAGAATAAGAAAGCAATATCAAAAGTTGATAGTATTGCGGTTGCATTCTTTATTGGAATAGCAACCCTTGGTATAATCATTCAAGCAGTTAAATCTAGTTTCCTAGTTGAACTATTTAGTGAGTCTTTGGCATGCTTAGTTATTATGATTGTTCTAGAAGAAAAGAGTGGACATATCGACTTAACTACAGGGCTCTTAAATAGAATTGCTTTTACTGATGATAATAGAAGGTTAATTAATACTAAACAAAAATATGGACTTGTATTACTTAAAATTAAAGAACTTGATAAAATAACTAATCGGTTTGGTGGTAGAGAGATCGATGCTTTATTAATTAACATCGCTTCATATTTAGTAAAAGAATCTGGAGTTGTTGAAGTGTATTGCTATAGACGTGATGGATATGCCGTTCTTTATAAAGAATTAAATTACGATAAAGCTACAGATTTTATGAATAAAGCTTTAGAGAGATTCAATAATGAATGGAAAATCGGTTCATTAGAACTAAAAGCAGATATTATTACAACTTTAGTTAAAGTTCCAGAAGATATTAAATCAATTGAGGAATTAGAAAACTTGATTTCATCAGGCTACACTAAGGCAAAAACTGGTTCATATTATGTTTCAATTGAAGAAGTCAAAGAGATAACTAATTCCGGAAAATATGAAGAAGCACTAAGAAAAGCAATAACTGAAAAGAAACTAATGTTAAAATATCAACCTATTTGGTCAACTAGTGAAGCAAAAACAGTATCTGCTGAAGCGCTTCTAAGAGTTGATTCCGATGAACTTAGAAACATATCACCTGAAGTGTATATTCCGATTGCGGAAAAGAGTGGTTTAATTAAGGATATTGGTTTGTTTGTTTTTGAGGAAGTATGTAAATTCTTGTGTGATGAAAGAATAAAGAATAGTAACATTAAATACGTTGAACTAAATCTTTCTGTTTATCAATTCATGTATAATGATTTAATAGATAGTTTTGAAGAGATTAGAAAACGTTATAATGTAGATGCTAGTAAGATTAATCTAGAGATAACAGAAACCGCCGCAACCCTAGACGAAGATGTGATATCTAACACATTGAAAGAATTCCAAAAGTTAGGTTATACTCTTTCACTTGATGATTTTGGTACAGGTTATTCTAATTTAATGAGAATGACTGAAAGTAATTACCAAAATATTAAGATTGATAAGTCGATTCTTTGGAAAGTATGCAAAGAAGAAAAAGGCGATGAAATGTTAAAAGATTTAATGAGCTTTGTTAGAACATTAAATGCGGAGATTATCCAAGAAGGTGTTGAAACAAAAGAACAACTAGATAAAGTTATCTCTTGTGGATGCGACTATATTCAAGGATTCTATTTTAGTGCTCCAATTAAAGATGTAGATTTCATTAAATATATAAATAATGAACAAAATAACTAAAAATATAAGAGATGTTTATTAAAAAACGTCTCTTATTTTTAATTTAAAAAAATAAAGCAAAAAAGTTATTGTTTTATTTTTTTATAAAAATGGTATAATATATTTGTAATATTGTCTTTTAGGAGAAAAATATGAGAAAAAAGATCAATTTAATTATAGTTTCGTTAATTGTTTTTGTAATGCTTGTTTCCTTTTTCCCTGTGGGATTAGTTAAAGTTAATGCTAGAGAAACTTTATCATTTGAAAAATACAGTAGAGATGTGGCTGGCTATACTGATGTTGATGGCACTACTAAGGCTGTCAATGTTACAGTTTTAACTGCTTCAACTACTTCACTAACTGGTGAAGATACTTGGTATTATATTGATAAAGACCTAGTATTTTCAAGTCGTCTTGAAGTAAGTGGAAAAGTTAATCTAATTATTGGTTGTGGAACTAACTCTATTCTTAAAGGTGGTATCCATTTACCTAAAGGATCTAGCTTGACAATTTATGCAGGCAATGACATTAAGAAAGTGGGCGAAGGTCGCCTAGCTATGGATGATACATTCAGCGATATCAACTCAGCAGGTATCGGTGGAAATGAAAACGAAGAAATCGGTGAATTAACAATTAATGGTGGTTTAGTAATCGCTAGAGCAATTAATGGTGCCGCAATCGGAAGTGGTGCTTCTAATGCTGATAATAACCTACCATCAAATGCCTACACTGGTAAGATCACTATCAATGGTGGTACAGTTACAGCTTTATCTACTTCACGTGGTGCCGCAATTGGTTCTGGTGAATATGGATATAGCGTAGATGTTACTATCAATGGTGGATATGTTAGTGCTCTAGCTGTTAGAGATACTGGCAATGCTGATGGACCTGGATTTGGTGGACAAAAGCTTCAAGGTAATCTTACTATTAATGATGGTATTGTATATATTCGTTCTAATAAAGATGCAATTAGAACTAAAAAAGTTACTTTAGCTGGTGGAAGACTATTCTCTAATAGTGAATTAGAATTCATCCGCTACGGAACTGAATTAGATATTAAATATAATACTAAAGTAAGTTTAGGATCATCTTTAGATAAACTTGCATTAGTTACAAAAGGAAATGTTGAATTAGATGATATCATTAATTCTTGCGTAGTATTAATAGAACCAGCATTTGATCAATACTTTGTTACTGAAGTAAAATTAATCGGTAAAAGTAGTGATAGTAACGAAGCTAATCTTGATGAAAAGGCAATAATCTTACTTGAACAAGAAGGTTATATCTGTGTTGCTACAGACTTGAATTCTAGCGCTGGTGGCGATTATATCTACTTGGGATATAAGATGGGTAACAATTACTCAAAAGCTATCAAAGAATTCTATATTAAGAACGGTGAAGTTGATAATAGTTTCTTATTATCAAGCTTTAATAGAATGTACTACCCAGTTCCATTGATGGGTGATGAAAGCTTTATTGCTTCATATGGTAATTTAAATAATAATGCTAATGGCGATAGCTTACATTTATATTATACAAGATATGAAATAAATGATAAAGGCGACGCTGTTGGTGGAATCTACTTTGATTCAGATATCAACAATTCAGTATATAATACTAACCTAAATCAAGGTGCAACAGGCGATAAAGTTTACATGCATGCTATAAACCAAACTAAGTACTATATTAGTGACATAATGGTTTATGGAAGTAGAGGCGGAGACAGTCAAGCTAAGAGTTATCTAAATAAAGAAGGATATTTCATGGTTGAAGTTGATACTAACCGTGGTAATACTTCATTATTCAATATCTTCTTAGGTTATAAGACAACTGAAAGCTTTGATGAAGCTATTAAAGATGTCATTATTTTAGAAGGTGAAGACTTCAAAGATAAAGATATCGTTTACTATAATGGCTTAAAATATACTAAAGCCGCAATCGGTGGCGGATTCAATTTCACTAGTGGTGATTTGAACCGTGGTTCTAAGGGATCTTATCTATTTGTATATTTCACAAAAGAATATATCGGTGAAGAGAAATATGCAGTTAATGGTTTAAGTTTAGATGCTAGAAAGAACTATGGCGTAAGTGATGCCACAAGCGTTAATAAAGGCACTGAAGGATTTGATATTTATATCACATTAGCAAAAACTAGTGCTAAAGAGGATGTAGCTAGTGGCAAGATGGTTGACTTTAGTGAGGGCGTTGACGTAACTGATTGGTTCAAAGAAGCACAAGAGAATAACGAAACATTAGAAATCATCATTGGTAATAGCATCATTACATTTGATAAAGAAGCAGTTAAGAAAGTTAATGATTCAGGCGAAACTGTTAAATTAAAATACAGTGAATCTGATGATGTCAGAGGAATCAAAGTAGAAAATGCGGCTAAGGTTGTTAACATTGAATTTACTAATAATTCACTAAAAGATGTTAATGCTAAAGTAGCATATAAATTAGATGATGAACTAAAATCAAGTGAAAAAGTAAATGTTTATTATTTAGATAGTGAAAAAGGTACACTAGCTACTTCAATCGTTAAAGATGATAGATTAGTATTTAATACTAATGGCAATAAGCAAAATGTAATTTCTGCTGTTAAAGGTGATGTTGATCCTGATGCTAAAGTACTAAGCGTTACTAAGGTTGCTCTTGCTTGGGGCGTAGTAGTTATCTTTGGATTACTTGTTTCACTAGTAATTATCACTAACAAAAAGAAAAAAGCAAAATAAATAAAAATGAGAGATTAATTTAATTGATCTCTCTATTTTTGTTATTTAGCCTGTATTCTAGGGGAGTAATGATAGAGTGTCTATTAAAATGATACCTAGAATTGATATAAAGCACAAAGTACTTGCATACGAAACATATCATTTTAATAATAGGAGGAAATATGGAATTATTAGATTATGAAAAAAAGCATATTGAATATATAAAGAAGAACGCTAGTGAATGTACATTATTTTTAAAAAAGAATGATGAATTCCCTATTTCTCATCCTTGTAAAGTTGCTTTATTTGGATGTGGCGCAAGGCACACTATTAAAGGTGGAACAGGTAGTGGCGATGTAGCGTCTCGATTCTTTAAAACTATCGAAGAAGAATTTATTGATAGAGGATATGAAGTAGTTACTAAAAAGTGGCTTGATAGTTATGATGAATTTAAAGTAAGCACTAAAAAAGACTATATCAAAGAAGTAAAGAGGGAAGCAAGAAAAGTACATATCTTAGCTCCAGTATACTCAATGGGATATTTTGAAGAAGAAAAAGATTACGATATAAAAGTTGATGAATATGAAGCTGATATTTGTATTTATGTACTAGCTAGAAATAGTGGAGAAGGTAATGATCGCCGTAATATTAAAGGTGATGTTAAATTATCTAATAAAGAAATAGAAGATATCAACTTCTTAAACAGGAAATTTAAGAAATTCATGCTTGTTTTAAATGTTGGGGGAGTAGTGGATTTAACTCCAGTAATGGATGTATCTAATATTTTACTTTTATCGCAGCTAGGAGTAGTAACATCTAGTGTTTTAGTTGATATTATAAAAGGCGAAGCTAATCCATCAGGTAAGTTATCTACAACTTGGGCACCACTTGAAAGTTATCCTTGTTTTAATGAATTTGGTGATAGAGATGATACATATTACAAAGAAGGAATATATGTAGGCTACCGTTATTTTAATACAAAGAATGTAGATACATTATTCCCATTTGGTTTTGGTTTATCTTATACTAACTTTGATATTAAATTTAACGATGCTAGATTAGATAAAAAAGAATTACTTGTTAAGTGCTCCGTTACTAATATTGGTGCATTTTGCGGAAAAGAAGTAGTAGAACTATATGTAACTAAACCAAATACTATCCTAGATAATCCTTATTTAGAGCTATGCGCTTACGCTAAAACTAAAGAACTAAAACCAGGTGACGAAGAAACAGTAGAACTAAGAGTTGATTTAAGCACTTTATCTAATTATGACGAAGAAAGGGCCTATACTATTTTACAAAAAGGTGACTATATCTTTAGAATTGGTAATTCTAGTAATAATTTAAAAGCTATTTGTAAGTGTCATTTAGATAGTGAAGTAGTATTAGAAAAACTAGATAATAAATGTCCTAGCTATGATATAACTGATTTAGTATTAGATAGGATAGATGAAGATACATCTAATTTACTAAAATTAGATATTGATGAAACTTTATTTAATATATTTGAGGCAGTTTATAAAAAGGATACATATACTGATTCCTTAATAGAAACACTAGAAACAAAAGATTTAGCTAACATGTGCTTAGGTCACCACGATGGAGGAATCGGAGCGATTGTTGGGGAATCATGCAAACATGTCGTTGGTGGCGCTGGAGAGACTACTTTAAGTGTAGAGAAGGTCGACAAGTCACTAACAATGGCTGATGGTCCTGCGGGGCTAAGAATTACTCAAGAATATTTCATTGATAAAAAAGGTGTGCATAATACTAAACTTGATCCATTAATGGAAAAACTTGTTGATTTTCTACCTAAGATTTCTTATCCTTTCATCAAGCCTAAGAAATATAAAGGCGGAGAGCTTTATCATCAATATACAACAGCTATTCCAATTGGAACTGCTTTAGCTCAAAGCTTTAGCGACGATTTTGTTTTAGGTTGTGCTAAAGTTGTAAAAGAAGAGATGGACATCTTTAATGTTGATTTATGGTTAGCACCTGCTCTAAATATTCATCGTAATATCTTGTGCGGTAGAAACTTCGAATATTTTTCTGAAGATCCATATGTAGCTGGTAGAGTTAGTGCTACTATTACAAAAGGAATTGAAGAGGATGGTAAACGTGGCGTAACAATTAAACATTTCGCTTGTAACAACCAAGAATTTAATCGTAATAATAACAATTCTCATATAAGTGAAAGAGCATTAAGAGAAATATATCTAAAAGGATTTGAACTTTGTATCAAGTGCGCTAATCCTAAAGCGATTATGACTAGTTATAATTTGATTAATGGTGTTCATACATCTGAATCATTCGATTTAGTTAATGATATTTTAAGATGTGAATGGGGTTACGAAGGACTTGTTATGACTGACTGGATTGTTAGTGGGAGAAGTTTTTGTAAGAATAGTATTTACCTTGCTCCATATGCATCAAATAATATCTTAGCAGGTAACGACCTAACAATGAGTGGTTGTAAAAAAGATTATAAAGATATTATGAAGGCTATTAAATCTAAGAAATTATGTAGAGAAGACTTAATTTATAGTGCAAGTAGAATATATCGTTCAATATTAAAGCTAAAAGATATAAAATAATAGTGGATAAAGAAGGTGTTAAAGTGAAATACTTTTTAGCAATCGATATAGGAGCGTCATCTGGTCGCCACATTGTTGGCTGGGTTAATGGTGGCAAACTAGAAACCGATGAAGTTTATCGTTTCCCAAATAGCGTAAAGGTATATGCCGGTCACTTAATATGGGAAATAGATAAGATATTAGATAATGTAAAAAAAGGAATAAAGAAAGCTTTAGATAAATATAAAAAAATAGAATCTATGAGTATTGATACATGGGGCGTTGATTACGTCTTATTAAGTGGCGATAAAGAGATTTATCCATGCTATGCTTATCGCGATTCTAGAACTAAAGAAGTGATTGAAGAAGTTCATAACATTATCCCTTTTAACAAGTTATATGAAATTACTGGAAGTCAATTTCAAGAATTTAACACTATTTATCAATTATATGTAGATAAAAAAGAAAAAAGATTAGATAAAGCGACCGACTTTTTACATATCCCTGAATATTTGATGTATAAATTAACAGGAGTAAAGGTGCATGAATATACTAATGCATCTACTACCGGGCTTCTTGATAAAGATACTAATAGTTATTCAACTGAAATAATTGAAAAATTAGGACTTAAAAAAGAATTATTTAGTGATTTAAAAAAACCGGGATATGTTTTAGGCGATTTTAAAGAAGACGTTAAAAAAGAAGTAGGGGGAAATATAAAGGTTGTACTATGCGCAACTCACGACACGGCTTCAGCTGTTGAAGGGATAGAAATGAGTGATGATGCCCCTTACATTTCTAGTGGAACCTGGAGCCTACTTGGATTAAAGGTTGATAAAGTAATAACAAAGGAAAGTGCCAGAAGCGCTAATTATAGTAACGAATACGGACCAACCTACATTAGATTTCAAAAAAACATCATGGGTCTTTGGATTATTCAAGGATTACAAAAAGAGATGAACCTTGAATTTAGTGAGATGGTTGAATTAAGCAAGAAGTCTAATTATAAAGAAATATTTGATGTTAATGATGAATGTTTCTTATCTAGTATGGGAATGAAACAAGAAATCATCGATTGGTTTATTAGACATAGCTTCACACCACCTATGGAAGCCAAAGATATCATCAACGCTACATATTTAAGCTTAGCTTATTCTTATAATGTAGCACTAAAAGAGTTAGAAGAAATAGTAGGTAAAAAGTTTGATAAGATATATATTGTTGGTGGAGGAGCGAAGAACACTTATTTAAATGAACTAACTAAAGAGGCTACAAAGAAAGAAGTTATCGCTTTACCGATAGAAGCAACCGCAATAGGTAATTTGTTAATTCAAATGAAGGAGAAAGTATGAGAGAAGAAGTAAAAAACATATATTTATCATATGGAATTGATGTTGATAAAGTAATTGATAAATTAAAGAATGTGAAGATTAGTTTACACTGTTGGCAGTTAGATGATGTTAACGGGTTTGAAAATGAGGGAGCTTTAACTGGAGGAATTCAAACAACTGGTAATTATCCAGGCAAAGCTAGAAACTTTAAAGAGCTAACAGATGATTTAGAGTTTGCTTTAAAATACATTCCAGGAAGCAAAAAGATCAATTTACATGCCATTTATCAAACAGGGAAAATTGTTGATAGAAGTGAAATCACGCCAGTTCAATTTGCTCCTTGGGTAGAGTTTGCCAAAAAGAATGGTTTAGGCTTAGACTTTAATCCAACAATCTTCTCTAGTCCAATGCTTGTTGATAACATGAGCTTATCTTCTCCTATTAAAGAAGTAAGAGATTACTGGATTCGTCACTGTGTTAATTCTTTAAAAGTAACTGAATATTTTGGGCGTGAACTAAATCAAAAGTCTTTAATGAATATTTGGATTCCTGATGGGTTGAAAGATGCTCCAGCTGATAGAATGGGCCCAAGAAAAAGATTAAAAGAATCACTTGATGAGATATTTAAACAATATAAATATGATAAGAATGTTATGGATGTAGCTGTTGAATCAAAAGTGTTTGGTATTGGTATGGAATCATATACAACTGGTTCTCATGAGTTTTATATGAATTATGCTATTAAAAATAATCTTTTATGTTTACTAGATACTGGACATTTCCATCCTACTGAAAGTGTAGCTGATAAGATCAGTTCAATGCTACTATTTAATGATAGCCTTGCATTCCATGTTTCTCGTCCTGTTAGATGGGATAGTGATCATGTATTAAAACTAAATGATGATTTACAAGATGTGGCTGATGAATTAGTTAAATGTGATGCACTTGATAGAGCCTACATTGGTCTAGATTATTTTGATGCATCTATTAATAGAGTATCAGCTTTAATAATTGGTGCTAGAAATATGGAAAAAGCACTCCTAAAAGCACTACTTACTCCATGGGATTTATTAAAGATTGCTCAAGATGGACTTAACCATACTAGAGTTTTAGCTATGCAAGAAGAACTAAAGTGCTTACCTTGGGGTGAAGTATGGGATGAATACTGTGATAAATGCGGAGTAAAACGCGAAGCAGAATGGTTTAGTGATGCAATAGAATATGAAAAGAATGTTTTAAGTAAAAGAGGAAACTAATATGAATGTAATAGAGGAAGTTGTTGAAATATTAGATTTACTTTATAAACATGGTTGGGATGAAAGAAATGGTGGAAACTTATCTTATATCGTAACTAGAGAAGAAGTAAGTGAAGTAACTAATCCCGATATAGTAAGTAGAACTTTTAAATATAACTGTGATATGACTGATTTAATTGGTAAATATTTCGTTATTACTGCTAGTGGATCATATTTTAAGAATATGGTTAAAGCAAGTGAAGAAAACTTGGGTATCTTAAAAGTCCTAGATAAAAACACTTTAGGCCTAGTTTGGGGGTATTCAAGTGGCGCTCATCCAACAAGTGAAGCACCTACTCACTTAAGATGTCACATTGAACGATTAAAAGTTGATAAAGAAAGTCGCTTAGTTATTCACTGCCATACAACTAATATCATATGTATGACGCATATCTGTCCACTGGATAGTAAGTTCTTTACTGAAACTTTATGGAAGATGCAAACAGAAAGTATCGTAGTATTTCCTGAAGGAGTAGCAGTCTTACCTTGGATTTTATGTGGTGGTGATTTGATCGGTATTGAAACTGCTAAGTTAATGAGCGAATATAGAAGCGTTGTTTGGGCTCAACATGGATTGTTTGCTACAGGAAAGAGTTTAGATGAAGTTTTTGGCTTAATTGAAACCATCGAAAAAGCTGCAGAAATCTATATGAAGATATGTGACAAAAAAATTATGCAATCAATTTCTAATGATAATCTAAAAGAAATTGCTGTTGCCTTTAATATTAATTACCGAAAAGGTATAATTGATTAAAGATAAGAAAAAGCATCGAAAGATGCTTTTTTATTTGCGATTATTTATTATTTATGTTATATTTTAAATATATAGGAATGTGATGATATGGAAATCTATTTAAAATTATTTGGATTAGGGCTCATAATTGTAGCTGTTAGTATATTATGCTACCTTTTAAAAAGAAAAACCAAATTTGGTAATTTAAAGAAATTACACGAACAAATAATAATTGGTGTTATCTTTGGTGGCCTTGCTATTATGGGAACAGAGTTTGGAGTAAGCGTTGAAGATGCTACTGCGAATGTCCGTGATGCAGCACCACTTTGTGCGGGGTTACTATTTGGTGCTCCTGCGGGAATTGTGGCTGGTGTGATTGGTGGCGTTGAAAGATTCGTTGCTACCTACTGGGGACGTGGTGCATATACTCAATGGGCTTGTTCTATTTCAACAATTCTAGCAGGTTTATATGCAGGATTCTTACGTAAATATATGTTAGATAACAAGCGTGCAAGAGGCTTCTTTGGAATGATTGCAGCTGCTACAATGGAAATACTTCATCTAACACTAATATTTGTTACTAACATTCGTCGCCCTCAAATAGGACTTGGGCTTGTTGAAATAATAACAGTACCAATGGTATTTGGTAATGCGATAAGTGTATTTTTAGCATGCTTTATTATCAACATGCTATCTTATAAGATTAATCCAGATAGAAAAAAAGAAAAGACAATTTCAAGAGAAATTCAAAAATGGTTGTTTGCGATTATCAACTTCATGTTTATTGTAACAATATTCTTTCTGTACGAAGTTCAAACAAACAACACTAAATATAATACTACTGAGTTATTGGATCTTAATTTAAGTGATGTTTCTGCGGATATGACTTATGCGCTAGAAGATAATATGGAACTAGATAATGATGAAAAAATAGCGTCAGTCTTAATAACTAGGTCAATTGGAGAAAGTGGTCATTTCCTAGCTTATAATAAAAATGATGAAAAGATTTTTGGAACATTTGATTTTGATATCAAAGCAATAAAAGAGAAATATGATGAATATGAATATTTCGAATATAAAGTAATAGAAGATGGCGAAGAAAACAAACTGTGTATTGCTTATTGTTATAAAGATGATTATTTGATTTTAGGCTATCTTCCATATAAAGAAGCATATGCTGTTCGTGATGCCACAATGTATCTATCATCATTTATGCAAATAATTGCATATTCTGTATTGTTCATAGCTATTTATTTCTTAATCAAGAAGATGGTATTAACTAACATGCTTAAGATTAAGGGAAGTTTAAATGAAATATCAACAGGTAACTTAGATTTTACAGTTAATGTTGAAACAAATAAAGAATTTAGTGAATTATCAAAAGATATCAATACTACAGTTGATACCTTAAAAGGCTATATTGATAAAGAGAAAGAGCAGATTGCAAAAGAACTAGCTTTAGCTAAATCAATTCAAACATCAGCCCTGCCTCAAGTAGAAGATAATATCAAAAACATAAAAGAATTTGATATCAACGCTAAGATGTTTACCGCAAAAGAAGTTGGTGGCGATTTCTATGATTTCTACACTTTACCAAATGATAGATTAGCATTTATTGTAGCTGACGTTAGTGGTAAAGGAATCCCAGCCGCAATGTTTATGATGCGTAGTAAGACAGTTATTAAGTCACTAGCTGAAGCTGGGTATGAGGTAGATGAAATAATTACAAAAGCAAACAAGAAATTATGCGAACACAACGATGCGGAAATGTTTGTTACTGCTTGGTTTGGTATCCTTGATTTAAATAGTGGCGTGTTAGAATATGTTAATGCTGGTCATAATCCTCCGCTTTTATTTAAAGGTGAAGAATATACATATTTAAGAAGTCGACCAGGGTTAGTACTCGCTGGTTACAGTGAATCTAGATATAAGAAAAACGAGATAAAATTAGATTCTGGCGATAAATTATTCTTATATACTGATGGCGTAACTGAGGCCACAAATCTAACTAACGAACTATTTGGAGAGGACCGCTTAATTAGCTATCTAAATAGTAATAAAGACGCTAAAGTTACTAGCCTACTAGAATCATTAAAAGGTGAAATTGATTTATTCTCTGGTGAAAGAGATCAATTTGATGATATCACAATGCTTGCTATTGATTATTACGGAGCTAATAATCTAAAGAAAAAGACATTTGAAGCGATTGACGCCGAACTTGATAATGTAATAGCATTTGTGGATGAAGAGCTAGAAGAAGCAAGTGCATCAATGAAAATCATTAATCAAGTGAACTTGTCAATAGAAGAAATATTTATTAATATTGCTCACTATGCCTATAATGGAGAAAAAGGCGTGGTAGACACAGAACTAGGAGTAAATAACGATGTAATGACGCTTAAGTTTATTGATAGTGGCAAAGAATTTAACCCACTAGCAAAAGCTGATCCTGATGTAACTTTAAGTGCAGATGAAAGACAGATTGGTGGTCTTGGAATTTTCTTAGTTAAAAAGACAATGGATAGTGTTAGTTATGATTACATTGATAATAAAAACATACTAACAATCACAAAGAAAGTTAAATAGGTGGATAATATGGAAATTAAAAAAGAATTAAATGAAGGAACAATCATCCTTAAGATAATCGGTAGACTTGATACTAACACTGCTCCGCTTCTTGATGAAGAATTGAAAGTATTAACAAAGAGCGCTAAGCTTACAATCGACTTTAGTGAACTAGATTATATTTCTAGTGCCGGGTTAAGACTATTACTTGTTGCTAAGAAGAAATTTGGAGATGGCTTTATTTTAAAAGGCGTAAAAGAAGATGTCATGGATGTTTTAGAGATGACAGGATTTACTGATATTCTAACTATCGAATAATAAAAATGAGCAGTCAAGTTGTTTTATTTAAACAAATGACTGCTTTTATTCTAAATTATACAAATATGTAGAAAATTATTTGCTTTTATTATATAATTAATAGTAGGTGATAGAGATGAAAAGTGACAAATTAGAAACATTAGCTATTAACTTAATAGAAGATTTAAAGAAAAGAAATGATCCTTTTAAAGAAAGTATCATCCTTTTTACCTCACACAGTGTAGCATCCTTCTTTAAAGCTTTCTATCTAAAACATAATGATGGTATTTTAATGAATGTTAAATATATGACAATAGATAATGCTATCTATGATTTGTTTATGATAGATCCTTCTTTAAGGAAAGCTTCAAAAAAAGAGATTTCTAGTTTGATTATTAAGTGCATATTAGAAAAAAAACTATATTCTAACTATCTAGACGACGAACTTAAGGGCATTAAGTTATTCGATTTAGCAAGTGAACTAGCTACTCTTTTTTCTAGTTACGAACAAGATTTAGCATTTGATGCTAGTTTTAGTGATGTGGATAATAAGGATAAGCAAGATATAGAAAAGGAAATATACGATTATGTATCTAGAAAGTTACAAGATGCAGGTTTTATCACTTTAAATTATGTATTAAATGACGGTGTTAAGGTAGGATGCGATAAAGATATCTATTTATTTGGCTTTAATGAATATTCTAGATGGGAAAAGGCAGTAATAGATAAAATAAATAAAGAAATAGATATTAAAGAATACAAACTAGAATATTGTAAATTAGAAAAAATCGATAAAAATAACATCGTTAAAGCACCTAAGAAAGTTAGAGAAGTAGAAAACCTTCATAGCACCATTTGTAATATCCTTTTATCTGATAGTGACGCCACTTTTAGTGATTTTCTAGTTATAAGTAATAATTTAAGTGAGTATGAAAATGATATTAATAGGGTGTTTAATCAAGATAACGTTAATTTTCCTTCAATTCCTTATTTTATTAACAGTCAAAGCGAAAAAGATAATGATGCTTTAAGCTTATTTAATAGCTTGTTATCGATTTTAAGTAAGGGATTTTTAGTAAAATCAGACTTTTTAGATATCATATCTAATAATATTATAAGAAATACTAAAGATATTAGTATAGAAGATGCCGCTTTATTTAAAGATATCTTAGAAGATTTAGGCGTTTTTAGGTTTGAAACATGGAATAATGCTATAAAAAGGATGCTTTTATCAAAAATAAGCGATATTAATGATAGTGATAATAAAGTTAATTTAGAAAATAAAGATTATTTGCCATATTATAAGATAGGTTTAGATGATGAGAAAATTGTTAAGTTTATTGAAGTTTATAATGATATAAAGCGCCTTATAAATTTCAAAAATGAGAGCGAAACCATAAATGAAACAAATTTAAACGAATTAATGCAAATTATAGCTAAATTCTATTCTAAAGTGGAATTTGGGCAAGAAACTAGTAAAACCCTCTCTAAATTGCAAAAATTGGCCGAATTTTGGCGCGAGGCTCGAGTTTTCGGCGTTCCACTAATTACAATACTCCTCATTTTTAAAGACCAACTAAGGAGAATTAATTATAGTGTTGGAGAAGAGTATTTTAGTGGTATTTCATTTAAATCATTTAATCGAGGAGAAACTCTAGCAAGCAAGTTTTTATTTATACTTGGTGCAAGTAGCAATAATTTTGATAGCAAAACTAGGGTAAGTTCTTTAGACTTTAGAAAAGAGAAAAATGACTTTGAATTAGACAAAAATACCTTAAATTTAATCGTTCATAATTGTAAAAATACATATGTTTCATATGTTTATCGTGATTTAAAGAGCGATGGTGAGTATTATTTGAGTGAACTTGTCATGAGTTTAGTTAATAGTAGGGTAAAAGAGGAAGAAATTAGAGCAATTTCTTTAGATGAAGAAAGAGATTACGCTTCACTATTTACTAAAGATGAATTTAGACACAAAAATTATTACTTGAATCTATTTGAAAGTAGCAAAAATGAGGAAAAAGAGCCTAGCTATATAGAAGAAACTGAGCAAAATTTTGTTTATAATTTGAGTGTAGCAAAAATTGCTTCATTTTTAGATGAACCACTTTCACTAAAAGCATCACTTTTATTTGATAATGAGGATGATACTAAGCTAGAAGATTATGAAAGCTTAAATATTAGTGCTCTTGATAGGGCAAATCTATTTAAAATCTTGATTAAAGATTATTTTAGTTATCTAAATAATAAAAATAGGGATTTAGAAGCATTTAAAGAAGCTGAATTTGAAAGACTCGATTTAGAAGGAGTGCTAAATGGAAGTAGTAAAATTATAAAGGAAGCTATGTTTAACGTTTGTTTTATAAATTTGTGCGACTTTTTGACTAAATTAGACTCTCTAGATAATTACGAAGTAGTTAGTGAATTTGATTTAAGGGTTGATGATTATAATATAGATTCATTTGATATATATATAAAAAGCGAAGAAAGTGATCATATATCATATTTTCTAACTAAAGTCGGTAAATCTAAAGTAAAAGAAAAAGATTATTTAAATCTTTATGTTCTATCACTACTAGATGTTATTAGAAATAAGATTTCAAAAAAAATTATCTTAAATCCATATTTTGATGAAAAGAAAACTAAAGAATATGAGATTAATTATCTTGAAGCTAGAGTGGTATTATTAAATATCATCGGTAAAATCAACGATTTTAGTAATCTAAAAGCATTTGATAATAGTATAGATAGCGAAGATATTGAATCAGTAGCTTTTATTTATGAAGCGATTAAAGATAACAAGTGGGAATATTTTAAACATAAAGAGTTATTCAATGAAGATAATATCGGGTATAGTGATTTAGATATCAAATCAATATACAAAAATGAACAAAAAGAATATATAAAACTTGTTAAGTATTATAAGGAGGCAAAAGATGGAGAGTAACATTTTTGATGTTAACAAAGTTGATTTGAAAAAAGCACTTTCTATCGAAGCTTCTGCTGGTACTGGTAAAACTCATAATATATGTGAGATCGTAAAAAGGTTACTATTTGAATACGATGGTTATTCTTTAGATAATATATTAATTGTTACATATACTGATAAAGCAACTGAAGAGCTGAAAAACCGAATTAGGAAAGCTGTTTTAGAAAAAGTTAATGAAGGTAAGAAAGATGTTAATCTCGATAAGATGAGCGTCTTTACGATTCATTCGTTTTGTGAGAGTGTCTTAAAAGAGTTTGGAGTAGAGATGAACCTTCCTCTTGATTTAGAGATTGCTTCTGAAAGAAAGATGCTAGATGACTTTCTAGATTATTATTTAAGAGATACATCAATATTTAGTGAAATAGAAAGAATCAAAGGGATTGATTTAAAGTTCAATTTTGATGAACTAAAAGTTACACTAATTAATGTTTTAGATAAATATTATTTAGATATAAATAATAAAGTAGATGAAAAGATAATATCACTAAAAGATGATGATGCTTTTAGCTATATTGATAAATTGTGGTTAGATGCAAAAGAGCAAGGTAATCCATTTGATAGCATTTATAACGAAGCAAAAGCTTTTAAATATTATTATGACATTTTATCTAATAGCAATTTAGATAAAGCAAAGGGACTAACTCTAGCTATAAAAGACTTTATTAATGATGAGGTGAGTTTTGATCTATCTACATTTAGAGTAAGTAAAACTTGGAGTGATTTAGAAAAAGAAGCCTATAATTATTTCAAAGAATTTAGAAATCATATTAATAAAGGGATTAACTTTAATAAATATCTAATATATAAATATGTTGATGATATATATATTAGGTATGAAGAAAAGAAGAAAGAACTAAAAAAAGAATCTTTTAATGATTTATTAAAATGTGTTAGAGAAAGTGTTATTAATAACGAAGAGTTTAAGAAAAAATTACAGAAAAAATACAAATATGCGATAATCGATGAGTTCCAAGACACTAATATGTTACAATATGACATTTTTAAAAATATCTTTTTAAATGTAGAGGGGCATAATTTAGTTGTTGTTGGGGACCCTAAGCAGTCTATTTACTCGTTCCAAGGGGCAGATTTAAATGTCTACCAGGAAGCTGTTAGTGAAATTAATAATAAAAAGATACTTGATAATAACTTTAGATCTAGAAAAGAAGTTGTGGCATCATGTAATAAATATTTTGGTGGAGACTTCTTTAATGAAAGTATAAGTTTTTATAATAGCGCTACACCAAATGCTAGAATAAAAATGAATGCTAAATATAAAGGTGAAGATATCAAAGGCTTGATTATAGCTGGTGGAGTTGACGCGCCACTATCACCAAGTGAGTACGCTAAAGTGATTGTTGAGAGGATTGTTGACTATTGTAAAAAAGAAAATGGAAAAACGAACCTTACTTTAATTGATAAAGATGGTAAAGAAAATAATGTAAGTTTTTCATCTTTTTGTATCCTTTATAGAACTAAATCAGAAGCATCATATATCATTAATGAGCTTAATAGGTGTGGAATACCATCTGTTAGATACAAAGATAAGAATCTATTAAACGGTCGTGAATGCAAGAATTTCATCACCATTTTAAAAGCGATTGATGCAATTGATTTTACTGGTAAAAGAAGAAGGTTATTTAGGACCGCTTTATTTACTGATTTCTTTGGAAAATCAATAAATGAAATAAGCAGTAAAGTTTATGATAGAGATGATTCTAAAGAAATGGGTCTAATCAATGAGTGGAAATATCTAGCTAGAAGCAAAAGATATGATGAACTAATTGGTGGAATCATTGAAAAATCTAATCTATATGATAACCTAAAGGATATAAGCGATAATAAGATACTTATTAAGTATTTACAAATAGCGGATATTGCAATTGATTATTTATATAATAACCATACAATTAGCGACTTAATTAGTTATCTAAACAAAGAGATGAAATCATCTAGTGATGATGACAGTGAGGTTGTTGAGATTGGAACTGACTTTGATGCACTTAGGCTAATGACAATTCATGCATCTAAGGGTCTTGAATTTCCTATTTGTTTCTTCTTTGGTGGTTTTAAGAACAAAAACACAAAAGCTAAAGTTTTTACATATCATGATGAAGATGGTAAAAGAAAAATATCTTTTGATAGTAGCGATGAAAGATGCGATTTAAAGGAAGAGTGGAAAAGATTAATATATGTAGCCTTTACTAGATGTAAATATTTGCTTATGATTCCGTATTTTAAAGAAGGAAAAAGAGAGAATATCTATTTATCTACTTTAAATCAAGCTACATTCAATTATCAAAAGAATTATGTAGATGATTATGAATTAGTTGAATATTCATATCCTGACTATCTATCTATAAGAAGCGACGTTAAAGAGATATTAAGAAAAGAAACCACTGTTTCTTTTAAAGCTGAAGAGCAAAAGATGCGAATTAAAGAACTTATTCCATTTAGATGGAGTAAGGGAGTGTTTAAACATTCATATTCTTCCCTTTCTCACGGACACGATGAAGATAGTGAAGAGAAGAACCTCGAAGGAGTAGAAGTATTTACAATTAATAAAGCTGATAGTAATGCTAGAGTATTTATCACTAATTTAGATGAAACAAAAGAGGCTTTTAATACACCTATTGACTTTCCAAAAGGAGCTGATATTGGATCAGCACTTCATGAAGTGTTTGAAAAGGCCACATTCACTGATTATTCATTTGATAACTATAATGATAATAGTAGTAAACTAGATGCTTTAATTAATGAATCACTTGATAATTACAATGTTAATTGTAATAGTGAAGGAATTAGTTACATTAAAAACATGGTGTTTAATGTTTTAAATAGCGATCTTATTGAAATAAAGGGAAGCGATAATTCTAATAAGTTCTTTAAGCTATCTAGCATTAAAGATATAGATAAATTAGCTGAAACCGAGTTTGATTTTAATCTATTAAATGAGAAACTTAAGAATTATTGTAATGGATTTATCGACTTAGTCTTTAGAAGAGGGGATTATTATTCTATTCTAGACTGGAAAAGCGAT
Source organism: Bacilli bacterium (assembly GCA_918272565.1). Taxonomy (GTDB): domain Bacteria; phylum Bacillota_I; class Bacilli_A; order ML615J-28; family CAG-698; genus Tener-01. The sequence goes on from CAKJYW010000015.1 coordinate 22,373, forward strand.
AGCATTAATGATGATGACTTAACTAATTATGGTTTGATGAGTGATTTGATTAATCACACTGATAGTCGCTACTCTATCCAAAGGGTTTTATATTCTTATTGCTTAATTAACTATCTAAGTGAAGTCTTAGGTAAAACTAAAGAAGAAGTGTTTAAAGAAAACTTTGGTGGTATCTATTATGTATATTTAAGAGGTTGCGTGAAAGATTATTCTAACGGAATCTACGCTCAGAGTTGGGATAGTTACAAAACTCTAGAAGAAGCTTTTAATAATATCATAAAAGAAAAAATAGGAGGAACAGATGAATCATAATGAATTTTATAATTTATTAAGTGAATGCAGACTGATTTCTCCTATTTGGAAATATGAGTTAGATCTATTTGAAAAACAAATAGAAGATGATTATTTGAAACTGTTTTTGGTGTATTTTGCTTTAGTTGATAAAGGAAACATCGCTTTGCCACTAAAGTTAGACGAATTTAGAAAAGTTTCTCAAGACTTAGTAGAAGGCCTAAAAGCAATGGATGAAGATAGTGACGAAGATCTTATATCTACTTTATCTAAAGAAATTAGTAATCTGGAGGCGACTTTAAACAAAGTAGAAAATGAAGTAGAGACTAAACTAAATACTATTTTTGAAGTATCAGGTGGTTATTTATATCTAAAGAAATATAATCATGCAAGAGTGTCTATTATAGAAGATATTAAAAGGCTTTTTGCTCCTAGATTTAGTAATATTAAGAAATTTGAAATCGAAGACTTTTATAAAAAAGATTCTAGTTTTTCTTTAAGCGATGGTCAAAGAGAAATAGTTAATAGTGGACTAAATAAAAACCTTGTTATTACTGGGGGACCAGGAACTGGTAAAACGACTTCAATTGTTTATTTACTTTTCTATTTATTATCAAATAACATTAATTATAATGTATACCTAGCTTCATCATCTGGTAAAGCGGCATCACGTATGAAGGAATCTATCCTTAATGGGATGGAACTTATTAATCCATTATTAAAAGAAAAATATAGTGAAGTTAATAAAAAAATAAGTGGTGCAGTTGGTAGTGACATTTCTGAATATACCATTCATCGACTTCTTGAAGTTGATCCAGAAACTAATAAATTCAAATATAACGAAAATAGGCAATTTGATGAAAACAGCATCTTTGTTATTGATGAAGCTAGTATGATAGATATCAACTTGTTTAGTAGCTTGCTTAAGGCGATTAAAACAGGAAGTAGACTCTTTATCTTAGGTGATAAGAACCAACTTCCTTCAGTTGGTGCTGGTGAAGTGTTTAGTGAACTACTTAGATCAAAGATGTTAACAGGTAACGGTGAAGTTGTTGAAATTAAAAAATCACAAAGGTTTAAAGAAGATACAACTATCTATAAATTATCACTTATTATTAATAATGATTCATATCTTGATTTAAAGAAAGAGAGTTTTCTTGATCCATCTTTATTTAAGGTAGAAAAAGTTGATAAAGCAAAGTGTCCTGTTTATTATTATTTAAATAGTGGTGATAAGCTTCACCAACAAAAGATAATTCAAAGTGTTTTAGATGTTTGGGTTAAGTGCTTCTTTTTGGGTAGCGATATAAAGAGTGCATCAACTAACCTGAAAGAAGACTCAGATTTTGATAAAGTCTATAATTTCAATGAAAGAAGTAAGGTGATCACAGCTGAAAACGATGGTGTTAGAGGCGTTAGAGAGATTAATGATTATATAAAAAAGATCATTTATAAAAGAAATGATTTATCTTTAGATATCATTAGAACAATGTATTCTTATCATATGGCTGGTGAAGTGATGATGATCACTAAAAATAACAAAGCTCTAGATTTATATAATGGTGATAGTGGAGTTTTAGTTAGTTTTAGTGATGATGCCACATTATATTTCATGGTTAAAAAAGATTCTAAAATTGTTTATAAAGAAGGAAAAGTCGATGATAAAATCTTTAAGATTGGCTCATTTGTCTTTTATCCTCTTAGAATGATACCTTTAAGCGATATTAGCTTATCTTACGCTATCACTGTTCATAAGTCACAAGGAAGTGATTATGAGAATATCTTGGTTATTCCACCAACTTCAGTTAATCACCCACTTCTAAATAGACAAATAATCTATACCGCAATTACTAGAACTAAAGGTAATACATATATATTATCTAATCTAGAAGCTTTGCTTCATGCTAAAAGCAACGTATTAAGAAGAATTACAAATATTGATATATAACTTAATGCTATAAAACAGCTGCAAGTCCCACTTAGTTTGGGACTTGCAGTTTTTTAATATTTTGAATAAAAATTTCATTGATATCGTAATTATACTAGGGGAAAGTGAAAATGAATAAGATATAAAGAGTATATGTAAAAAAACAAAAATGTTGATTTTCTCTAGAAAATATTATATAATAATATTAAGTGGAGGAAATAAACATGGTTTATGATTTGGCGATGTTACATGAAAAGTATAAAAAATATAAAAATATAAATCAAAAAATATTCCTTGAAGAGAAAAAAGGGAATATTGTTAGAGTTAAAAGAGGCCTATATTCGACTGATATAGATAAAGATGGGGAGGTAATTTCTAATATTTGTTTCTCTCCATCATATATATCTTTTGAAAAGGCATTAAGTTATTATGGAATTATTCCAGAATATGTTAGTGCGTTTACTTGTGCCACTTTTAATAAAAACCATAATAAAACATATAGTAACGATAAGATTACTTTGTATTATAAATCTATTCCTGAGAAAGCTTTTCCTTTATACGTTTTAACAATGAGGAATGAAGATGGAATATCTTATAAAATTGCAAGTAAAGAAAAAGCGATTTGCGATATGCTTTATATCAAGTATCCTGTTAGGAGTATTAAAGATTTAAAAGTAATGCTATATGATGATATGAGATTTGATTATGAGGAAATAAAAAAACTAGATTTACAAAAACTATCTATTCTTATACCTTATTACAGATCAAACACCCTAAATACATTTTATAAATATATAAAAGGAGAGATTACTAATGCTATTGATAGAAGAAATAATTAAGCAATACAATCCCAAAACAATAGAAGAAACTAAGGCAGCATTAAGAGAAGTTATCCAATCAATTATATTAATAGGTCTAAGTAGGGGAGGATTTTTTGAAAAGGGTTCTTTTTACGGTGGTACCGCATTAAGGATTTTTCATGGATTAAAGAGATACTCAGAAGACTTAGATTTTACTTTAAACAGAAAGGATGATAATTTTTCTCTACAACCATATATTAAATCGATTAGAGAAGTGAGCGAATCTTATGGATTGAATTTTGAATTTTCTATAAGAGAAAAAGTGAATCCAACGCCCATCGAAAGTACTTTTGCGAAGATTAATACATATGAAACATTTATTACATTAAAAATCGATCAAACATTCACAAATATACTTCATAAGGATGAAGTTTTGAAAGTGAAGTTTGAAGTTGATACAAATCCGCCTCTAGGATTTAATACAGAAACAGTATGGCTAGATAGTCCTGAATTTGCTCCAATAGTGGTTTTAGACTTGCCAAGTTTATTCTCTGGTAAAATTCATGCGGTATTATGTCGTAAGTATAAAAACAATGTTAAGGGTAGAGATTACTATGATTTATTGTTCTATATTAAGAAGCATATTTCTCCAAATTTGGTTTATTTAAAAAATAGATTAATTGAATCAAATACAATAAAAGAAAGCGATGAATTTAATATTGATGTATTAAAGTCGATGTTAAAAGAAAGAATAAAAGATCTTGATTTTGATATGGTAAAAGAGGATGCATCTAAGTTTATATTTAAGGGTGAATCAATAGATATGTATTCTCTAGATTTATTTAATTATATGATAGATCAAATTAAATAATTATAAATACAAGTTATTGCAAAGTGTAATAACTTGTTTTTTGTTGTCACATAAGTTTATAGTTTTTTACTTAAGTTGAAATAAAGTTGGAATTGTAGTATAATCATTGCTGTTTGTGATTCGAGGATAGAATAATGAGAGAATTTTTTGGCTTTGGAGGATATACAAGAACTCCAGAAGGAGCGTATTCCTTTCAACATTTGTTATTTGTGTTTATTACAATTACACTAATGATTGTTTTAGCAATCATATTTGGAATTAGAAATAGAAATAAAGAATTAAGCAAAAAGAATAAAGTGCTAGTTGTTAGTGCTATTTTAATAGATTCATTTGAAATATTTAAAATAGTCTTAATGTGTATAAGAGGACATAACCCAATGGGCTGGATTACATTACTTCCTTTGTTTTTATGTAGCATCCAGCTAATTACTATTCCCCTTGCGGCTTTTTCTAAAGGGAAAGTTAAAGAAGCTGCCCTAGATTTTGTGTTTGTGTTTGGTATATTAGGAGCAATTGCAGGTACAATTGGAGCTGCTCAAAACTATAATGCCTACCCTGTTTTATCATTTGATAATGTCGTTTCCGCAATCACTCACTCAATTTCTGGTTTTGCATCTTTATATATTGTAATAAGCAAGATGGAAAGTATGAAGAAGGAAAACATTTGGATGTTATTTACAATATTAGGCGTTTTCATCGTTTTAGCATTTATTGCAAATAAATTAATACCTTATAATTATATGTTTTTAAGTAGAGATGATGGAACTCCATATGTTATTATTACTAAGATTGTGAATGGAAATAAGGTCTTATATCCAATTGGAGTAATATTATTATTTGTTATATATGTATTTGTCTTCTATGGAGCATATTTCTTAATTAAAAAACTGAAGAAGAATTAATGATATTGGTAGATTATCTACCAATATTTTTTTATATCTTGTATAATAAAGGTGTAAAAGGAGAATAAAAATATGTTAATTGATTCCCATATTCATTATGATGCTAGTGGAGATGCAAGTAAAATATTAGAAGCGCTAGAAGTAACAGGGACAGATATGTGCTGCTTACAGGCTCAAATCTACAAAAAGAAGATTAATCAAAATTTTGATGTTTTTTATGCTAAATTAAAATGCCCTAATAAGGTTTATATTAATATAGCATTAGATAGTTATTTATATTACCATCAAGAAAAAATGGATGAAATGCCTAATTATATTAAAAGGATGATGGAATGTGGAGCTGATGGAATCAAGATGATTGAAGGAAAGCCAACTGAGCGTAAGCTATTCCCAATTCCTGATTTTGATTCACCGGTGTATGAAGCTACATTTAAGTACATTGAAGATAATAAAATACATGTAACATGGCATGTGAATGATCCTGAAGAGTTCTGGGATGAAGAAAAAGTTCCTGACTGGGCAAAAAGAAGTGGCTGGTTTTATAGTGACGGGACATTTGTAAATAACATAGATCAATACACGCAAATAGAACGCCTACTCGCTAGACACCCTAAATTACATATCACTTTTGCTCATTTCTATTTTAAGAGTGCTGACTTAGATTATTTAGCTAAGATGTTTGATAAATATCCTTATGTTGGGGTGGATATCACACCTGGAATTGAGCTCTTTACAAATATGAGTGAAAATATCGAAAAAGCTAAATGTTTTTTTAATAAATATTATGAAAGAATAATGTATGGAACTGATATTTCAGTTGATAGTGGAGAGATAAACGGACTCAACATAGTTGATGCTATAACTAGAAAGAATCTTTGTTGCGACTTTTTAGCAAAAGATAAGGTATATTTAAAAGGTGATGAAAAGGGGCTATTAGGTAAAGACGATTTAATAATAAATGGTCTTAAGCTAGATAGGGAAAAAGTAGAATATATTGAAGCAAAGAATTTCTTAAAAGAATATGGAGAGATAAAGAAACTTAATATCAATAAGATATTAGAAGAAGCGCTTATTCATAGAGAAAGATTAATAGAAGAATTGAAAGATACATCTTATTTAGATAAATTAATAGAAGAATTCAAGAAGGCATAAAAGAATAGAATACTTTAATTTGAGAGAGTTGTTTCAAATTGAGGTATTCTTTTTTTATAAAAAAGGTAGGAAAAAATCATTTTTTTAATTTTTTTACTATTCTTTTTTTAATTGTGTTATAATAAATATATGCATTGCGCTTTATTTTTTATTTAGAGAATTATCGTTTTCTAGAGGTTAATTATGGCTATTTCAAAAGAACAAAAAATTAAAAGACCAATTGTAAGAACATTATCAATTTATAGCATTATTTTCTTACTTTTATTAACAATAAGTGTTACTGTTGTTTTCTATTATGTTTCATCTAGTAAATACTATAACAACTTTAATGAAAGAATTAGTAATGTTATTGATTATGTTGAAAATAATGTTGATGCGGATGATTTATATAACTGTATTGAAACAAAAACAGCATCAACTAAATATAATGAACTTCAAGAATTCTTAAATGGTATTATCGATGACTTCGATTTGGAATATCTTTATATTGTTATTCCAACTGAAAACTTAATGTATAATGTCATTTCTGCTACTTCTAAAGCGGAATTTGAAGCTGGTGCTACTAATATGCTACTTCTTGAAACTAGTGAAGCCTATTCAGCTAGCGAACTTGCACGCTTTATGGCTTGCATGAATCGAAGCGATATCACTTATTTTGAAGAAGCATCTGATTGGGGAGAGTACTATACTGGTGCTAAAGCTCTTAAAAATTCAAGTGGAGAAGCTTTTGCTTTGTTATGTGTTGACTTATCAAGTAAGGAGCTACACACTGAATTAAATAATTTACTTGTTTTAAGTGCAATTGTTTCACTACTTGGAATTGGTATTTTTGCATCCTTCATCTTTATTTGGTTGCGTCTTGAAGTTGTTCACCCAATTAGCCAGCTAGAAGAAAGCGCAAGGAATTTTGCTAATCTTGCTCATAAAGAAGAGAACTTAGAAAATATTAAATACAAAAGTCCAAAGATTGATAGTCACAATGAAGTTGAATCATTATCTGGTGCTATTAACCTAATGGCAAAAGACACTATTCGCCGTATGGGAGAGATAGCTAAAAAAGAAAATGAAAATGATATCCTTCAAAAAGAAGTAGAGAATGCAAAGCGTATTAATGAAATTACTCAAGCATTTACATCACTTCTAAATAATATGCCAGTATTAACATATTCAAAAGATATTGAAACTGGTAAATATATCGCATGTAATAAACTATTCTGTAAATACACTTCAATTGATGATCCAGCGGATGTCGTTGGGAAGAGCGATTACGATTTGTATAATAAAGTTACAGCAGAGAAATTCATTGAAGCCGACAAGAAAGCAGCTGCGATGGATGAAGCATACATCTTTACAGAGGATGTTTACGATGCTAAAGGAAATCCTACACAATTCCAAACAACTAAATTTAAATATGTTGACTCAAACGGTAGAAAATGTCTACTTGGTATGAGCGTAGATATCTCTGAACTTTATAGTACTAAACAAGCATATGAAGAAAGTAGAAGTGAAACTCTAACATATTCTAATATTGCAAGAGCCTTATCACTTGACTATTCATATCTATATTATGTTGATTTAGAGACTGATGAGTTTATCGAATATCATTCAGATAAGAGTAGTACTAATTTGGTTGCTGAAAGAAGAGGAAATGATTTCTTTGCTCAAAGTAGAAAAGATGCTCTAGATATCATCTATGCTGATGATCAACAACAATTCATCGATTCTTTCTACAAAGAAAATGTATTAAAACAAATAGAAGAGACAGGTATGTTCATTATTTCTTATAGACTTGTTACTAGTGGTACACCAGTTTATATGAGTATGAAAGCATCAAAGATGGAAAATGATGATAAACACCTAATCATTGGTGTAAATAATGTTGATGTTCAAAAGAAGACTCAAGAATCATACGAAAGATTAAAAGAAGAGCGTATCACTTATAGTCGTATTACGGCACTCGCTGGTAATTACATTTGTATTTATACAATTGATCCAAAAACTGACCATTATGTTGAATATTCAGCAACTGATCATTATGAGGCATTAGGACTTGCTAAAAGCGGTGATAATTTCTTTAGACAATCACTAATTGATAGTACTGATAACATCTATTTTGATGACTTAGATCGTTTCAATTCAACATTTACTAAAGATAATGTCTTAAGAGAAATCAAACAAAATGGTGTGTTTGTACTTGACTATCGTCTTTTAATTAATGGAATTCCTTCTTATGTTTCACTTAAAGCAGCACTAGTTGAAGAAAAAGATGGCCCACAACTGATTGTTGGTATAAGTAACATCGATGCTCAAGTTAAACGTGAGCAAGAATATGCTTATAAGTTATCAATAGAAACGAATAAAGCTAATGTTGATGCTCTAACTGGTGTTAAGAATAAGCATGCCTATGTTGATATTGAAACAGAGCTAAATAAGAAGATTGAAGAAAAAGAAGATACAAAATTTGCGATTATCGTATTTGACGTTAATGGATTAAAATACACTAACGATAAATTTGGTCACCAAAGAGGTGACAAGCTAATCAAGGACGCTAGTGGCATCATCTGTGAAATCTTTAAACACAGCCCTGTATTTAGAATCGGTGGCGATGAATTCTGCGTTATTGCTCAAGACAAAGATTACGATAACATCGATAATTTGTTAGCTGAAATGACTAAAACAAATCTAGAAAATATTGCAAATGATGGTGTCGTTGTTGCTTGTGGAATGGCTAAATATTTAGGAGACAGAAGTGTTGCGGCTGTATTTGAAAGAGCCGATGTCAACATGTATCTAAATAAGAATTATCTCAAAGAAAGAGATAGGAAACGCTAATGACTAGAGTTAGAAGATTTGTTGGGAGATATATCCTAGAGATTGATAACGGGACATATAGAGAGTTTTGTGGAAATTACCTTTATCAAATTGAAGGAAACAAACTAAGAAGATTTGCTGGTAGATATCTATATGAAATAGAAGGAAATAGAATTAGAGAATTCTGTGGAAACTATATCCTTGAATTTGAAGGTAATAGAGTAAGAAGGTTTTGTGGAAACTATATCTGTGAAATAGAAGGTAACAAGATTAGAGAGTTTTGTGGCAATTACCTCTATGAAATAGAAGGAAACCTTACTAAACAAGAATTAATGTTTTTAATAGCAATATTATTCTATTGAAATAATCTATTAATAGTTTTATGGTTGATACAATGTATCAACCATTTTTTTGTAGTGCTTTATGAACCAAAAAGGTCGTTACAAAATATTGCAATAGTGTTTTTTTGGTGACTATGATATAATTAAATAAGTGATTTAGAGCACAAATAATAGTAGAATTATTATGGTTTAAAGGAGGATTATATGTTTGGAGAACCAACAACACTAATAGTCGTTTATAAAGATGAACTACTTGTGAATTTATTAAAGAAATTAATAGAAACTGATGATGATGTTGATGAAGAAAACATTGTTGGAGTGAAAGATGGCTCAGTTCGTATTGTTTCTTGGACAGAAAAAGTATGGTTAGATCAGAAAAAGGCTGGTAATATAAACAATAAAATTTTAATTTTAGGCAAAGTAAAAGGTTGGGATAAACTTGTTCCAATTTTGGATGTTAAATTTGAAAAATTTGGAATTAAATATGGCTGGGCAGGAAATCAGGCATTATTAATTTCAGAAGCAGGATTACTAGATGATAAAAATGAATATAACCTATTTCTTGATGAGCTAAATAAATATAATATTCCTCAATCTATAAAATCAGATAAAGTAGTTATTGTAGAGGAGCCAACAAAGGATACAGTATTTTCTAAAGTTGGTGGTTTTTTAAAGAAAAAAATAGTTGAACCTATTTCTCCTGAAAAGAAGAAGATTCTTAAACAACAGTATTTCTTTGGGATTCAAAAATTATATGAAAATGATTTAGAGGAGTTTATCAATAAATAATATATGAGAAAAATACAAGACCCTATGGAACAAGGATGGGCATATGCTTCTCAATTGGCTGGCACTAATGCCTCTACAGTCATAGGAGCGGATTATGTAGGAAAGATTAATGAAGCTATCGAAAGCACAGCTAAAAGCCTTAATGAACTAAAAAGTAATTTAACTGATTCTTCAATGGGTGGATTTGTTGCTGAAAGATGGCATGCAGGTTCTTATAATGTGAGAGCTGTTGCATCTGGATCAAAAAACATTGCAATAGCTGGGGATTCAGGAACAATTGGAGACTTGGGACGAAATAATTATGGTTCAGTCGATGTTAGAGTACAGACAAGCGAGGGAACTATAATTAATGATTATGGCTCTAAGTACATGGTTAATGCTAAAGAAACAGCTAAAGCTCAAGCTGCACCATCAAAAAATGCTAATTCACCAAAATACCACAATCAGATGAGATTAAACCCATCTGATCAAAATTCAGATATCATAAATTATGCAAGTCATCGTGCTGCTAATGAAAAAACTCCAGAAAACTGGAGAGAAGGTTATCGTGAAGTTGCGGAGAATTCAACTGACAGAATATCAGATGGTAAGATTTCTTCTAAACCTCTAAGTAAAAAAGAATCAGAAGAAATTGCTAGAAAAATTAAAGATGATAATCTTGATTTGGCTGAGCACGGTTTAAATGCAGATGATGCTATTAAACCTGAATATATAATGAAACAAGCTACTAAAGCTGGTCTCACTGCTGCAGCAATAACTGCATTAATACAAACTGCTCCTGATATTTATAGAGCAATTGATTATCTTATAAAAACAGGCAATGTTGATATTAATCAATTAAAGAAAATTGGATTTGATGCGATACAAGGCGCTGCTGAAGGATTTCTTAGAGGTTTTGTTGCTTGTACTATTCAAATATTATGTGATAGCGGAAAACTAGGCAAAGCATTGATTGATGTAGATCCAACATGTCTTGGCACAATTGTTTCGCTAACTATTCAAACAATCAAAAATAGTGTGCAAGTTGCTTGTGGAAAAATGACTATGAGACAGATGGGAGCATCTCTAATTGATAGTGTAGTAATTTCAGCAGGATATATTGTAGGTGCGAAAATAGGTGGTGCAGTTGGTGCTGCACTTGGATTTGAAATGCCAGTATTTGGATATCTTCTAGGGTCACTAATTGGATGTGCTTTAGGTGCAACTTATGATTTTGGAAAGAAAAAACTGATTTCTTTTTGTGTTGAAAGTGGATTTACATGTTTTGGTTTAGTAGAACAAGACTATAAGATACCTAATGAAATGTTAAAAGAAATGGGTATTGATATTTCGGAAATTGAACGTATTAATGTTGATAGAAGTGAACTAAATACAATTAGTATTGATAATTCAGTTAATAGATCTAATGTTAGTACTATTGAAATAAAAATACTTAAAAGAGGATTAATCAGGATAAACAAAATTGGATATACGAATTAGAAGAAAAACTAATTATGTATCTATTAAAATGAGGTAGTCATATTTTAAACTAGATATGACTACTTTTTTTGCACTCAAAAAACTCGAAAAAAACCGAGTCGGAAAAAACCGAGTTAATTGTTGACATGTTAAATTATTTAGTTTATAATGATAATGGAAAGTGGTGATAACTATGTTTTATGGAAGAATAGAAGAGTTGAAACTAATTAGAGATGCATATAACAATGATAATTTTGAAAGTATAGCAATATACGGAAGACGTAGAATTGGCAAAAGTGAACTAATAAAAGAGTCTTATAAGGAGTTGGATTATAAGAAGGTTTATTATGAATGTAAAAAAGCTTCTGAAGAATTTAATGTTAAATCTTTATCTGATAAATTAGCTGAGGTGTTCAATATTCCTAAGCCTGATTTTACAACACTAGATGAAGCATTAAGATTTGTTTTTGATAAATCAATAGAAGAAAAAATAATATTGGTTCTTGATGAATATCCATATATGAGAGGTAATAGTGCCTTTTTAGATAGTATCATCCAAAATGTTATAGATGATTATAAGAATAAATCAAAAATTAAGTTTATATTATGCGGATCATATATCGATGTAATGGAAGAAATATTAAGTAGCAATAGTCCATTATATGGAAGATTCACATTAAAACTTAATATTAAACAAATGGATTATTTAGAATCTGCTATGTTTTATAAGAATGCAAAAAACGAAGATAAAGTAAAATATTATTCAGTATTTGGTGGGGTTCCTTATTACAATCAATTTATAGATGATAAACTAACAGTTAAAGAAAACATAATAAATTTAATAATAGGTAGTAAAGCTAGGCTTTTAAGTGAAGCAGAAAGTTTTTTGAATGAGGAAATGACAAAGCTAAACAACGCTAATGAGTGCTTTAGCGCAATTGCTGAAGGGAAAACTAAGTTTAATGATATCTTACAAAAATCAAATGTTTCTTCTAGCCCAACATTATCAGATGTATTAAAGAAATTGATTAATATGGATGTTATAGAGAAGATATACCCTATAAATGATGATGGCGAGAAAAAGTCTTATTATGTTATTACTGAAAGGTTATCTCTATTCTATTATAGATATATTTTTAAAAGAGGTTCATATTTCAATGTTATGTCAGGTGAAGACTTCTATGAAGAATTTGTTGAGGAAGATTTTGAGAAGTATTATGTTCCTAAAGAATTTGAGAATATTGCAAAGCAATATTTGATTAATCAAAACAAGAATAAACAGATTTCTCCACCATTATATAAAGTTGGTAAATACTATTATGATTTACCAAAAGAAAAGAAAAATGGTGAATTTGATGTTGTGACATTAAATAAAGATGGATATGATTTTTACGAAGTAAAGTTCACACAAAAACCTATCGATGATGCTATTATTAATGAAGAGATATATCAAATAGAAAATGCCAAAGTAAAATATAATAAATTAGGGTTTGTTTCAAAGAATGGATTTAATATCTCTAATTCAAAAGATTATATTTTGATAACATTAGATGATATGTATAAATAGTAGGCTATAAATTAATTGAGTATAAAATACTAGCAAAAAAAGAAGGAAATATGGAAGCAATATTGATTAATAGAATGTATGCAGGCGAATATTTAACTAAAGGAATAGGTGGTGGAGAAACTATCAACCTCCTTTTAGCTGATGATGGTATCAATTATTGTTACATTCAAAAAGTAGGGTTGTTAAACCCTACTTATAACAACACAGTAAAATATGTTTTAAATACGAGACTTCACGAAGCTGGTTGCTTTGAAATAATAGGTGTTTGCGTTATAAAAGAACAACTAATTGAAGCAAAAGGTGCTACAAGCGCCCAAAGAGGTAAAAACGCTGTTAAAGAATTAGTGGAATATGTAAAAAAACATCCAATTAATTATGGAGGAGTTCCATACATTAAGGGAACTGAAGATTATCCTCCAATAACATTTGCATCTTCTAAGCTTTTGTTTCCTAAAGAACAAGTGTTTATTTTAGATAAGGATTATAATAAAAAAATAAGTGATAATTTCAAAACATTTAAATTGACTGATAAAAAGTTTTCTAGACAATCATTATTAATGTATGTAGATACAATTAATAACAAAGAATCATTTGAAACAATAAAAGCAATGGTTGATGAGGAAGATCTTTGGGAAGAAAAAGATACAAGACTTGATCAATATAAAGAGACTAACCATTTTAATTTCTTATCACTAATTAGAAAAGAAGATGATGAATTAGCTTTTTCTAATATGTTTAGTTATTTCTTTAATAATTATCCTAATCTTTTTAAGGGATTTATAAAAGAAGTATTAAAGGAAGATATTAGTTATGATTATGAAATAAAAAGGGAATTTCATAATATTGATTTGTGGGTAGAGGATAAGGGAAATAATAGAGTGATTGTTATTGAAAATAAGATTAAGTCTGGAATCAATGGTGTTTCACCAAGGCATGACTTTAGTGAGGATGGTCTTGTTCAATCTCAATTACTAAAATATTATAAATTTGCTGTAGATTATATTAAAGATGAGGACAAAGTAGAGTGCTTTATATGTGTTCCTAATTACAATAAGATTGATTTAAAGGCTTATAAAGGAAGTAAACATTATACCGAAATTAAGTATAAAGAGATATATAACTATTTAATCACTCAAACAGTAGATAATGTATATTATAGGGATTTTGTGAATGCTTTATATAAACATACGAAAGATGTACCTATTGATTATAGCGAAGAATTATTAAATTATATGATTAAGAAAGTAAATAAAGAGAAGAGAAAGGTTTGATTTCAAATCTTTCTTTTTTTATAAAAATATAGAATTTTGGTGCAATAATGAGAAATTATGTAAACGTTTTTAGAAAAATGTTGACTGCTTGAATTAGGAGTAGTAAAATAGAAATATGCATAAAAAAGAAATGTGGATAAACCCAGCCTCTCCCGAAAAGGCGTCGGGGGGGGGGTATGATTATTAATATTGTCTATATAGACCTGGGATTTTAATCTCGGGTCTATTTTTTTGTTGATAACTATTTTTATTAAGGAGGAACTTTAATGGAAAAGAAGAAGTATGAAAAACCTGAAGTTGAAGTGATTGTTATCGATGATAAAGATATAGTCACTGATAGCGTAACAGTCAACTGGTTTGATATTCCTGAAGGAGATGAAGTAGAAATATGAGAAAGTATTTAACTGCTATTATCTTTTTATTTGTTTCTTTATTTGTTTTTGGATTTGTTAAGGTAAGTGCAGATCCTGCACCTGGCACAATTACAATAACTAATGGTGCTAGTGTTAGGACTGCAAATCCAGTTGGTCTAAAATTTGAGGCAATAGTTACTGGTGACTGGGAAGGTGCTGGTACAAGTGTCAAATATGGATTTGTTATATCAAGAGGTTCTTTCTCAAAGAGTCTTTTATTATCAAATCTAGCTAAAAGCAAAGCGGTTAAGGTAGATTGTGGAACACCTGATGGTGAAGGAAAATTTTTCTTAACTGTAATAGATATTCCAGAAACAGGATATGCTGGAAATATCACAGCATTAGCTTATGTTAATGTTGATGGTGAAGATTACTATTCTGATATCGCAGTAACAAGAAACATTGCACAAGTTGCAGCTGTTGCTAATAATAATGGAATCGAAGCAGATATTATAGATGATGTTGTGACATATACTGCAAGTCATTATATGATAGAATCAACTTTATTCACAGGTGAATACGTATTATCACCAGTTGATGAAAATGTATATAATTATGCACACTTAGCTGATATGTGGGCTGATTTTATTGCTGACTTTAACTCTGCAACAGGTTCTAGTCTAACTAGTTCATCAACATTAACACAATTTCATACAGCTCTTGCAACTGGAATAGCAAGTAATAGTGTTAGAACTTTTCCTGAATCTTGTAATGCTGTTAAATTCTTTAGTGGTGCAACACTAGTTAAATGGGGTTGGATTTTAGATTATTTCAAGAATAATGGATCAACAGTTCATATTAAAAATCAGGCGAATGGTTTATTAAGAAGTGACAGAACATGTCAGTCATATGATGGACATAGATTAAGACATTTGGGTGGTTCAATTTACAATTTATTCCATAAAACTCATGAAATGATTGATGGCATGGCAGCAAATGATTTCACTGGTGGTGAAAGTTCTTACACTGGTGTATGGACTACATTTAATAGTAGTAAGGCTAGCCAACTTAATAACATTGTTGAAATTGGTGAAGATGTAACACTACCAAGCGCACTAGTTAAAGCAGGATATGACTTTGCTGGTTATAGAAACTCATCTTTATATTTAGCTGAAGCAAGTTATGAGGTTACAAGTTCTTTAGCTGTATTTAAACCAGAGTTTTCTCCAACATCTTATACTATTACATATCATCTAGATGGTGGATCAAACGGAGTAGGAAACCCTTCATCATATACAATTGAAACTGCTACAATAAATCTTGCTGACGCTACAAAAGCAGGATATGTATTTGCTGGTTGGTATGGTAATGGTTCATTTACTGGTGATGCAATAACCTCTATTCCAAAAGGAAGCACAGGTGACATTGATTTATATGCTAAATACATTCGTGAGGTTTCTATAGTTAATCCTGCTTGGGTAGGAACTGGAAACGGAACAAAAGTTTCTTATAGTGACACAGAATATACTTTTGGAACTGATGCTTTTGCCACAATAGCTTCTGCTGTTGCTGCGGCTTCACCATATGAACAAATATATGTTTTAGCTGGAACATATTCTGAAACATTCACTATATCTACTGCAGGAGTAAATTTGATAGGACCTAATGATGGAGTTTTAGGCAATAGTGGATCAAGAGTGACTGAAGCTGAAATAACAGGAGGAACAATTACGTTAGGTAAAAACTTAGCAGGTTGTACAATTACTGGTTTCAAGTTTAGTGGAACTTCTAATATTGTTAATACTACTGGAGATGCAGGTACAGCTGCAAATCCTGCAACTAACTTAAATGGATTCACTTTTAGTTATAATAAAGTTAATACTAGTTTAACTAGTGGTAAGGGTTTTATTTATTTTACAGAAGCTTCTAGTAGTTATTCACACAATTTAGTGTTTAGAGGTAATTCATTTACACAAACTGTTACAGGAATCTCTGCAATGATTTATCTTGATAATAATGCTGGACTATCGATAATTGATAACTCATTTAGTAACATTACTGGTGACGCTGTTTATGTTAATGATACTACGAAAGGTCTTGCTGGTGATTTGACTGCAACAGGTAATAGTTTTGTAAGTATTACTAAGGGAGCAATCTTTAATCATTGGTATTCACCATTACCTGATACATCTCCTGATATTTTAGTCAGAGATAACTATTTCAAAGATGTTGATGGAGGAGCCTGTGTAAACTTTGAAAAATGTAATGGTGGAGATAATTATAATTCATTTGTTATAGAATTAAATGTATTTGATGACGTATTCAAAGTTTATTGGGTGTATACTTCAACTCAAACAGGAAGTTCATATGGAAGTATATTTAGAAATAATGTTGTGTTCAAATATGAAGGTGGTCTTTCAGACTGTTATACAGCTAAAGGTGGTGCAATAGACTGTGCTAGTAATTTATATTTGTCAGCAGATGGAGCAACAGTTTATACAACAACTGTTTTATCTAACTTCTCATTTGGAGCATATGCTGAGCATGTTAATACAAGTAATTATGCATCAATTAAAGATTATAATGATGCAACAGGAAAAGGATTCAGTTTACCTAGTTGAACTTCTGGTGATAGAGTAAACTTCACTAAGAATGAATTAGATGAAATGTTTGAGTCTATCACTGAAATTGATAGTAATATTTCACTACCTACAAGTAATGCCACATACGGAACTACTATTAGTTGGAGTTCTAATAAGACTGATCTAATTAGTAATAGTGGTGTTTATGGTAATCCTTATGCGGATGAAACTGTTCGCCTAACTGTCACAATCACTTATGACGTTGCATCAACTACTGTTTATTATGATGTTACAGCTAAAAGGTTCTATAGTGATTTGACTGATGGAGTTACAATGGGATATATGTATTTTAGTAATTCAACTGCTAGCTTAAATACATATGAGAATTTAGATATAGTTGTATTTGCTCATGCTAAAGCTAACGCAAGCGGAGAAATATACAATTTATCAACAATCGCTTCATATGTACCTAGTAATGTTACTAAAGCACATACCTATGGAACATATTGCTTATTATCACTTGGTATGATGGATAGCGAACATCTAGGTTATATGACTACCATTGCTGCTTCATCAAGCCTAAGAGCAACATTAATTGATAATATAATTGATGCAATCAATGATTTAAATCTTGATGGTGTTGATATTGACTGGGAATATCCTAAGTCTAGTGAAAAAGCAAATTTCACTTTGTTTATGAGTGAATTATATGCAGCTGTTAAAGCTAATAATCCACATCATTTAGTAACTGTTGCAACTGGAATAGAAACATATACTAGATATGATTTTGAAAACAGCAAGAATTATATTGATTATATTTCGATGATGACATACGATATGCAACATAGTTCTATAGCTAGTCACCATTCTGCGCTAAATTACAAATCATATCATTGTTATAGATCTGTTCAAGATGCCTATAATTACTATATTACTAATAGTGGAATTGACCCATCTAAGATTATATTAGGTATACCATTCTATGGTAGAAAATTTACTGATACTGATGGATTAGGAGAATCAGCTACTGCAGATGTTGCTTTAAGCTATTCAACAATCGTTTCAGATTACTTAACAAATCCTAATTATACAAGGTATTTTGATAATGATTGTAAAGTACCTTATCTATATAGTAGTAGTGATAGAGTGTTTATCACTTACGAAGATAGTGAATCTATAGCACTAAAGATTGCTTATGCTAAAGAAAAAGGATTTGCTGGAGTAATGTACTGGCAAGACGCTCAAGATAGTGGTGACATATTATTTAATGCAATTATTACTAATATGAGCGGTTATACTGATTAATAACTAATAGGCAAGTTATTGGTTCAATAATTTGCCTATTTTTGTATACTCGCTATTTATTGATTAGAGATGTCTATTTTGGTATAATAGGTTTGGAGTAATAATTATGGAAAAGATATTAACTGATTTTCTTATCTTAATAAGAAATTATGTGAGTGACTATGATGCTTCTTTTTCACTAAATGATAAAGAACTAGAAGCATTAGGAGAATTAGCTCATTTTCATAATATTGATTCTTTAGTACTAGAAGCATTTAAGAAGAATAATCTAACAATAAGTGAAGACTTTTCAAAGAATGCTAAAAGAGAATCATATAAATCAATGGCTCAAGAAGAGGAATTAGAAGTATTAAAGAGGCGATTTATTGAAGAAAAGATTCCTTTTATGCCACTAAAGGGAGCAGTAATATCAAAAATGTACCCTAAATCTTATTTAAGAAATAGGGCTGATATTGATATCTTAGTTAAATTAGATGATTTTAAGAAAGTAAAAGAAATCTTATTAAGTGAAGGATATAGTTTTGGAGTTAGTGGCAGTAACCACGATTCATATAATAAAGGTGCTCTAATAAAGATAGAAATCCATAAGAGTTTAATAGATGAAGCAATCTCCACTCATTCATTCTTTAGTAATGTTTGGGATAGTGACTATATTTATAATGATGGATATGAATATTTCTTAAAAGAAGAATATTTCTATATGTTTTTATTAAGTCATAGTGCTAAGCATTTTAGTAATGGTGGAGGAGCATTTAGGTTATTAATTGATTTATATTATTATTTTAAGTTTTTAAATAATAATGGAAAATCATTAGATTTTGATTTAATAAATGAAAAGTTAGAAGAGCTTGGTTTAGCGAAATTCAATAAAATAGTTTTAGAATCAGTTGATTATTTGTTTAATGGTAAAGAAGAAACTGAAGATATATTACTTTTCTTAGATTATATCTTAAAAGCTGGAACTTATGGAACTAAGCAAATTAATAGTATGATTGGAATTGATCAAGAAGGTAGTAAGGGTAAACATATATTAAAACGCCTTTTTCCACCGCTATCTATTATGAAGCGTCGTAATCCTACTTTAAAGAAAGCTCCGTTTTTACTTCCTTGGTTCTATTTTACGAGGTGCATAAAAGGATTATTCCGTTTTAAAGCAACAAAAGAAGAGCTAAAATCAATTGATGATGCTAAAAAATATGATAAAGAAAGATTAAATAAAATAAAAGATATTACAGGTTTAGGGTGATAATATGAAAATAAAAGAAGGATTTGTTTTAAGAAATGTTGGGGGAAGCTATTTGGTTGTAGCAACAGGTAAAGTAGGAGCTACTTTTAAAAAGATAGTAGAACTTAATGAAACTTCCGCATTCCTATTTAACTCAATATTAAATGGTGCATCAACACTAGATGATTTAGTTAATAAAATGACTTTAGAATATGATGTAGATAAGCATCAAGTAGAAGTAGACATAAAAGCATTTATTGAAAAGATGAAAGGATTAGATATCATTGAATAGTCCTAAATCATATAAAGAAATATTAGAAATAAAGCCATTTGTAATAGTAAATATTGTTGGGACGAGTATGTTACCTCTTTTACATGAAGGCATTGATACAGTAAAAGTAGCTAGACGCGTAAGGCCCTTAGTTAAAGGTGACGTTGTTTTATTTAATCGAGATAGCAAGTTAGTCTTACATAGGATCATTAGGGTTAAAAAGAACAAAGAAGAAACAACATATGATATATGTGGCGATAACCAAGTACTTCTAGAAAAGAACGTCCCAGATTCAGTAATCTTTGGAGTAATGGAAGGATATTATAGAGGCGAAGAATATATTGATATATCTAATAAAGAATATATCAAATATTATAAAAAGAGAATGAGAAATAGAATATTAAGAAAATTCAAATCTTTTCTTAGTAGACTATTCAAATAAAAAAGCTGCTTTTATTTAAAAGCAGTTTTTTATTGCATCATATGATATTTTTGCACTATCTAGTTCTTTAGTGCACTTAAGGTTAAATAATTTAACATTATCTAATGTTTTATTTAATAAATCAAATGTTTTATCTAGTTTAGTTACATCACTTGGAACTAATATTTGTTTTAATAACTTCTTAGTTATTTCTTTTTTTGATGTCTCATTAATTATGTTTTCCTCACTACGCTCTAAAAAGACGATAGCTTTTAGGGGAGCAAAAGTATTTGAACCATAATTTTCTTTACCACACCATGGACTTCCAAATACTGTTGGTGTGTTATTAATTATCCTTATAATTGGTTTATCACCATTAATAAAGGTTAATTTATCACCTAGTAGCGTTTTTAGATTCATTGTGTGAGTAGTTTTACCTATTCCTGATTTTGCGCAAAATAGATAAGCGTTATTATCAATCTTTATAGCTGAACCATGAATTAAAAAAGCATCGTATTTAAGAACATTATAAGCGATTTTACGATATATACATATGCTTTCTAAATAAGGATTACTTTGTTTTATTGGGTTAACTTTTGATTCTTCTATAATTTCTTCGTCAGTTACACTAACACTAAAATCAAAAGAGCTACTATCAATGATATAGTCTTTACAAAGTAATCTTAAATATTTATATTTATTGATTATTTGGATTTTAAGATTTGCTATTTCAATAATAAACATATTATTCACCTATAGTTTATTATATAACAAAATGGTTATTAATTAAATATTTATAATGTGATATAATATAATTAAGAAGAAAGAGAGATATGTATGAAAAAAATATTAGCTATTATTATATTACTACTTGGAATAGTTTTTTTAAGTAGTTGTAAAGCTGGAAGCGAAGATCCTATCGTTGATCCAAAAGAAAATGATCCTATAGAACAAGATCCAGTTGTTGACTCTAGTGGAACAAATATTAATGATGATGATCCAACAAAAGAAAATGATCCTCCAGCTGTAGAAGATAAGATAATTAGAAAAGTGGAATTAACAATTGATGAAAAAGATGAGGTATTTGAAGTAGAGGTTGAGACACTCCATGTAGAAGTATCCTCTCACGGTTACAACCGTTATTACAAAGGCGATAATAAAGATGAACTAACATTTGAGCTTGATTTAGTTCCTCTTGATGGTTATAAATTTGCAATCGATGGAAGATGTGAAGTTGTAGCTAGTTTTAGTAGTGATTACACTCATCTATCAACAATAGTAAATGAAGATAGAATTAATTATTCGATTGTTAAGACAATTGATGTAGTTAAAGATATTAAAATAAGCTTAGATACTAGTAAATATAAAGTAGAAAGCAAAGTGGAAGGTGTAAGTGCAGAGATTTTAAAACCTCTTGACTATATTAATATTATTATTGAGATTAGAACAAAATTAGAGCTTAGTGCTAATTTTAGTTTAATTGTTTATAATGTTAAAAAAGATAAAGAAGAGGAAATCAGCTTTGATGATTTTGAATTTGAAGTAGTAGAAGGCGAGACAATTATCACCTACAAGATAGATGATCCTAACTGGACACCATATTATTAATAATATAAGACAACATATTGACGCAGTTTAGTATGTTGTCATTTTTTTGATTTGGGTAGGGGGTATGGTTAGTTGAAAAAAAGAGCAATTTGATGTATAATATAATACTAATTGGAAGTGATTAATATGAAAGTATTATTTGTTGTGAACAATTTTTATATAAAAGGTAATGGGCTTTCTGCTTCTGCTCAACGTACTGTAAAGCACTTAAGGGCAAGAGGCCTAGATGTTAAAGTCTTATCTAGTAAGAATCCTGTTGAAGGGGAAGAAGAGCCTGAATTTCGCTTAGAAAACGTTAAGATACCTCTATTTGATGAACTTGTTAGAAGTCAAGGGTATATCTTTGCTAAAAGGGATAAAGAAGTAATTGAAGAAGCTGTTAAGTGGGCGGATTTAATTCATCTAGAAGAACCATTCTTCTTACAAATAGAAGTAGCTAGTCTTGCTAAGAAGTACAAAAAACCATGTGTTGGTACATATCATTTGCATCCTGAGAACTTGTATGCTTCTATTGATATGGAGCATATGGCTCCTCTTAATGCTTCAACAATGCTAGCTTGGCGTAATCTGGTCTTTAATAAGTGCGTTATCGTTCAATGCCCAACATATAATGTTAAAGAGCGTCTTTTAAGATGGCACTTTAAAGCTCAGTTAAAAGTTATATCAAATGGACTAGCGCGAGAAGACTTAAGCAAAAAAAGCGATTTTAGTAAAGTTAAGTTATCAGATGCTAAATACACTGTAATAACTATTGGGCGTCATTCTAAAGAAAAAGATCCAATTACGCTTCTTAGGTCAATGAAATATTCTAAATATAATAAAGATATTCAATTAGTTTTCTTAGGACGTGGTCCAAAGACAGTGAAACTAGAAAAATATGCTACTAAATTAGTTAATAAAGGTATATTAAAATATATGCCTATCTTTAAATTCTGTTCTTTGGACGAACTTCAGCAAATTACTGCATCAAGCGACCTATATATTCACCTAGCATTTATTGAAGTAGAAGGCCTGTCGTGTCTAGAAGCAATACAAATGGGAATAGTCCCTATTATTGCTAAATACAAATTCTCCGCTACTTCTCAATTTGCTCTTGATGAAATGAGTAAATTTAAAGCTCGTAACCCTCTAGACTTAGCAAGTAAAATAGATTATTGGCTAAGTGATGATGAAAGAAGGAAAAAAGAAGCACTTAAATACAAGGCATATAACAAAGAATATGACATCGAAAAATCAATCGATGAGATTATTGAAATGTATAATGAAGCCCTAGATTTATATTATAAAAAGAAATAAGGAGGTCATAATGGAAGATATTAAAATGATTGTTGCGAAAAACATTACTGATTTAAGAATATTAAACAATATGACTCAAGCAGAACTTGGTGAAAAACTTAATTATTCAGATAAA
>CAKJYW010000016.1 GCA_918272565.1 Bacilli bacterium
TCTTAAGTGGCGTTCACTGGATAACTGATATCTTTGGTGGAGCACTATACGCTACTTCTATTCTAACACTCCTATATTTCTTAAAGATTGTTGTTGATATGAAGTTAGCTAAAGTAAATAGAGAAAAAGTAGAATAAAACGTAAGTTTTATTCTTTTTTTATCCAATCTATTGACAAAGATATTAGATAAGTGTATAATACAGTTAATACAGATATTACAGATGATACAGGAGAATAACATGGTTTTTGAGAAAGGAAAAACAGTTTACGAAAGTATTGTTAATGAATATAAGCGATATATCGAGTGTGGGGTATATAAGTTTGAGGATAAACTGCCTTCTGTTAGAAAGATTGCTAGTGACCTTGGGGTTAACCCTAATACGGTTGTTAAAGCTTATGTTACATTAGAAGAAATGGGCTACATTAAGACATTTGAGAAGAAAGGTGCCTATGTAGTTTATAACGGAAGTAGCAAAGAAAAGCTACTTGATGATTGTAAAAAGAAGGTTAAAAAAATGAAAGAAAGTGGCATCACTTACGATGAACTTTTGGAAGTTGTGAAAGGAGAGTACCTATGATTAAAATCGAAAATTTGACCAAAAATTTGGGCGAGAATAAAGTTTTAGATGGTCTTGACTTAATTATTAACGACGGAGACATCTTCGGTTTAGTGGGAATTAACGGAGCTGGTAAATCTACCCTTCTTAGGACTATTAGTGGGGTGTATGAGGCTGAAAGCGGCTCTATAACTTACGACGGTAAGGATGTTTTTGAAAACCCTGAAGTTAAAAAAGACATATTCTTTTTAAGTGATAATCCATATTATCCAAACAATTCATCAATTAATAACATAATCGATTTCTATAAGTCTTTTTATGATATTGATGTTGAAAGATTTAATAAAATCATAAATAAATTTAAACTAGATACGAAAAAAACAATCAATAACTTCTCTAAAGGTATGAAAAGACAACTTTTCATTGCTCTAGCAATTGCTATTGGTCCTAAATACTTGTTTTTAGATGAAGCTTTTGATGGACTAGATCCACTAGCTAGACTAATCTTTAAAAGAGAATTAAGTGAATTAATCGAAGAAAAGAAGATCACAGTTATCATTTCATCACATTCTTTAAGAGAACTAGAAGATATCTGTGATAAATATGGATTACTTGATAAAGGTAAAATCGAATCAACAGGTAATATCATCGATTCTAAAGAGAAATATCATAAATATCAACTTGCATTTAGTGAAGATATTGATGAAGAAGCATTTAAGGATTTCAATGTTGTATCATTTAATAAAGTTGGTAGGATTGTTAGAATCGTTCTAGAAGGTGACGTGGAAGAGATTGAAGCTAAATTAAATAGCTTAAATCCTATCCTAATAGATAAGATTGACATCGATTTTGAAGAACTTTTCTTAATCGAAGTTGAAGGAAAGGGGTATTTAAATGACTAATTTTAAATATTTCGTTAATTCTTTAAAGGGCGCAATCAAACCAATGGTAATCTTTTTGATTGTTGGGATGTTAATTTATCCTTTGGTTGTTGCGATAATGCAATTTGATGAATATAGCACATCTAATGTTGGGCTAATTGTTACTTATTTAGCTATCCTAACCTATGTAATTCCAATAATAAAAAGTGCATATTTAAAGAGAAAAAAGACAATTGATTATTATTACGCTTTGCCTATTAAAAGAACAGTAATAATGAATGTCAATTTGATTGTTGGATTAATTGAACTATTAGTTCCATTTACTATTTGCTATTTTAGTGGAATGATTGTAACAATGATTAAAACTGATATGTTTGATTATTATTACTTTATCCCTCTATACTTTAGTATGGTAGGCTTAAGTGTTAGTTTATTTATCTTTAATATGTTTGTAGCTAGTCGTGCTAATACTGTAGTTGATTCTGTTTTGTTTATGGTGTTATACACATTTGGACTTGCTTTACCAATCTTTTCAATCAACGAAGCAACAAATAACGGCTTTTATACTGATGCATACATGTTATTCACATTTATGCCTTTTGTAAATGTTGGTAATTATTATGCTAGTATGATGAAAGATACAAGCAATATCCCTCTTTTATACCCACACTACGTTTTAGCAATATTTGAAGCTCTTACCTACATTCCACTATTTATCTTAACTAAGAAAGATAAAAGCGAAAGAGCAGAACAAATATCAAATAGCTACTTTGGTTATAGAACACTAATCCCATTTTATGTAGTTTCAATAGTTGGGGCAGTAGTACTTGGAAACATTGAAGAATTGACATTTAACATCGAATGGTTCATGATTGTGTTCATGGTACTTGCAGCTGCACTAGTTGGTTATGTAATTTATTACCGTAAATTCAAATTACCAAAGAGAGCTTGGTTAATGATGGGCTTAAGCTTAGTAGGTGGAATAATTGTTGGATTATTATTACTAGTTATTAAAAATCAGTTTACACCTGATGTTTATGCACTATGTGTTAGATTAATATCATAAATTGAATGTTTAATCGATTATACGAAGTGTATCAATTATTTTACAAATGATAGGCTATTAGTAGACACTAAAAAGTAGTGCCTACTAATAGTTTTTTATTATTTCGCAAACTATATGATTTAAATTGTCCTAAATGAAATAAAATATGTAAAAAAAGAAATCGAAAATTATACCATATCCTTTTTCAATAAATGATTTGTGTTTGGTTCCTATCATTTTTGTGAATAAACAATCGAAAAAAAAGTAGAATTCTACTTAAAAAGAGAAAGTTGGTATTGATAAAAAAGAATGAAAAAATGATAAGAGTATAAAGAAGTCATATGAAATAGTTTTTTTTGCTGAAAAAAAGGTAATCTAAAAGAAACAGAACATCTAAAAAAGACCACTTTTAAAGTGGTCTTATTTTATTCTTGTGAGTTCTTTGTTGATTTTGTCCATATCAACTGTAGCATAAACTGTTTTTTGGTTAGTGTATGTTACAAAAGAACCGAAAGTTTTTGGTACTTTTTTAACGTATCTTACTAAGGTGTAGTCAACTGATGCGTTTTTAGTCTCTTTATTTTTAGAATAAAGGAGCGCTACCATTGCAGCTAAGTTAAGTAGCTCAGCTGTTAGTTCGCCGCATCTTAAAATCGTGTGACTACCAGAATAACCAGTGACATGCAAAAAGTAATCATTACTATGAGCAAAGGTGTGAGTTAGATAATTATTTTGGATGTTGTTTTTACCAACATAAATCATATTACCCTTATTATCTTTATAAATAGTGATGTTTGGTGTTTGCGCTTTTACTTTTTTCTTTTCTTTCTTTAGATTGAGTTCTCCAATAATCTCTGTTAAATCAGCTGATCTATTGATTTCAATTTGATCTAAGATTTGATTGTAATAATTTATCTCATTAATAGTTTGAGCAATTTGATCATCGATTACATCTAGAGTTCTTTTTGCTTTTTTGTATTTTTGATAATAATGATTTAGGTTTTCTGATGGAGAAAGTTTTGGGTCTAGTGAGATTTCTATTTCTTCATTGTTTGAAAAAAAATCATTAACTTTAACGCACGTGCTATTTTTCTTAATTAAATGAAGGTTACTAGAAAGTAGATTTCCTATTTTTTCATTAATTAAAGCGTCTATCGCTTGAGTTTTCTCATTCCTTTGTTTTTCTAACTTAACTTCGCTTTTCTTAATCATCTTTAGAAGATGTTGACGAATTAGGTTTTGTTCATCATTTAATTTAGTATCTTTCTTTATTTCATAAAAATAATATTCTAATAATTTAGAGAGTGAATTAAATGAAGTGACATTTCCTTTAAGACTAGAAAGTGGAAACAAATAGAAATAATATTTCGAATCTTTTTCTATTAGTGATGGAGCAATATCTCTTCTAATTACATTAATATCATTATAATAATTAATCTCATTTAATAAAATAGTGCTAACACCTTCTAGGGCCTCTCCATTATATTTATCTAATTTAAATGGATTAACTAGGTTTGAAGCAAATTCGTATTTTGCTTTAGGGATTAAAACACGTAACTCATCTTCATTTGGAAGTAGCCTCTTGTAACACTCAATGATTTCATTATCATCATTTGTAATAATGAAATTAGAATTACGACCATATAGTTCAATAATGAATTTGATTTTAGTGATATATCCTAATTCATCAAATGAATTTAAGTCAATTACAAGTGATCTATCATTTTCTTGTTGGTGGATATTAGAAATGATGCTACCTTCAGCGTACTTTCTTAGCTGTGTAAAGAATGGGTTATTTTTTGTAGACTTAATAAGCTCGTTACTTGTTAAGCGGATGTGTGGTGAGTTAGAGTTAAGGGAAACATATAGATAGTTTTTGTTCTGTAACAAAAAGGCAAACTCACTTCCATTTACTATAACTAACTTACTAATTCTCGTTTTAAGTGCGCTAGGCTTAATCTCTTCTATTAAATAATGTAAAAATACACCATCGATATTCATAAGTCTTTCCCCCGTACCTTTATTATTTTAACATAAAAAAAGATAACTCGTTTATATTTTTTTAATTTATAACTTTATTTTTAATTATTTTAGAGGTATAATATATAAAACAAAGAGGTAAAATTATGAAACTTGATGAGAAAGGATTATTAATTGTACTGTCTGGTCCTAGTGGTGTTGGTAAAGGCACTGTTAGGGAAGCTCTATTTAAGATGGAAGGTCATGATTTAGTTTACTCTGTATCAATGACTACTCGTAGTCCGCGTGATGGGGAAGTTAATGGAAGAGAATATTATTTTGTAACTCGTGATGAGTTTATCGATAATATTAATAACGGGAAGATGCTTGAATACACTGAGTTCTGTGGTAACTTCTACGGAACACCACTTGATGAAGTGAATAAGCTAATCAACGAAGGAAAAGAAGTGCTACTTGAAATCGAAGTAAATGGCGCTATGCAAGTAAAAGAAAAAATGAAAGATGCAATTTTCATCTTTATCGCTCCACCTTCATTTGATGCCCTAAAGAATCGTCTTATTAGACGAGGAACTGAAACAAACAAATCCATCGATGATAGAATATTAAAAGCCGAACGTGAAATTGGGCTTGCAATTAATTACGATTATATCGTTGTTAATGACGAAGTTAAGAATGCGGCTGACAAGATTTTAGCAATCATTAGAGCTGAACATGCTAAAACAAAGAGAACTATAGAAAAATATAATGAATTATTGGAGATAAAAAAATGAGTGAAAACAAAGACGGAATCAGATACCCATCAATTGACCAACTAACTATTAAAACTAAGAGTAAATATAGACTAGTTGTTGGTGCCGCAAAACGTGCGCGCGACCTAGAGAGTGGTGCTGAGAAAAAAATCGATAATCCTAGAAGCAAGAAGAGCCTAGGAATTGCCCTAGAAGAAATCATCAACGATAAAATTGAGATTGTTGAACCTACTAGTGACGAAGAATAAATGGGGATTTTGGATAATTCCCTTTTTATTTACTTTTTTTTTCAAATATGGTAAGATAAAATTATAAGAAAAGTGACTATTATACTAAGGGAGGAAGAAATGTTTGCAAGTGTTATTGTTGATGTAAAGAGTTCAAACGTTGATATTATGTACACATACCGTATACCAGATGAACTATCTTCTTACGTTGGTATTGGTAGCCGTGTTATGGTTAATTTTGGTGTAAGAAAGATTATTGGGTACGTTGTTGAAGTGATGGAAAATAATCCATATAATGGAGAAGTTAAAGACATCTTAGAAGTTTTGGATTATTCAAGTGAACTAACAGCTGAACAGGTGAGCCTAGCTCGTTTTATTAAAAAAGACACTAACTGCTTGCTTGTTAGTGCCTTAGAGTGTATGTATCCAGGATTTTTGAAAACTAAATACCGTAAGTTCTTATATTGTAAAGAACCAGATAAACTAGATTTAGATTTAGCTATTATGTTTAATGGTAAACAAAAAATAGCAATTTCTATGGATACATTTAAAGATAATCCTAAACTAAATCGTGAGATTAGATTAGGTAATATTGAAGTTGCTTACGATATCTATCAATATGGTAAAAACAAAAAAGAGAAATTATATAGGGTTAATCCTGCTTTTGAGCACTTAATTGAAAGCTTAAATAACAAGCGATATGAAATAATGATGTATGTACGTCGTAACGACCTAGCAACTTCTTTAGAAATTCGTGAAGCTGTTGGCTGTAGCGTTTATATGCTAAATGCTTTAGTAAAAGAAGAATATCTAATTATTAAAGAAGATTACGTAATTAGAGAAAAGATTGATGCTATTAAGAAGATTAACAAAGCTTTCTCTTTCTCATTTGAAGAAAAAGAATTAATCGAAAAATTCACAACATTAAGTGGTAAACCATTCTTACTTTATTCTAACGATGAAGATTTTAAGCTTGATTTCTATTTAAGTGAAGCAATTAAGATGGTTAGCTTAAATAAGAAAGTGATGATTGTAGCACCAACCCTAATTGAAGCTTTTAAGGTAAGTAAATATTTTCGTAGATATTTAGAAGGATATAAGATATTATCCTTTACTAGCGATTTAAGTAATGGGGAATATTACGATAAATATATTAGCGTAATAAAGAAAGAATACGATATCATCATCACAACAAAAGTCGGTGCCCTACTTCCAGTTAGTGAGCTAGGACTAATAGTAGTAATAAATGAAGGCGACTTCAATTATTTAAGTGAATATACTCCTAAATATAATTTAGTGAAAGTCTTAGAAGAGAGGGCAAGGTATTTTGATAGTAAATTTGTCCTAACATCAACATCACCTCAAATAGAGACTTATTATAAATATACAATAGCTAAGATGTTCTTGCTTAAACATATTGAAAAAGTGGATAGAAACTTAACTCTAGTTGATATGAACAAAGAATATGGTAAATACCCACTTTTAAGCGAAGCCTTAATTAATGCTATTAGTGCTACTTTACAAAACAAAAAGCAAGTAGTCTTAATGCAAAACGCTAAGGGATATAGTAACTATATTGTTTGTAGGAGCTGTGGAGAGGTCTTAAAGTGCCCTAAGTGTCAGATTCCTCTAACCTATTATAAAGAAAAAGATGAGATTAAGTGTAGGTATTGCGGAAGGAAGCTTGAATCAAATAGATGTAGCTGTGGCTCTATGCAGTTTAATTATTTAGGTAGTGGACTTGCATCAATTAGTGAGGCGTTAAAAGAACTATTTCCTAATGCTAAAGTATTACAAATGGATAGTGACACTATTAAAACAACAGCTGACTATCACGAAGCTTTGCTTCAAATAGAAAATCAAGATGTTGATATAATAATTGGAACAAGAAACGTCTTATCGATTTTTAGTAATGAAATAAGATTAATTGGATTAATTGATATTGATCAGTTCTTAAATGGTAATGATTATAAGAGCAGTGAAGCAACATACGAGTTAATTGATGAGTGTGCATCTCATACTGAGTGCAAAACTATCGTTCAAGGCCATCATATTAGTAACCTAACTTTACAATATGCCCTAATTAATGATTACGATAGTTTCTATGAAAACGAACTAAAGGAAAGAAGGATGTATTTGTATCCTCCATTTAGTGAAATCAATCGTCTCATTATTAGCGGTCCTTATAAAGACATGTATTATTGTGCAAATTATTTAAAGAAAATCACTGTAAGTTTAATCAAAGATAATATCGATGTCTTAGGTCCAGTTTATCAAACTAAGCTTAAAGCGGTGCAGCTTTTAGTTAAACATAATAATATTGATCGAATATTAAATATAATAAAAGAAGTAGAAAAGAAATTTGCAAACAACAAAGTTACAATTAGTTTTGAAAGATATCCTCGTAACTTTGGTTAGGAGACAAAATGAAAGTCATTTTTATGGGAACACCCAATTTTTCAGTAAATGTTTTAGATAAAATCAATAAAGAGCACGAAGTAACTCTAGTCGTTACCCAACCTGATAGTTATAACTATCGTAAAAAGGTTAGTGTTTATAGCCCTGTTAAAGAATATGCTTTAGCTCATAACTTGAAAGTGTTTCAACCAGAGAAGCTTAAAGAAGAAATGGATGTTATCTTAAACACTCCTTGTGACATTATTGTTACAGCTGCATATGGGCAATTTGTTCCCTCAAAGCTTCTAGAATATCCAAAATATAAAGCGATTAATGTTCATGGATCACTTCTACCTAAATATAGGGGTGGAGCTCCAATTCAAAGAGCTATCATTAATGGTGAGAAGGTAACGGGAATTACTATAATGTATATGGCTAAAAAGATGGATGCAGGGGACATTATTAAAAAAGAGAAATTAGAGATTCTAGATAGCGATAATCAAGAGACTTTGTTTAATAAATTAAGTATCCTTGGTAGTAATATGATTTTAGGTGTACTAGAAAAAATCGAAAAAGGAAAAGTAGAAAGAACTCCTCAAGATGAAAGTGAAGCTACATTCTCATATAACTTAACTAAAGAAGATGAGCTAATTAACTTTAATAAAGATGCAAGGAGCGTCTTTAATCAAATCAGAGGTCTTAACCCTAATCCTGGTGCTTACTTTGTTATTGAAAATATTCCTATAAAAGTGTATAATAGTAGAGTAGAAGATAAGGTCTCTACATATGGCGAGGGAGTTATTTCAGGTGTTTATAAAGATCATTTTGAAGTGACTTGCGCTAAAGGTAGCGTCGTATCAATATTAGAAGTGCAACTGCCATCTAAAAATAAGATGAGTGCTCGTGACTTTTTGAATGGTCAAGGTAAAAAAATAATAGAAGTGGGTAAAAAGATAGGAGAATAATATGAAAGAAAATAAGAGAATCTATTTTTCACGTGAGGAAATGTTTGTTTTAAATCGTGATTTATTGCTTGAACGTGGTGTTAAGATTGAAGATATCGCTCAAATAGCTTTTAACCAACAATCTAAATACAACCCTAAAACAACACTTAAGGCTTGTATTGAAAGTGTTGAAAAGATTTTAACATATCGTGATATTTTCCATATTGTTCAATTGGGTGTTGAAATCGATAGACTTGCTGAAGAAGGAAAACTTCGTTCTCCAATTCAAGATGTCATTAGAGCTGACCTTGGAATGTTTGGTATTGATGAAATCTTCGGATTAGAAGTTGCTAAAATGTATGGAACAATCGGTGAAACTAACTTTGGTGACATCGATGTTAATAAACCTGGTATCGTTAAAGAGTTAAACGAACGTGGAAAACCTGGAACTAACGAATGTCACACATTCTTAGATGATATTGTTGGGGCACTTGCAGCAGCAGCTTCAACTAGAGTTGCTCAAATCTTAAGTGAAGAAGAGGCAAAGAGAGACCCTAATTATGAGCCAATCAGAATGGATATTTAATTATGGAACAAAAGAAATTAACATTAGGAAAATTACTAAATGTTTATGGTAACCTTAATGAAGCAGGTTACGCTACATCTTTAGTAAAAGAATACAATAGAGCTGACATCAAAGCGAGAAAGTCAAGAATCAAAGAATGGGATTATTATTACATTGGTAACCAACACTATGGAGTTGCCTTAACAATCGATGATAATTCATACATGGGACTTGGAAGTGTCTCTGTTTTAGACTTTGATAATGACTTCTGGAATACAAAGAGTGCAATCAACTGGTTTACTAATGGTAAAACACACATGCCATCAACATCAAAATATGGTGATGTTCATTTCAAAGGTAAAGGTATTGAGATTTCATTCTTTAATGATGGTGAAAAGAGAAGACTTCTTTGTAAGATGAAGAACTTCTTTAAGAAATATGACTTTAGTTGTGATATCGAAATTACTGATGAACCTGAAGAATCAATGGTTATAGCAACACCATTTGAAAAGAAACGTCATTTCTATTACAACCAAAAGATAAACTGCAT
The DNA here is from genome assembly GCA_918272565.1 of Bacilli bacterium. Lineage (GTDB taxonomy): Bacteria > Bacillota_I > Bacilli_A > ML615J-28 > CAG-698 > Tener-01. The sequence continues at coordinate 9,896 of CAKJYW010000016.1, forward strand.
GCGTGCTGAAGGTCGTGCTGTTGTTGGGGGAAAGACTTATTTCTTCGATAAAGAAAATAGTTTTGCGGTACTTGACTGGGGTAGAGGTGTTTGGACATACAAAAACACTTGGTACTGGTCTAGCTTAAATAGCATCGTTAATGGCAAGAGGGTAGGATTTAACCTAGGTTATGGCTTTGGTGATACACGTGCCGCAACCGAAAATATGATTTTCTATGATGGAAAAGCATATAAGGTTGAACAAGTTACTTTCCACATTCCTCAAACAGAAGAAGACAAAGATGATTTTATGAATGAATGGAAGATGACTTCAAGCGATAACAAAGTCAACTTAACATTCAAGCCAATCTTTGATCGTCACGATGATACAAATGTTTTAGTTATCAAATCACTTCAACATCAAGTGTTTGGTAGATTTAGTGGAACTTTAGAGATAAAGGGACAAACAATTGAAATTAATGACCTAGTTGGATTTGCTGAAAAAGTAACTAACTGGTGGTAAAAAGATAACACGACTAGATAGTCGTGTTATTTTATTTTTAAACTATGGGAGTCTATTAATAACTCGGATTTTAAACCTGCCGATTTCGAGGGGTTAAGAAAAAAACAGTGAAGATGAAATGTTAACTGTTGCACTATTTGGTATGCAAGCCAAAGAATGGAAAAAAAACAAATTTTAAAGAGGTCGAATTCGACCCCTTTAAATATCAATTCCAATTCACCATCAATTTTAACCGCATCGAATTCGATGCCTTTAAAAAGGAATATAGTATTGTTTTTTGTTGCTTAGAAGAGGCACTTTTTGGTATAATAATGTAGGTGCCAAATGGAGGAAAAAATGTTTAAAGAGTCTTTTTGGGCAATTGTTCCTGCCTTAATTGCGATTATATTCGCACTTATTAGCAAAGAAGTTTATATATCATTATTTATAGGAATTGTTGTTGGGGCATTCTTAATTGTAGATTTACATGTTTTA
>CAKJYW010000017.1 GCA_918272565.1 Bacilli bacterium
AACATAGTTTCTAAATGTTGTGTTTGAAGTGATTTGTTCTTCAGTAGGTAGTCCATAGTTAATCATATCTTTTAATTGTGATTTTGTTGTTCCTAAATACTCTAATTTTTGAGCAGTTGTTCCCATACTATATCACCTCACCATTTATACTATCTATTGCACTATTTATATTGCCTATTGTGTTATCAATTTCAGTTTTAGTGTAATAATTTGCTAGGTTATTTACTGCATTTGTGATAAAACCACTATTATTAGTTAATTGGCTTGTTGTTGTTGGTATATCACTTGTATTTGCTTTACCATTTAATAAAGTGTTTGTTTCTTGTTTTGTATAATAATTAGATAAATCTACTTGTATTCCTACTTCTCCCAATTCTTCCCAAGCATTATTTACATAAACATATTCTGTGTATCTATTATCACTTGATATTTCTGCCCATTGCCCACTTGCATATATATATCTTTTTTGTGTGCTTGTTATTATATATATTGTTTTTGGTAGTCCTGTTGTTGGCAATGTTGCTACTTCTAATATGTCATAAGGCACTAAATATATTGTGTCATCTGCACCTGTTTGTGGTAGAGATGCTACTATTAGCATTTTTATTGCACCTGCATCACCTTTATCTCCTTTATCACCCTTCTCACCATCAAGGATTTCAACATCATAACTTGTTCCATCTTTTTTAGTGATTGTTATTGTTGTTGTAGTATCTACCTTTTCTGCATCTATATTAAGATTATTAGTTTCAGTAATTGCAGTTGAAATTTCTTGCATCAATTCATCAAATATAGGCAAATATGCTTCTATTACTTCATCACCTATTACAACTTGTTCTTGTTTTACAGGTAATTTACCCATGCATGAAGTTAATTTAGTATCTCCATCATACAAAGATACTTCATAAATGTATTCACCAGGTTCATTAAAAATAGATGCTACTGATGCATCACTTTCACCTGCTAATACTACTTCATTATTAGTAATCTCTCCTGCATATACAATAGTTCCACTAGGGTTTTTCATTTCAAATACTTTAGTTCCATTTTCTTTATCAAAAGTAAAATGTATTTTTGTACTAGCATAATCACCAGTAATCAAATCAATACCAGCCACTCTATTTATTCCATTTTCAAAATCTATTATTATATTAATAGTATTCATACCTTCACCTCCTATTTTACTCTTAATTTTTGCCCTATTTTAATTAAGTTAGGGTTTTTAATATTATTCCATGCTACTAATTGCTTTACAGTTGTTTTATATTTTTTTGCTATTTTAGTTAAGGTATCTCCTTTTTTTACTATGTAATATTCTACTTTTGGTGTTGGTGTTGGATTATCAGCTATTACCTTAATATTTGTTGGATTTAACCAAGCATTACTTCCTATTTTAGTCATACCTAAATGTAAATGTACACCTGTTGCTAATCCTGAATCACCTTCAATACCAATAATAGTACCTTTTTTTACTTTATCTCCTTTTTTAACTTTTATAGACTTACAATGTGCATATAGCAAGCTTAAATTATATCTAGGGTATCTTACCCATATATAATTGCCATAACCTGTATTTCCCTTATGAACTAATTGAACATAACCTTCATCTACTGCGAATAAGTTTCTGTTTCCTGTTAGTGATATTAGATCAAGCCCTGCATGAAATGTCTTTTTTTTAGTAATGGGGTGTATTCTATAGCCATAAGGTGAAGTAATTTTAGGTTTTTGTATTGCTAATTCATATAGTTTCATTATTCTTCTTCACTTTCTTTTAATAGCATATCAATATCTTCTTGTTCATAATGTGGTGTTTCAAACATTTTTCCACTTACTAAATATACAGAAATAGCACCTGCAATTACTATTATGCTTTTACTTATGCTGTCTATTTTCCACCCCCACACTTCAGCTAATCCTACTAATAGTAAATTCACAAAGTTAAGTCCATTTACTACATATTTTGATATTTTTTTAATTTTTTCTTTCATTTTTTTCCTCCTTATCTATATTTATACAAGCGATTACTAAACCACCTGTTATAAATCCTATAAAACCTCCTATAATAAAACCTAAAAATGCACTCATAAAACCTCCTATTTATAACCTATTACTCTATAAATACATACATCATTTGCATTTGCTGTTCTTGTTGAACTTCCACCACCTGTTGCTAATCTCCACCTTACAGTATCACTTTTTGTTATACTTGTTCCATTGATATATGCTAATTCTCTACAAATATATAAATAACCACCATTATCTACTATAAATTCTAATAAAGCATTATTTCCATCTGGATTATATACTTTTGTAGATTTATACCCCCAACTAGGGCTTCCTACATAATAGTAAAATATTTCTAAATATTGATAATTTGAAGCATCATCATCTAGTGTAATATTGTTTATTAAACCTGTTGCATCTTCATATAATACATAAGGGCTTAATATTTCATTACCTCGAATTGTTAATTTTTTAAAATCTACTCTATCTTTATATTCAGTCCAAGTAGCTTCACCAACTTGTATTTGAAGTTCATTACTTTCATTGTTTGTAAAATAATCTTCTACATATACTTTAATTCTCCAAGCATATTCTGGACTAAAGTAATTACTGTCAGTTTCAATTGTACTACCTATATCTAATGAGCTAACACTAAATACACCATCACTTATTGATATATCACTACTAGATATTGTATTTGTATAAGTTAATGGTTCAGTATCTCCATATTTCCAAAATTTATATTTTATTGTTGGCTTATAGGAACTTTGGTCCTTATTACCAATTACACCATTAAAATATATACCCTCAACATTTAATGATACTTGACCACTTATTTGTCCTTCTCTTTTTGCATTTGTTGTTGTAGTAAAACTTGGTTTTGTATATGGTATATAAGTATAGTAATCAAATATAGGGTTGCTTAATACAGAACCACTTGTATTACTAAAATATCCTCTTGTATTATAGCTATCAGTCACACTTACTACTATTGGTACACCACTTTCATCAACTCTTAAAGCATTTGTTGTTAAGTCCATTATTATTGGTAATTGTTCACTATCATATACATTTGTTAAGCCATTATATACAGTTGCATCTTGAAATGTTGCATCTTCTAAAGTATATGTAATATCAATTTCTTTTTGTGATAAATTAGCAACAAATACATCATCACTAACACTTGCATTTATTAGAGCTTGGTTTGTTTCTTCTATTGTATAAGCAGATATTATAGGTGGATTATGGAATAATGGTATTGGAATATTACTACAAGCAGTTGCATTTAGTCCAGAAGCATTATCACTAGCACTACTTACAACTCTATATTTTATTCCTGTTAATTCAACATCAGCAGGGTTTATGCCTGTAATTGTTAAAGTTTGAGTTTTTGTATGTAAGGTTGTGCCACTCCAACTTTCATTATCTTTGATTTTAAAATTATACCATTTATTTATTACATAAATACCAGCTGTTAAATCATAACTTCTTCCTAAACTACTACCTGCATTATCTAACCTAGATGTAGCTTTAAAAGTTATATCAACTGTATTAGCTGTTCTATTGCTTATTGTATCAGTTTCAAGTTTATACCAAGCATAAGGACTACCATAAGTTGATTTTTTTACACTTAAAATTACTGCCATATTACCTCCTAATCTCCATTATAAAAATGTCCTACTCCAACTTCATTGTTATTATCTACATATCTTTGAGAAACAAACATTGCATCATCTTTTGTAAAGTTTTCAACTGTTGTTTGTTCTGCATCAATCCCATAATAATATCTACCAAATAATGCTAAATCATTAAACACACCACCATCTTTGGTATATTTGCCTGTCATAGCATCATTATCATAATAGTATAAACCTGTTGTATTGTTTATAGATTTATAACCTTGTTCATCATCTATTATTAAGCCATTAGCCCCCATTTCATAACCTGTTCTTTTTAGTTCTAAAATATCACCAGTTTCAGGGTCAATATTAGTTGACATAACATTTAGCCTTTCACCTTGACTAGTGATTTCAATTTCAGTTTGTGATATTCTACCTTCTAATTCATCTTGTTCACTTACCAATCCTTCAATTCTATTCTCTTGTTTATTAACAATTAAATTAGTTTGATTTATTAATTTATCAGTAGAACTCATAGCAGAATATTCACTAACTGTTGCTTCAGGCAATTCAGTATATATTACTTCTTCATAACCTTGTGTAAAGGTTTGCTCATTATTAAATACATATGAAGTAAATGTTTTAGTAGTTTCATTTTCTACAGTAGATATTTCTATTAAGTCAAGTGGGTTAAAGCCACCATATCCCACTAATTGTGTATCATATATATCATATTCAAGACCATTTAATTCATTATAAATAGAGCTCATAAATGTATCTCTATCATTACCATTCATAAGTTGGTTATCACTTATTCTAAACTCTTTAGGATTTGCTGGTAATGGATCAGGATAATATATGCTATCACTATCAGCACTTCTACTTAAAACTATTGTATTAATTGGCCCAAAATGTTCACCAAATTCTATGTTTTGATTTTTAAGTATATCATCATCTATAGAAATAGTAGTTGTTCCTAAAGGTGCTAATTCTATTTCCCCATTTGATATTTTAAATCTACTTGCTGTAGCTTGTGCTATATCATCTAAAACATTTCTATATGTATAATTAATATCCTCATATATATCACTATCCATTGTTAAACTGCCATTAGGCAAACTAGCTATTGAAGTTGTTAAATTTAACTCACTAACTAATTGAATAAAAAAGTCATATATAGTTGTTGGATATATTATTGTTATTGGTTGATAATCAACCATTGTAGGTAAAAACTCATCATACAATTCAATACTATATGTTCTAGTATCTGCATTATATTGTGTATCTTTAACATAATATGGTCCATATACTTTATTTTGTGTGTATGTATCAAGTGTTGCTACATTCTTAAAGTATATTGGTGTATTAGTTGGCAGTGTATCATATATTTCTACACTTAAACCACTCATTATAGTACCTAAAACTGGTGCATTAAAATAAACTTTTGCAGATTTAATGTCATCTCTTCCTAGTGTAGTTGTTGTACCATTTATTGTGTAATAAATACTAGGGTTAATTTCTTTACCTGCACTTTGCATTATTTCATTATATGTCATTAGGACCTCTTACTTATTGCTACTAAACTAAAAGAAAAAGGTTTATATAAACCCTTCTTATAATTTAATGTATCTACACTTATTGCAGTTCCATAAAAATTTTCTGTTTTAGTATTACCAGTTTTAGTATCTTTAAAACTAACACTAGGGATGATTGATTTTTCTATAGCATCTCTTATTGTTTTTAGTTGATTTTGTGTTGTTATTCCTACATCAACAGTTAATTTATCAAAAAAACCTATAAATGTTCCTGTGTATTTACCACTATTAGCATTTCTACCAGCATCTCCTGCCCATAAAGGTTCAATAGAGTGTTTAATATTAGTAATATGTGGTAAATCAGTTAATGTTAATGCCATAATTATCTCACCCCATTTCTAGCAAACATATCATTTGTTCTTATTGTTTCTAATCTTCTATTTAGAACTCTACCATCTAAAGTATTTGTTAAGTCTATTGTAATAGGTATCATGTTAGCAAGTCTTTGTAATGTGTTGTCTGTTAAAGGTATTACAGCTTCTGCACCTCTTTCACCTGCAATATATGATCCCATATTTACACCCATACCAGGATTAGATACAATACCACCTTGTGCAAGTCTTGGTATTTGTCTAATATTAAAACCAATTTTTTTACCTCCATATGATGGCACCCAATCTGGTATATTTATACTTATTTTATTTATTCCTCTAATTACAGCATTAATACCTTCAATTAATACATTAAGAGGACCTTTTGCAATAGTCCATAAGCCTTCAAAAACCTTCTTAAAAGCAGATTTAAAGGTATCTACAGCACCTTTTAAATCTCCAGTAAATAATCTACCTACACCTTTAATAACATCTTTTACTGCATCTCTAAATTTACCAAATGCATCTTTTGCTGTTTTTAAAGCAGATGTAATAGGTGATGTTATTAAATCATTGATAGTTCCAAGAATACCTTTTAGAACTTTTAAAGCACTCTTAAATAGACCATTTCCAATACCTAAAAAGCTTGTTATAATACCAAGTGCTAATGTTCCTATACCCTCTAATATTTCTTTAAAGCCTTCTTTAAAATCACCTTTAAATATCTTTAAAATACCATCAAATAGTTTTACCCAGCCTTGTTCTATCCAAAATAAACCTAATTTAAACATTCCCCAGATACCATCACTACCTAAAAATGTATCTCTAGCTTCTTTTAATGATATTTTTAAAATGTCATCCCAATTTTTCTTTAAATCCTTTATTTTTTCTTCAAATTTAGTAGTGTCAACATCAGGCAATTTAAAATCACTTGTGCCTCCACCACCACCAGTGCCTCCACCACCTCCACCACCAGCATTATTAGATAACATATTTATTTCATCAAATCCTGCTAATGATTTTTTGATTTCTTTGGCACTTTTAGCTCCACTCTTTAAACTTTTACTTGTTTTTTTAGCAAATATATCAATTCCAAAGAATTGTTTAGTAATAACATTAACATAGGCTAAAAACTGATATATTAAATCTACTACTTTAGCTATTATTGGTGCTAACAAATTAGCAAATACACTAAATAAACCTGATACAGAATTTTTAATAGCCTGTACTTTAGATGCAAAATCATCATTTTGTTCTAGCATATTACCAAATGCAGATTGTATTGATTTAATAATTGCAAATACAATACCAAGAATAGTTGATATATTAACAAAAGACCTTGTCATAGCTAATACTTCACTAGATGCACCTTTTACTGATTTAACTATATCTTTTAAACCACTTTTAACATTACCAGTTAATAATCTAGTTTTAATTGTAAGCCAACCATTCATTTTAACCTCCTAATTGTTTATCCCACCATTTATCTAGTTCTTTTTCATGTTGGGTTTTTTTTCTTTTTAATTCTACTGATTTTTTAGCTTTTATCCACTGCTCTAGTTCTTTTCCTTTCTTGCCACTTAATGGCTCATCTCTAACTTGTCTTACTCTATTTAAAATAGAATTATTAGTCAAGCCATTTAGAAGGTCAAAAAAGGTCCACCAGTGCATGTTTTCTTTGTCAAGGTCTATATGATAATCACTCATAAAACTTGCCTTTACAAAGCCCCAATCTTGCTCATAATCAAATGTATCATCTACATTATTTGCAGTAGTCTTACTTTCTCTACCACAATTTAGATATTTTTGTGCATGTTTAAAGTAAATATCCAAATTTGCATCATCATTTAAAGCATCACTACCAAATAACTTATAAATAACTGCCAAAGCTCTCTCATAATCATCAATTTCATCATCTAATGCTATTCTTTGGCATTCTAAAGCTACTCTAAAATCAGTATTTATTTTAATTTTATTGCCATTGACAATAATATATTCAGGATTATTCAAGTACATTCTCTCCTAAAGATTTATATTTATCTTCTATTCTAGTTTTGAAGTCTTTATATCCTTTTTCAATAATAGGGAATATTGGCTCAATTAATTCATGTATATCATCAACCATACCAAAATAAGGCTCTCTACCCATTATATTTAATATAACTTGGGTTTTTCCTTTGCCTATAAACAAGTCTAATGCTTCCATTTCCTTTTTATAAAACTCTTCTAAAGCCTTTAATTGTGCCTCTTCATTAGCACTCATTAGCTTTTTGCCTTTATGGTCTTGTTTCTTTTCAATTATAATGAATTGATTTTTTAATGCTGATAGGTTTTTCTTATGCATTTCTAAACTATTTTGATAGTTAAGCATATTATTAACTGCTTCAACATCAAATTGTAAATATTCCCCTGTTTCTTTTCCATTTTCATCTTTAAGTCCTATCCTAATAAGACCTTCACCTCTTTTAATTTGAAGTGATTGAATATCATTTGTCATAAACTAATTCCTCTCTAAAAAAAATAAGGGGTGAGAATTAACCCACCCCATTGTATATTAAGCTGATAAACCTTCATGAAATGTTGGTGTGCCACCTGTTATAGTAGCATAACCATTTTTAGGTGTACCATTTGCACTTACTTTAAATGAAATAGTAGGTGTTGCTCCACCATCACCACCATAGCTACTAATAGAAACAGAGCATTTGAATTGTTGTGCTCTAAATTTTCCTGTTCCTGATGTGATTTCATCATATTTATCAATTAATAATAAATTTGTTTCAGCACTAGAACCAGTAGCTAAATTAAATCTTAAACCATTAATGAAGTCATATACATCATCACCATAAATACATTTCATTTCTCCATCAAGAGAAACTGCATAGCTATTTATAGTTGTTGTTGCATTTTCATCAACAATATAAGTTTCACTAGTTTCATTTGCTTCATAACTATATGATCCTGTTGTCATTCCATTACCTACTATTTTCCATGTAGGACTTCCTCCAGTAGGTACTGTGTCAAGAAAAGCCATTATTTCAGGTCTTTTTACTAATGTTCCCATTTTAACCTCACTTTCATTTTATATAATTAAAAACACAACTAATTCTATATATTGCTACATTTTCTTGTGCATTATATATATAGCCATTAGATGTGGCTTTTATTGATAATGGAGTAATACCAGTTTTAGTAGGTAATTCACCTTTATCATTTTTTGTTTCTAACCATTCTCTAAAGTTTTCATAAAACTTACTATTATTTATATTGTTTACAGCTTCATCATTCCAATAGAGTTTACTATCAAATGTAAATTGTAATTGGTATTCTTTTTCTCCTGTGATACTTTCACTTATTAAAGGTTCATATCCTGCACCCTCATTTATTGAATATGCCTTTACTTTGTCAACTAAATAATCAACATTAAGTTCAGTGTATTCATCTAAATAAGGACAGGCTGATATAAAATCTCTTATAGTTTCTATCATTTCTTACCTCCTAAATATGGTGTTATATCTCTAATAATATCATCTGTATTTTCTACTATAGTTCTCTCTACAAAGTGTGCACCTCTATTAGGCCCACTATGATATACAAGTGCTGTTGAACTAGGTACTTTTTTTATACCTGGTCTTGAAATAAAACCTGTTAAATTTCCACTCTTATCTTTTAATGGAATAGCACCATAGCCATACTTTGGATCTACATACAAAATCCCCTCATTCATATAATGAGCATAAGGTGATTGTATTTGTATTGTTCCTGTGTTAATATCTCTAACACTTGAAATAAGACTATAGCTTTGCATAGGCATTTTTTCTTTCATATAATGGATAAATTGTAAATCTACCAATTTATGAACAGCACCTTGATATTCTAATCCCATATCTTTTATTGTAGGAAGGTCTATATCAAAATACATTATTCACCACTAATTTTATAGTGCCACATATCACTAGAGCCATAATCTTTAACAGAAACATCAGTAATTTTTAAGCATTCATGATTATTAAGTACATTAGTTATAGAACTAACACTTGATATATCTAGTCCACCCTTGACAACATAATCATCATTTCTCAAAGTCCAACCAGTGCCATTATAAGAACTAGGTTCAACATATCCAGGTTCACTATATAACACTCTTACTGTTGTTCTTTTACTACCTATTAAATCAACACCATTAATAGTAATACTTTCATTAGAACTCCAAAACCCTTTTATATGGCTTACTTTATACTTCATTACTTTTTTATAAATAGGTTTTTCAACATTATTAACTGTTTCAGTACCTACTTGTTCTTGAACAAAGTATTTATTAATTATTGTTATATCTTTATCGAACATCAATAATCCCATTGTAAAGTAAGCCAGTTGTTAATAAACAATCATATAATATTTCATTAATTTCTTTTAAACTATTATTAATCATAGTTTGTAAGTCTGTAGAACTAACATTAGAGATAGTCCTAGAATAATCACCTACTTTTTCACTAGTAATAATAGTATCTTCTCCATTAATTACATTATTTATTTTCAACTTTCTTTGAGTTTGGTTATATAAACATTCTGCAACCAAGCAAGTGGCAGTTTTTACTTCAGTTTCAAATCCTGTTATGTCTTTTCCACCTATAGCATTTTTAACTTTAGCACTTGCCTGTGTTGCTATTTTTATGAAATCTTTTTGGGGAATTAATCCACCACCAAAGGTTAAGCTATAGTATTGATAATCTATATAATTCATTCTTCATTCCCCTTTCTTGGTTTTAATTATGCACTAACAGCATTTTTCTTAACTTGGATGCAATCAGCAACCATAACATGGAAACCAGAGTTAATTTCAACTTGTGCTTTAGATCCAGCAAAGTTTTCACTATCTATTAATCTATACATGTTGAAGTTATCAATACATGCAAATTCATCACTTGCACCTACAATAATATCAACTTGTTTTAGGTTAACAGTTCTCTTTGTTCCACCATTATCATAGAATTTAGCACTTGTAGTATCAAATGAATTACATTCAATAATATTAAGTCCAAATCTCTTTAATAATTCTCCACTCTTAACTGCTTCATCAGCATAGCTTTGAATACCTACTACTTGTAGTAATAAAGCATAAACTCCTGTAGAAACTAAAGCAAAGTTAGCTTTTCCATGAGCCTTTTTAACAGCTTCTCTCATTCCTGTTAAATATCCTACTACATTATCTTTAGTAATAGTTGTTGTATCACCATAAGTAGTTCCTTCATAAGCCATACAAGCTAAAGCACTATATTGTCTTCCTTGTCTTACAGCACTTAAAGCATCTGCTAAATATTCTTCTCCAGCATTAAATGCTACAGAAGAGCTTTGTACTCCATAAATCTTTCTTGATTTTTGGAAATTGTTATTTAAGATGATTGGTATTAAGTCATCATCTGCTCCTTCATCACTGAAGTCAGTTCCTGGAGTACCTACAGCTACTGCATCAGTAGTAAGTTTGTGTACATAAATTCCTCCTGCTGGTCCTTCTTGCCATTTGTCAGTGTAAGTCATACCTGGAACTAATACTGTATCAGTATATAAGTTAGGTTCGATTGCACTTGCATATTTTTCATCAACATATTGTTCTCCATAAATTACTGCCATTTTAAAATCACTCTCCCTTTATTTTTTTTATTTTTTGTAATATGGATTATTAGCATACTTTTTATCTAAATATGCTTTTTCTTCACTAACAGGTGTGTTAGCAACATTTTGTGAATAACCAGTTGTTGTTGTTTTAACTGGTTCTTCTTTAATTAGGTATTGTTTATGATTATCTAAATAAGCCTTTAGATTATCTTTAAACTCACCTTCAATTTGTGATACTTCACTAAATACAAACTCTTTAAATTCAGGACTAACCTTGCTTTCACTAATTAGGTTTTCATTTTTAGCCTTTAGTAATTCAAGTTTTAGTTCTTCTATTTCTTTGTCTTTTTCTAGTGATTTCTCACTTTCAGTTTTTTGGCTTTCTTTCCAAGTATTAAACTCATCTAATTCTTCTTTACTAGGCATTTTCTTTTTGAATTTGTCTAATCTTTCTTGAACTATAGTGTTTACTTCATCTTGGGTAAAAGTCTTCACCTCATTTTCTTCTGTAGTTTGAGTTTCTACATTTTCAGTTTGGTTTTCAGTTTCCATACAAATATTCCTTTCTTTTAAGACATTAAGTTAGTCTTACCCTTTGTTTTAATGTTTCAAAGTTCAACATATTGTGTCTTTATAGACACTAAAAAAGGAACTCATGTAAGTTCCCAATTTACTATCTATAAATATATTCTCTACTAAAATCTCTTCTTAAGTTATTATCTTCACAATAATTATTTAATCTCTTTCTCCAAAAGTTAAGTTTATAATCAGCCATCTTGATTTCTTTTTTATCTCCTTGACCTTGTGCTATTGCTTGTTTTCTTTGCCAAGCTCTAATACCTCTTTCATAATATCTTTGCTTTTGAATTTGCTTATATGCTTCATTACATTCCTTTTGTGTATATTTCTTTTTAATATTTTTTGGATCGCCAAAATATGGTTCAAAGTAATGTCTGCAATTAATACCACATAAGCCATCTACTTCACCATAGCCAGTTATTGGTACTAGCTCTTCTGCTTTAACTACTGTACCTTGCCAACTAAAATGTGTAGGCCTACAATCTAAATGCTCACTTATATATACATATTCAGGTTGTAATTCTTTAATAAGTTCCATATTTAATTTAGCATTTAAGTTTCTAGTAGAGTTTAATATTTCCCTTCTAACTGTGCCTTCTACAGTATAGTGTCTTATTAAGCCATTTGAGGTGGTATATTCAAGAGTTTGTATGCCTTTGTTAGCTAATTCATTAAGAGCCTCTTTTATTGCTTCTTGATAAGATTTAACCCCCATGCTAACCTCTAAATATGATTTTTCTACTACATCTATATATGCTTGAGTGCTACCATTAATTATTTTGCCTGTTATATTAATAAAATTAGTATTAGTATCATCAATAGCATAATCAATTATAGCCTGTAATGTTTTATTTTTCTTAATATCTATTGGCTTTAATGCTATTTTGCCTTCTTTATTCAATCTATTTAATTTACTATAATCAATAGTATCAAATCCCACATCTTTTATAGCCTGTTCTACTTCTTTAATACTCTTCTTTGAATATTTAGCTATATATTTAACCACTTCATCATTAAATACACCTAATTCTTGTAGTTTTTCTATTCTATAATAATCACTATTCAAAAACTCTTCATTGTCTTTAAAATGCCTTGCTAATAGCTTTAAAATGTCTGTTTCAACATTAGAGTACATCTCAACAACTTTAGCAACCCTTTTTTCTATCATTTCATCTGTGTTCATTTAAACACCTACTCTACAAATTCTTCTTCTTCACCTTCAACTAATGTTTCATTTCTAATTTCTTCATTCATTTGTTGTGCAAATGCTAAAGCCTCATCATCTTTTAACTTGTAAACATCTCTATAATATTGAGCTTTACTTATTAATTTAGTATTGTATTCAGTTTGAGCTTGTTTTCTTATGCTTTCAGTATCTTCTATAATGCTATCATCATAAAATACTGATACACTAAATTCTTCAGTTATTCCTATTAATTCAGCTATTGCATAACACATCCCAGTTATAGCTCTAGTTAATATATTCTCTTGTTTCTTAATTTTTCTATACACATCACTATTAGAGCTCATTACATTTACTACATTAACATAAGTTTCACCATTCTTAAATTTATAATAGTTTTGTCCTAATCCTACTTTAGATGTATATATATTTAATTGAGCTTGAATAGCCTGTGTTATTTGTTCTACTCTTAAATCAAATGAACTTTCTACTAGCTTTTCATTCTCACTTCCTGGATATACATAAAAAGCAGTGTCAGTATCATCAAATGCTGGTATTGTATTACCCTCTGCATCTACATTGTATTGTACTGATTTAGCTGGTACATATATTCTTTTTCTACCTAATGCTATTTCATTATCAAAACTATCATAAGCTCTATCTAATGCTAATATTGTGTCTAATGCATTAGCATAACAGCTTATACCATAAGGACTATTAATATCTTTATTATTAATTTCAGGTGTAGTTATTACTTGAAATTTAGGTATATATGATCTAGTGTGTATTTCCCTTGTTTCTTCATCTGTTATTTCAGTATATCCATTACCACTCTTTTCATAGTTAAAGTTATATATTACATAGCCATCTTCATCTAATTTATGAATATTTATGTACAAGTTATTAGTTGTTTCGCTCCAAAACAAAACATCCTGTATTTCCCCTCTATCTGCTTTTAGAATAGTAATATTAGTAGCATTAATATAATTAATTTTAAGTACATCTTTATCTAGGTATTCTACTAATGCACCTGTTCCTAATGCTTTAGTTAATTGTACTAACTTATTACCATTTTCTAGAAAGTTGTTTTGTTCTAAACATTCATTTATCTTTTCTTGTATAGTGTCTTTGTCTATAGTAATATCTAATTTCTCATTAATAAAGAAGTCCCCTAGATCACTACAACTTTGTGATGCTATATTTAAACTCTTAAATTCTTTTCTCAAATATTTCTTACCATTATAGATTTTATACCTATGATATTTTGTTTTCCCTTTTAAGTATTCCAGCCATAAGTTAACTCTATTGTTTTGGTCTTCATCAATCACTGATTTGTCATAACCCAACTTTTGAATTATGTTTACAATTACATCTTTCATTTCCTCTCCCCTTTATACTTGTATTAGTATATCCATATATGGTTCAGTTGAATATTCCTGTGCATCTAGGCTGTCTATGTCTTGCTTTCCATCATCAAGTCTTACATCATTCTTATCTCTTTCCCATATAGCTGTTTTAAATGCCATTATCAAGTCTTCACAAGTTTCTAATATATAATATTTATTTGTGCTAAACATCTTGCAATAAAACCTAATTCTATTTAGTATCTTACCTTTAACAGCATTGTTTATTGGTATTCCTATATGATTTTCTCTTAATGCTCTTTCAAATCCTGCTATTAATGTTTGTTCAGCACTATCACATCTTATATCAATTATATTAATTCCCTTGTACTCTTCTTGTAGTTCCTTTATAAAACTAATAAATTGCTCTATTAGTTCAGTATCATCAATTCTTTGTGCTATTCTCTTTTGCTTTATAGTTATTATATGTTTGAATTGATTAGTAAATGCTGTTGCATTAAAACTATGTGCAGATGTGCTACCTCCAAAGTCAACACCTACTGTTATAAACTTTATTGTGTTTCTCATTGGATTAACATATCTACCATCATTGTCTATTCTTAACCAATCACTCATCTTTATAATGTGATGGTCTTTAAACTCTTGATATATTAAGCCTTCTGCTACTACTCTTTGCCCTAATATATCTCTTAAGTACCATATTGAGTTGACATCATACTGACTTACAATCTCTTGTTTTCTATCTTCACTTATACTTGCATTATCAAATATAGTAAAGTGTTCATAATTATATCCACCAAGTATTCCATCTCTTTGCCATTTATCTAGATAATCAGTGTATATCTTGTCTAGTGGATTACTTGGGTTCATATCCCAAAATATTTTAGGATTATCACTTGCTAATTGCCTACCCATAGCTACCTTAATAAAGCTTTCCTTGCTTTCATCACTATCATAGTGTTCATTTATTTCAGTTGCTATCCATAAACCATAAGAGTTTCCTAGTATCTTCTTATAGCTATCGCTCTTACCACCACCAGCAAATATTATTACTTTCTCATCATCACCAACTTTAACATTTAAGCATTCATTATCTAGGTATTTCCCCCATGTTGCTTTTATGTTATTCTTTGGATCATTTAATAAGTAATATAATCCTAATCCATTACACTCACCTATATTTAATTTAGCATTGGCTATTGTAGAACCACTAGCTAGATGTATCTTATCTTTTGTCTTAATTAACTGATAAGCAAATGCTATGCAATTATCTACTGTCTTACCAGCTCTAATACTACCTTCTGCAACATTAAACTTACAGCTTTGTGTCTTTGCTATGTATCTAGCATGTTTCTTTGTAAATTTCCAATCAATCATCTGTACTCTCTACTAACTTATTCATAGCACTCTCTAATGGACTTATATTTACTTCATTTGTTGTTTTTATTTCTTGTTGGTCTTTCCAACCATAATTATTCTTTAAATTAAATATTTGCCCTAAACAATATTCTTTTTTATCAATTACTTTTTCCTCTAATTGTGTTTCTACAATTTGTTTAGCATTTTTTATTAGAGAGTAAAACAGTTCTTTTTTTTCATAATTCACTAATGTTTTTCTTGACATACCCAATGCTTGTGCCAAACCACTCATAGTGTAATTTCTTCCATCTACATCACATTGTTTAAAGTAATCTATGATTAATTGTTTTACTTTTGGTTCATCTTTTTCTGTATATAGTTGAGCATTCTTATTGCCTAATAATGTTTCATAATCTCTAGCCATATACTAATCACCTCAATTTATTATTTAATTCCTCTATTTGAAATGGTGCATCTATATCTATTGTTTCATCATTAATAACTAGGTATGTATCATCTATTATGTACATCTTATTTATATCTAATCCATTAAGAACTCTATATAACTCCCAACTAATAGCAAATCCCCTTTCACATCTTCCTATGTCTTGTAAGTATTTAGTTAGCTCTATCCCTTTTCTAAATACTTCAGGATTATTAACTATCCAACCAAATGGCTCTCCCCAATTCTTGTGTTCAGGGTTCTTTGCTAATTCATTACCTATAAATATGTTTTTATCACTCTTAAGATTAATTATCTTCTTAATAGCATCTTCACTGTAATATACATCACCATGTAAATATACACATGGTTCATTCATAGGATAATATGCATCTACCCAATAACCATGTATTTTTTTGCCTTTGTATGCATATGTATTAGTATGTTCTAATCTTGGTGCATACTCATCAAATCTTGGATCATTACTTGATATGTATATATCTTCAATGCCATTTTCTTTTAATAATCTTATAGTCCTAGCTACTAATGTTTCACCATTGATAACACTTAATTGTTTAGGTGTTTCAAAGTGCTCATAGAAGCCACCACACATTATTATATATTTCATTTTCTTTTAGCTTTCTTTTCTACAGTTTTCTTTACTGGTGTTTCTTTAACTTCTTCTTTTACTTCACCAATAAATTCAACTAATTCATCAACTTCTAGTATTTCTTCCATTCTTTCTTTAGTTATTGTAATTTCTTCACCCTCTTCATACATCTTTCCTGTGTATTTGTCTGCAAATGGAACTAATACTTTAACTTTTACTTTCATATTCATTTCCTCCTTATATGTACTTGGCTCATCTATTAGCCATTCATTCCATGTATCTTCACCTACATATCCTTTATAAGTAGGTATCTTTAAAAATCTTTTAACATCTATATTATCCATATCAAATGGAACATAATAGCAATTCTTACCATCTACAAGTCCTTGTTCATAAAAACTAGGTATTGGTGTACAGATCAATGGCACTCCAAATGCCTCACATTCTCTTGTAAAATAACAATCTCCTTCACAATCACTCAACTGTATTCCATAACCTTTTCCTTGTATTAATTTTATGTATGGTCTTATATTTAATGTTGGTTTTAAATATACTATGTTAGGTGAATGTATTTTATTTGGGCTATCTGTAAATATTAACCACAAATAATTAATTTCTTCTTGATCCATTAAATTACAGATTTTTTGCATTCTCCATGTGCCTTTCTCATTTGTTAATCTTGTAGCACTAATTAATAACAATGGTTCTTTCTTTTCTTCTTCTGTTATTTGTAATACATTTCTACATATCTCAGGCTTAATCCCTGTTAATTCTTCCCATTCTTTACCAGCACCCTTACTTACTGCTAAATATTTTGTTATTTTTGGGTGGGTATGTGGTTCTAATTTGTTTGATATATACATAGCATGTATAACTTGTATATATTCTTCTGCTTCTATTTCTTCTATTATGTCAATAGAATAATTAAAAAAAGCCTTTTTACATTTTATAGGCTGTCCTGTATATTTAACTAATCTTACATACTTTCTTAATCTATTAAGTTGTTCTTTATCACCCTGCCTATATAATACAGTAATATCTTTATCATTGTATTTTTTAGCTATTTCATATATGTATGTTTCTACACCACCAATAACATTAAAATAAGGTATATAAAATAAATTACTATACATATAATTCCTTTCTACAACAAAAAAAGAACATATTTCTATGTTCCTCAACTGCTATTAATTAGCAGTACAGAATAGATATAAAGGTTTATCATGTATGCCTACATAACTTTGTAATGCATCAAGAGAATGCCCAAATCATCCATTACTGATTATTGGATTACTACCTTTGTCCCCTAACTTTTTATATATCTACTCTGCACTACCAATTAAAAATTGATAATGCATAAATTGGATTGAGTATCAATAGTAGATACTGCATTAATGATATAAGGCACAGAAAGGACATTTAAAGGCATCATATCATTAATGCACTACCTACTAAAGATAGTGCCTGATAATATTTAGAAATTTATAATAATTACCTCACCTGGAATATTTCCATTGTACACATTATACCATATAAAATGTGCAATAATGTGCAATCTTTCATTTTTTGTATAAATAATGGCATTGTCTTAATGAATAATTAGTTAATCTACTTATTTTATTCCAACTAAACCTTTCTACATCTCTATAATATTTTATTAAGTAATGCCCCCCTGCTTTATTAATTCTTTCCATTTCATTTATAATATATTTCTCATAAGAATTAATACTTTTTTGTAATGCAAATATTTTATCATCATATTCTTCATCTTTTATTAAATAATGAGTGTATTTATCTGTTATTTTAAAACTATCACTTTTGCCCTCTATTACATCTCTCATAATAGGACTTTTAGGCTGTGTTTTAATAAAATTAACTTCCTTTTGCTCTAAATAAAGGTCTAGTTCATTAACTAACTTTTCTCTTTCTATTTTTGCTTGATTTATTGTTAAATGATCCATACCTTACCTCTTATACTTCCTTACTAATGTCTTTTCTCCTTCTAGGTTTCTTAACTCTATCAGTAATGCTTTTAATTCTTTTTTCTCTTGCAATATTATTCTATTCTTTTGGTATATTAAATACTTTAATTCTTTTATTCTATCTTTCATTTATTGCCTCTATTATTTCATTGATTTTATCACCCATTATTTTTTGTGGTGTTGAAATATTATATCCATTTAATTTCCATTTCCAGTTATTATTGCAATTCTTTTCTTGTACTATTTCTAATTTTTCTATCTTATCTTGCTTGTTATTCTCTATGCTATCTTGGTTATATGTTATTGTTGTTTCTAGTATTTCTACTTCATCATTTAAAATTGTAAGTATATCATAACTATCAAATAAATATTCTTCAGTTGTTTCGCAATAATAATCTCTAGTACCACTTACATATTCATAAAAATCTTTTTTAAATACTAATGTTTTTGGTGCTTTATTATCTTTTATCATGCCTAATAATTCATATATTGTTGTTTTCATTAGTTCCTCCTAATATTGAAAAAACATTTTATCAAATTTCTTAAACATTTTTTCTTTTTCCATTCTTTCATAATCTTCTTGTGTCATTATTTGAAATTCAATTTGTTCTTGCAATTCATTACTAATTAATAAAGGTGTTTTATGCCCACATAAATCTATAAAATAACACTCAGCATCTATATCTCTTTGAATACCATAAGGCAATTCTTCTATTAATTCATGTACTACTTTTGGTTGCATTATTACTATTACATTAAATCTTTTAAATGTAGATATATCATACTTATCTCTTAATTCAATATAAGCATTCATTAAATTTTTACTTACTCTTTTTTCTTTCATATTATTTATATTTCTCCTTTAACTCTTGTATTTTATTTAAAATCATATTCATTGTATCTCGCTCTACTCTATCATATTCTTCATAATCACTTATTTCTTCTAACCATTCTTCTAATTCAGTTAATATGCTTTTTAGTTGTTTGTTTTCTTGTTCTAACTTTTCAATATAATCATTTACTATATCTAAACTTTTAACTACTTTCATTTTCTTTATCTCCTAAAATACATTTTTCCATTATTCCTATATTGTTTTCTATTACTTTTCCATTTCTTTTTAAGCATTGGTTTTTTCTCCAATTACTAAATAAAATCATTCCAATAATAAAAACTATTATAAATACTATGGTTATATAAAATTCATCAGTAAATATTCTATTATTTTTATTCATTTTCTTTATCTCCTAACATAAATTTTATTGCTTGTAATATAGTTTTATCATTATCTTTTTCTAATAAATCATCTATATATTTGTTGACATTATCTATTCTTTCAACATACATATCAATTATTTGATGATTTATTCTTAATACTTTCCTTAATTGCTTATTTTCTGTTTCTAATAAATATTTATCAGTATTTAACTTTGTTATTTCAAATATTAGTTCATCATAACTCTTTAATTTTATATCTATTGTTGCCATTATTCTTTATCTCCTAATATTTCTAATAATATTTCATTTATGCAATTATCATTTACATCATATAATCTCCCATTTTTTATATATTCTATTGCCTTATCTATCATTTCTATTAATTGTTTTGATAAGTTTTTATAATCTATTCCAAATGATCTTTCACTATTTACTATTTCTCTATAAAAATCTAATAAACTATCTCTACTCATTTTCTTTTTTCTCCTAACTTTCTTAAATATTCCCACATATAATATTTTTGCAATGGTGTAAGTGTATCATCCTTTAGTAGCATTTTTTGAATTAAAAAATCAGTTTTCATTATATTCATGTTCCCCTCTCATATATCTGGTAACATTTCCACTCATAGGTTTTGATATTTTAGTTTTATTTGTGTTTGGTGTTCTTCCAGATGGTACTTTTCTTATCAAATACCTATCACTTTTTAAATCTTCTATTTGTGCTTCATATTCTTCTTTTTGAATATTAGAACATGCTAGTTCCATTTTCACTTTAAATAATTCATTTTGAATATTTAATTTGTCATCTTGTAGTTTTTTTATTTCTTCCATTTTATTTTTTAATGATTTATCACTACTAGCAATTACAAGTTCCATGCTTGGTACTTTGTTTTCATATTCCTCAAGCCTATTTACTTCTAAATTTAATTTTCTTACTCTGTCATTTAATTTTTGTTTATCTTTTTCCAAAACCCCTATTTTTTTCTCTAAATCATTTATAATTTTTTTAAACATTATAAACTTTGCTATATTTGATTTCTCTATTCTTTTTTTAATTTTTTTAAATAATTCTTTCATAATATCTCCTTTAATTTTCTAGTGGTGTAAAGCCACAGAACCACCACTAAAAGGGGGTTTATAGTTGCTACTAGTATTTATTGTGGCTTATCTATGTAATAGTAAATATCTTGATTAAAATGGCAAGTCATTATCATTTAGTTGTACACTTGTATTTTCATTGTCATAATCACTTTTTGTGTTTTGTGGTACTTCAACTTCTTCTTGTGGTTCATTTTCTTTATTATCTTGTTTGCTACCACCAATTAATTCAATTCTCATTACCATTATTTCAGTTGCATATTTTTTAGTTCCATCTTGTGCATCATAGCTTCTATTTTTTATTTCACCTCTTATTAATACAGATTTACCTTTAGTTAAATATTTAACTAGATTTTCACCTGGATTAATTAAAGTAAAATTAAAGAAATCAGCATCATATGTCCCATCTATATTTTTATAACTTCTTTGAACTGCTATTGAATTATGATAAAAACTAGTACCACCTTCATTAGTTCTTAATTCACCATCTTTTGTTAATCTTCCTGACAATACTACTAAATTCATACTACTCTCATCCTTTCTATTTGTTCTTCTGTTAGTGTTGGTATTCCAAGCTGTTCTGCTTCTTGAATTACACCATCTAACAAGTATTTCATTTCTAATGTTGTAAATTCACTAGATCCTTTGTAAATTCTATAATGTGTAAATTCTTTACCATTAACTATTCCTGTTCCTATTTCTTCATAGTATTTAAAATAGCCACTAGGATTTACAGTTGATAAAATGCTAACCATTTCACTTTGCCCATAATCTTTTAGCATTTGCAAATAAACCTCTTCTTTTGATTTGTTTACTTTGTTAGCTATTTCATTTATCAATTTCCATACATAAGCATTTTGGCTTAAAGTTCTATGGCTTTTAAATTCTTTTATCTCAAATATTTTTTCTCTATCTTGTTCCCAAAGCCATTTGCCAATTTCTTGACTAGTACCTATCATACTTCGCCTCTAGCTTTATCAAAACCCCTTTGCATTTCATAATCAAACCATTTATCTTGTTCACTTCTTGTATCTATTATTTGTTCATTTCCTACCTCTACAACTTCATATTCATATTTGTTATCTTGTAGGAATTCTGTTATTACATCAAAGTCAGTTTCTTCTAATGATTTGATTTTAATTGTTACATCTGCGACTTCTTTAACCATTTTGTTCACCTTCTAAATTTCTTAATGTAATATCTTTATAGTTTTTTTCTTTTAGATACATTTTTATTTCAGTTAAGTCTATTTCTTCATTTCTAATTCCAAATTCTAATAACTTATCTATGTAGTTTAGTGCATTATTAATTTTTGCTTTTAATTCTTGTATTTCATCATATTGTTCATGTACGGTATCTTTAAGCCAGTCATATTTCAATTCAGCTGTTTCATACATTTCCATAACTTCTTCATCTTCCATTTATTTCACCTTCTTTTTCATAGTTTCATTTGCTTCTAGTATTTGCTTAATTGTTAATTTATCTGTGCTTTCTACCTTATAATGTTCTTTAATTTTTTCAACATCAGTATTTGTTTCGATTACCAATTTATTAAATTCATCTAATAGTTTTATTTTTTCTTTTAAATCTTCTTGTTTCTTTTCAGTATAAGTAAATACATCATTTCCTGTTCTATCATTTTTTATAACTAATTTAATAATTTCATTACTTTCATTGTATGCAATTTCTTTAACAATAAATTTGTCATAGCATACATATTTATTCCTCCTTTGGATAATTTCCATTTATTAAACAATATTCTAATCTATGTAGCCTTTCTAAATATTTGATTATAAATTGTTCATCATATTGTATTTTATGTATTGATAATCTACTGCTATCAATATCTCTTAAGTAGTTTTTATAATCTTGTTCTTCTAATCCATAAGCTACTATTTCACACTGTTTTGTATTAAATGCATACATCTCTACTTGGCATTGTTCATAATAGTTTTTAGTAATAGCAAATCCTTTTTCAAAATTATATGTTTTAACCTCTTGTATTTTATTATCAGTCCTGCCATCAATATTTACTCTTAATCTTCCAATTACCTTTTGCTCATCAGTATATTCAGCATTAATAAAATCTAATATTCTATGTTCCCAATTAGTACCAGCCATCATATATTTGTTGGTATATTCATTTCTATCTATACCTATCTTTGTTAGCCACCACTTTTGAAATGTTTTTGTGTTCCAATTTGACATAACATATTTTGTATCACTAGCACCAATGTATCCACTTCTATCTTTACTTTTTATCATTAGTTATTTCTTTTAAACTGCTTTCAAAATCTTTTAATATTGAGAAATAAGTAAATATTGCTTTTACATCATCTTCAGTTTTATTTAATTTTTCTGCTATTTCTTTAGTTGTTAAACCAAGTTTTAATTTTTCTGTGTATATTTCTTGGCATCTTTCTTTAATCTTCATAATGTCATGTTTTGATAAATCATCTGTTGCTGTGTCATCCTCATCCATTTCTAACCTAGACCATAAATCAAAACCTAATCCTGTGTATATTGCAACACCTTTAACAAATAATCTAGTTTGTGCATTCCATAACCTCTGTTGTGTCATTGAATTATCCCTTACTGGATTTGCACCATTATTAACTGGCCCTTGCATTTCAAATTCTAAATCATCAATTACAACTTTAATTCTTGTTTCATATACTTGGTTTGATATTCCTTTGGCATCAGTAAAGACTTTATCAGTCATAATTAGTGATGATCCATTTGCTTGTTGAATTGGAGTAAAATATACTTTCTTTGCTCCATTGTCATGTAATAATTGTTTTATTACTGCCCAATTAATATAATCAGCACCATCTCTTTTATTAATGTAATCAGTTAAATCTATCTTTCTCATTTCATTAAAAGACTTAATGCCTTCTTGTTCTTTTATTTCATTATCTTCTTTTTCCATTTCTTCTCTCTCTTTCTAATTTATCTTTAAATTCTAACTTTTTATTTCTATAAACATATCTACTACATCTTTTGCAAATAATCTTTTCTCTATTTGACACAAAGACTATAGTATTACCACATTTACACTTAACCCTAAAATTGGATAAAACATCCATTAATTTTTTATCTTCTACTAGTGTCATTTTCTAACCCCATTTTTTCTAAATTCTTCTATAAACTTTTTAAACTCAATTCCTTCTTGTATTGTTTCCTCATCTAATGGCTCATTAATTATTTCTCTATTTAGCCATTCAGGAGTTCTTTTTGTTCCTTTAATATATTTAGTAATGTAATTTATATTTTTAACAGGACTATTTTTATAAGCATAAATAATTTGTTCTTCAGTATAGATTTGTTTTAATTCTTCTAGTTTTGTATATTCGAATGATGATAAAGTATTAGGAGCTATAATCTGTTCTATTTGCTCATACATTTTCATCACCAAATATTTCTTCCAGATTTAATTGTTCCTCTTCTCTCATACTCTTATCTCTTCTATTCTTTTCTATACTATTCTCTTCTATACTATTCTCTTCTATGTGAACATTTGTTAAACAACTGTTAAACATTATGTATTTTTGGTTTGTATCATCATATACAATCTTTGATTTTTCCTCTTGATAAATAGTTGGTTTAACTCTATCTTTACTTAAATAATTATTCCTTTTCCAATCAGTTATTACTACAACTCCAGTTTCAAATGGTATAAGATAACCTTTTGCTATTAATACTTTTATTGCATCTTCTTTGCCACCATATAGCTTTAACACTTTTTTAGGATTTATAAAGCCTTCATCATCTGCTTCCATTCCTAGTAAAAAGTAAAGAGCTATGCTATCCATTGGCAAATCTAAAAAGCTGTCTTGGTTTATTACATCTAGATCAAACATTCTCTTTCTAGCCATATTATTCTCCTAGAAGATTTAATCTTTTTTTATGAAAAACAATTTCTTCTAAATTCTGTGGATCTATTGCTATTACTCTAAATCTTCCATCCTTTTCAACAAAGAATAAAGTAGGGTACATTCTTAATAAATCACTCATTCTAGCAGTAGCTTCATATCCAACAAAATATTCTCCTGATTGAAAATCACTAGCTTTCCACCACATTTTAATTCCTATATTTTCTAACATAGCCTTTAATATAACATCACATTGTGTTAATTTTTCTTTCATAATTTCTCCTTTCATATAACCAAAACAACCCTTTAAAATTGACTTTTCTTTCTCCATATGCTATAATTTTTTATAGAAAAAGATTTTTGTTCAGTCTTTTTCTTTTTTTATTTGTAAAGTTCTAACACTTCTTGTCTAAATTCTGCTATACTTTCATATGCTATTGCAGTTGACAAAGCACACATACTAGGTAATACTGCTAATGCTAATGTATAAACATTACTATCTATTATGAATAAAACCCAAGCATAAACAGAAACTATAAATGTTGCAATAAATATTATGTTTTCCCATTTAATTTTAAAAACTTTCATATTTCCTCCTTCCTAAAACTTATTTCTAATTTAACTTTGTATTTTTCTTCTAATATTCTTCTAACCATTTCTAATACTTTGTTTTCCATTTTTCACTCCTAGTTAAACTTTATGCTATACAAAAAATGATTGGAGATCACATTTGTATATATATGCTAGTTTTAATAAAACACTTAATTGTAGTTTTTCTGCATCCCTTTCATATTTCATAAGTGTTTGTTGTGAAATGCCAGTAATTCTAGCTACATCTCTTATTGTAAAATTATTTCTATTTCTTTCAGCTTTGATATTACTAGCTATTTTTTTAGTATTCATGTCTTCTACTACCTCCTAACTATACTTCAATTATAATTTAACTGTGAGTGAAAGTCAACACTTTTTTTAAACTTTTAATGAAAAAAGTGTAAATTATTTTAAATTTTATGTTATAATGTTATTGTGATTGGATATGGATGAAGGTATTTATTTAATGTCTAACTTAAAATATTTAAGAAAGACACATAAAAAAACTTTGCAAGATATAGCTAAAGCTATGGGTAAGTCTTGTGCAACAATACATTATTGGGAAACAGGCCAAAGAGAAATGTATGCTATTGATTTGTGGAATATGGCAAAGTTTTATAATGTAAATGTAAATGATCTAGTGTTTACTGATTTAAGTAAAAATGAAGTTAATTCACTAGATATTATAATAGATTATAAGATTAGCTCTTTAAATGATGAGCAGAAGAAAAAAGTAATTGATATGATAGATATTATTAAGTAGGGGGATGCCATGAAGAAAGTTGCATTATATACTAGAGTATCAACAGAAGAACAAGTTAAGTATGGTATATCTTTAGAAACACAAAAAGAAGTGTTAGTTAAATATTGCAAAGAAAACAATTATGATATTTATAAGATATATACTGATGAGGGTGTATCAGCTAGTACCATTACTAAAAGAAAAGCATTAGTTGAACTATTAGAGAATTTAGATAAATTTGATTTACTATTATTTACTAAACTAGATAGATTATCCAGGAATGTTTTAGATGCTAATACTATTGTTCAATTATTAGATAAATCTAATGTGTCATTTAAGTCCATTTTAGAGGATGATATTGAAACAGAAACAGCAGATGGTAGATTTATATTTAATCTTAAAGTAAACCTTGCAGAAAGGGAGAAAAACAAGGTGAGTGAAAGGATTAAAGATGTATTTAATTATAAATTTAATATAACTAAAACTTTTACTAGTGGTTCAGTTCCATTTGGATATAAATTAGATGGCAATAAAAGATTAATAGCAGATGAAATAAATTCTGCTAGAATAAAAGAATTATATGATTATTATATATCTACTCAAAACTTAAATAAAACAATTCAGTGGTGGAATAATAAAAATGGTAAAATACATTACACTACTATTAAAAGGTACTTAACAAATACAGCATATATAGGAAAGTATAAGAAATATAAAAAAGAAGAATATGTAGATAATTATTGCCCTGCTATATTAGATGTGGAAACATTTAATAAAGTACAGCATTTACTTAATATTAACTTGAGAGATTGGAATAAGAAACAAATACAAAAAAATGAAACTATATTTAATGGATTATTAGTATGTAGTTGTGGGCAAAAATATGTACACAAAAGGAGAGAAAACAGGTATTACTACTATTGTAGGAGGAAATACATAGATTGTAAGTCTAGTGCATTTGTAAGTCAAAAATATATTGAAAGATATTTATTAGATAATGTACTTAAAGATATTAAAGAATTGCAAATAAAATGTGATAAAATAAATGCAGAAAGCAGTAAGCAAAAATCAAATATAAATAGCCTAAAGCAAAAAAGAGATAGATTATCTAGTAGTTATATAGAAGGAATAATAGACAAAGAGTTTTATAAAAGAGAATTTGAAAAAATTAATGAGCAAATAAAACAGTGTGAGTTAATAAAGAAACCAAAAACAAATTATAATGAACTAGAAAAAATAATTAATACAACATTTGAAAAACTTTATAATACATTTACATATGAAGAAAAAAGAGTGTTCTGGAGAGGTATAATAGAAAGTATAGAAGTTAAGAGTGATAAAACCTTAACTATAAATTATTTGTAAAGGTTCTACTTTCTTAAGTGTGCCATTAGGTGCTACTCAATAAGTAGAACATAGGAGGAGATATGAAATATAAAGAAGAGTTTTGTATAATGCCTGATAATCCACCATATTGGAGCAATAAAAGATTTTATGGTAGTGAAAGACATGAAGCATTTGAAGGAAGAACAGGAAATAGGAATAAATCTATTGAAGATGGTTTAGTAATTTTTACTACACCACAATTACATACACAAGGGAGATTTTCTATTCATAAATCACATAAAAAGTGGGAAGAAACAACACACATGCAAGAAATAGCTAAAAAGGTATATATGGAATATTATAATAAAACTGAAGAAGATTTTTATGAAAGATATAGAAATAGATTTTTTAATTAAAAAAAAGAGTTTTAAAGCTCTTTTTTATTCTTCTTTAAACATAGCACCAATATTATTATGTTCTACCATAAATAAATCAAATAATGTGTTGCTTACACCCATATACTTTTGTTTCATTTCTTCATCATCACAATCTTTAGCCATTACTTTCCATTTGTAAGCATCTACCATTAAATCTAGTGTTTGTTTAGCATATTTTTTAAAATCACATACTTTATCTTCATATTCCATATTTTAACCTCCTTTTGTTATATTTTCTAATATTCTATCTTGACTAGCCAAGTGTTCATCTTGACTTGCTAAATGTGTATCAAGATAGTTAAGAATATTTGTTAGTTCATCATTTTGTTCTCTATTTTCTTCCAAGTTTATTAATGCTATGTATAAAGCATATATACCTACTCCAAAAGATAGTAAAGTTATCCAATCAAGAAGTTTTAAACCATTTCTCATTATGCAGATGCAGGTGTAGTTGTAGGTATAGCACTTGCTCTAGGGCATACTTTATCTTGAACTACAAATTGCCCATTTGTATAGTTAGTGTTTTGATTTCCATACATTATTGCATAACTCTTTCTTTTTTGTAGTTGGTTAGCATACATAGTATTTCCTGCCTTACATAAAACTGGTATATCAACTGTGCCTACTCTAATAAATACAGGTAAGTTAGATGTAGCAGTTGCATTACAACAAATAACTAATCTATAGCAACCAGCATTTTCAAGTGTTTTAATATCTTGATTTGGTATTAATACAATAGTAGTTTGTGTTGTTTCTGCATTTGAACAAAAAATTGTATTACACATAATGATCCTCCTTTCTAATAAAAAGACTAGACTTATATTGTCTAGTCAGTATAAGTCAACCTATTAATATAGGGAATTGCAACCACAACCATATCCATAGTAGCATGGTGGTTTAGGTGCAGTTGTTGCTAAATTACCTAAAATGTTTTCAGTGATTACAGCAGTTTGTCTTACATTTGATAATTCTGCTCTAGTTGTATCTAATTTATCTCTTAAATCATCAATAGTTTGTTGATTAAATAATCCTGTTATAGTAGCTGTTTGATTTGCTATTTGACTAGAAATACCAGCTACACTATTAGATAATTGATTAGATAAATCTTTGATTAAAATAGCATTATCATATTTGTTATTTAATATAAAATCATTAGTAGTTGCTAATGCACTTTGCATTTGTCTTGAGTTGGCATCTTGACTTTGATTGTAAAGACTTGCCTGTATATCAGCCAAAGCTAATCCAGTACCATTATTACCAAAGCCAAAGCCATTACCACTTAAACCAATTAAGAATATAAATAGTAAAATAATAAGCCCTACTCCACCAAAACCATCATTATCTTTTGTAAGTGCCATTACATCACTTGCAGTTAATCCTTGCATAATTCCTCCTTTCTATTTAAACTTTCATTTAAACCTATCTTTTGAATGTATTTATAATATTTTGTAGTTGTTCTTTAGTAATTCCTTTTTCATTACACATCTTTGCTATTTGTTCAGCCTGTTCTTGGTTAGTCTTGTTTTTGAATAGATTTACTGTTTCCTTTTGGTTTCCTGTCAACATTCCCATCATCATCTGCATTGGATTTGTTGCATTCCCCAACTGGCTCAATAGGTTTTGCATGTTCATTATTAATCATCTCCTTTAACTTTTTAATTTCATCTTCTAATTGATTGATTTTTTCATCTTTCTTGTCTATTGGAAAAATCTTTTTTATTTCCCATTTTTCTAGTTTCCCATCAACACCCTTTAAGACCATTAAATTATCATTTATAAAAAGTGTTTTGTTTTGAACATATAAATTATCAACCTCTTCATTTTCATTTAAAATTCTCCACTCTATTAGGTCCTTATTAGGTGTTTGAGTATTAATAAAATTATTTATAGGATTTTGAGGCATACTTTGATAGTTTTGTATCATCTCATCAATCCTATCTCTTTGTCTTTTCCAATTTTCTACCATACCATTGTTCATATTTACCTCCTATAATAAAAGAAGCAATAATAAATATTGTGTTTCCACACTAACACTTGGCTCACTGCCCAACTCATGTACTTTTTCCATTTATTATTCCTCCTTTGCTAATTAAATTATCCCATAAAAAAAAGAACCCAGTTCCCTGGGTTCTTGCATATTTTTCATAAGATTTTTTTAATCTTTTTCTTTAATTTTTGTATCATTACATCTAAAGTAGATGGGCTCACATTTAATTCCATAGACATTTTAATTCTACTATACCCTTTTATCTTCATTTCAAATAATTTCTTGTATTCTTCATTTAGCATACATTCTTTGCAAATCATTTCATATTCTGCTCTAGTAAATTCAAACATAAACTCACTTCTTCATGAATTTGCCACATACTGGGCATTGTTTTGCTTTAGATTTTCTTACTTTATAAACTACTCTCCTTGTTTGCTTAATCTTGGCCATAATAATCACCATTAATTAAATCACTATATTCAATATTAGAGCCATCAATTTCTTGTGATCTAACATCACTTATAGTTGAAATATCATTTAAAATATATACTAAATAAACTATAGTAGCAAACCACATACACAAAATAATTATTAAAACAGTAAATAGTCTTTTATTATCACCTTTAAAGTCTTTTAGAATTTCGATAGCACCACTATTTTGATGTATTCTATCCATATTGTCTATTATTTTTTTAGAGTTTTCATCTAATTGTTTTTTAATATCTTCTAATTTCATATTAAATTCCTTTCTTTAAAGTAGAATACCATTTCATATAACTATCAACTTTTTCTTTGACATAACTATTGCCATGATGTTCTTGGTAGTCATCAAATTCTTTTAGTATATTTTGTTTATTTTCAGGTATTCCACCTTCCATTACTCTTATTTTGTCCTCTACTATTAATTGAAGTATAGATTGTTTAGCATTATGCATATAATTATCTCTTTTTGCTATTAGAGAAGTTATGATTGTAGTTATTGAGGGAATACACATTGATATCAAAGCTAGTATTATTTCTTTCATGTTGTTCACCTACCCCTCTATTGCCTGTACACTCAAGTTGAAACTTAAATCATTATTAACTTGACTAATGTTAGTTTGTCCTGTATAACTTAATAATTTTTGATATACATATTCAAGTTGTTCTGCTAGTGTTCCTGTTATTTGTGTATATGTTGGTGTTTCAAGTTGATAGTAGAATGATGTATGATGAGAAGATAACCAAGTTTGTATTTTAGTTCTTTTAGTGACATTACTATCACCACTTTCTATACCAACAATACTATTTTCTATGCTTAAAATAATTCTATTTTGTGTACTTGGGTGAGCATATAATCTATTATCACCTGCAGTAGATACAAAATAATTTGACAGAGAAGAAGAACCTAATTTTATATTTTTAACATCATCTGTTATTATTGCCGAAATTGTTGCACTTCCATCAGCATAAATCCAAGTTTCACTTCCATTTAATATTGCTAAACCTGTGTCCTTCTTTATATACCATTCATTTGAGCCATAAGGTTCATAAGATAGTGATGTACTTCCCTCATTAATCATCAAGTTAATATTGCTTGTACTTTCACCACTATTTGATAGATATACAAATAAATAATTATAACCATCAGGAATAGTTATGTTTTCTATTTTTTTGCCTGTTCCTGTATTATATACTGTACAAGCACCATCAACTACCGGTTCATTTACTGAAAATGCAACTGCAAATCTATTTGTTTCTATTTCTCTTGATAAAGAATAAGTTTTACCACTTTCTACTTTTACATAAGCACCAATATAATTATTATTATTTCCTGCAAATGTTGTACTTGCACCTGCACTTGTTGACCATAATGCTAAATGCTTATAATTACCATCAAACAAATTATTCCCACTTGTTCTAATAAACTTATCTTCATAGTTTCCTATTTTGCAGTATTCTATTGTATCTAAATCTATATCTGCTTCTTGTGATATATAAGGGGTATATGTTGGTATTGTTGAAAGTGTATAACTTCCCTCATTTAATTGAATATTAGTTATTTTCATAAATGTACTAGAATTGCAACAAGCCTCTGCTATATTAAATAATTGTACTGAATATTCACCACTAGCATTAGTTGTAAATGTTTTAAGTCCTTTACCATTAACACTTGTTATTCCACTTTCTGGTACTACTACATAATTATGAATAATTAAATTTCCTGTTGTTCCTGTTAAATTAGTAAAATCATAATTAAATGCTATTGTATATGTTGTACTAGGTTTTAAGTTTTTATAACTAATTTCCCATATATAATAACTTCCATTACCATTTTTTGGATAACCACTTATTTCACCATTATTAAAAGTTAATTCTCTAGTATAGTTGAATTTTTGTTTTATTGTTGCAATATAAGTAGAGGTTTCAGTAGTACCTGTTATTGTTCCATTAGGCATTGGTATAAAGAAATTACTTCCCTCTACCTTTATTGTATTACTTCCACTTATTGTATGTATATCTTGTGGGCTACTTGGTGTTGGTGTTCCTGATTGTGTTAATTCAGTTGCACCTAATTCTATTCTCATTGGTGCATTTGCAGTGTCATTTAAACTAATTACAGAGCCACTGCCACTCTTTTTTGGTAGATTAGTGAATAATGTATCAGGGTTTCTTAATGCTTCTAAAAAGGCATTAAATATGCTTGTAACATAGTTTCTAAATGTTGTGTTTGAAGTGATTTGTTCTTCAGTAGGTAGTCCATAGTTAATCATATCTTTTAATTGTGATTTTGTTGTATTAAGGTATGTTAATTTATCACTTATTGTTCCCATATTCTACCTCCTAAATACTTTCACCATTTATGGCATCTATTACACTTGATATATCACCTATTGTTGCAGTTAATACATTGTCTAGTGTTCCTTTACCTATAATTGCATAATTTCCTAAGTTTTGATACTCAGTATATGTTTTTGATAAAACTGCTAATTGATTACTACTTCCTAAAAATGTTAAACCACTACCACCTGTTTTAATTACACCACCAACACTATCTGTTGCATAATTTGTATTACTTACTAAACCTTTTCCTGTTATTACATTTTCTAGTGTGCCTTTGCTTATAAATCTTTGATTTTCAACATTTCCATAATTAGCATAAGTATATGTATCACAATAAGTTTTCCCATTTGTACTATCTACTTGTAAACCATTATAACCACTTTTGATTACACCTGCTTTACTTGGCGTTGCATAATTAGTAAATTGTACATAATTAGATAAATCAATAACTAAATTACCACCTAATTTTTCCCAATTATTATTAATATACATATATTCATCATATGTGTTTGCTGTTCCAGGTGTTGAACTTGGTACTAAATATATAGCACTTGTATCTATATTTTCAGTAGGCAATACATCAACTACTATTGTTTTTACTGCACCAGGTACACCAGGTTCGCCTTGTGGTCCTTGAGGTACTATTGTTATTGTTTGTTCGCCATCTTGATTTGTTGTAATAACCTTAACACCATCAGTTAATTGTTCACTTGAAATATTTACATTTCCAGCTTTTTGTATAGCTTCTTGTGTTTCAGTTCTTAATTCATCTAGTATTTGTACCCAACTAGGATAATCTTCAGGAATTGTTGTAGTTGCATTTATTGAATAACCTACTTTTAATGTAAATGCTTCACTTTTCCATACTGGATAATCTTCGCCAGGTTCATCTATAACAAGTTGCATTATTATAAAATCACTTTTAAGCAAACTTGATAAAATAGGCATTGTATATGTTTCACCAACTTTATCAAGTAAAATATAACCATCTGTACCATCAATTATTATTTCAGCTCTTGCTTGACCATCTACAAAGTTTTTAAAAGTAAATACTATGTTTCCTTGTAAGTTTTCACGATTAAGCCCAGCATAATCATTTTCAAAACTAACTGTATGATCCTCATTAATTAATATATTAATATTTCTCATTTAAACCTCCTATATTTTTTTATAGCCCTGTACTTCAGTCCATATGCTATCTACAAATGAATTGCCTTTATATTTTTTATATAAACTATAACTCAAAGACAATGCTTCAAAGTCATATAAAGGTATTTCTCTTTTTTCTCTATATTGATTATAGATTTGTAAGATATCATTTCTTAATGAGCATTTAGTACCCTCTCTATAAGCTATTTCTAATTTAACAAAGCCAATAAACAAACCAGCTACGAATACTATTTGCGTCCAATAACTTGTAATAAAATTAATCATAATTACCTCCTACGACAATGTGATACCGAAGTATCCATTTAAACAAACTGGTGTGTTGTTTGATGTGTTTGTAAATGCACTTGATTTAGTAAGTCTTATTGTAATAGCATTTGAACCTGATTTATCAGCCGAAATTGTATAACCAGTTACACCTACATATTCATTGAAGCCACCTTGTGAATTAATATAACCACTTGTACCTCTAGCTTGTACATTTAAACTTGTTACTGTAATACTTGTGATATTGTCTAGTCTTTTAGGCGTTATAACTGTTACAAATATACTTGTTGTACTTGCTGATATATAACCACTTGCGACATATTCTACACTTTCAGTTATTCCACCTATTTCAATAGTATCGCCAACTTCATAATATAATTCAGCTTGTGTGTTATCATCATTTGTGTTTACTACACTTTTTATTTCGTTCATGTCTGCATCAGTTACTTTATTTGCTACTGGTATGTCTGGGTTTACATTTATACTTGATTTATTGTTATATGTTATTTTCATATTTGCCTCCTATTCTATTCTTAACTCTTGCTCAAACAAGAAGTATTTATTCAAACCTAAAGTTTCACCTGGTATTGTTTTATATGTTATTGTTTCATCATTACTTATAATTTCTATTGTATCTACTTGTTTTTTTGTATAAACCACAAATTTTAATGTAGTAGTTAAACCTTGATAAACCAAATCTTTTGTTGAAAGTAACTTTATCTCGCTAGTATCATCACTATAATTAATTTTTATTTTTCCCATATATATATTTCTATTTTCTTGTAGCATAGCTTCTACTAAACCATTACTTGCTTGTATATTTATATCGTCATTAACTTTTACATTGAATTTATTAATAAAGTTAATATTTAATTCTTCATATATGTTCTTTTGTGTATTTATGTATTTGCTACACATTAAGTTGTTAGCTTTTGAATACAACAATGTAGTGTCTAAATTAACA
This sequence comes from Bacilli bacterium, assembly GCA_918272565.1. GTDB lineage: Bacteria > Bacillota_I > Bacilli_A > ML615J-28 > CAG-698 > Tener-01. The sequence goes on from CAKJYW010000017.1 coordinate 35,154, forward strand.
TTATTTAAAAAGTAATTTGGAATTAGTACACTTGCAGTATACCAATTAGAATAAGAAGATAAATTGTAAATATTTCTATTAAATATTTCAGTTTCGTTTTCATCTTCTATTGTGATCTTACTGGGTATTAATGATTTTGTTGAAGTATAAGCATCGCCATTATAATCGTTAGAATTCCAAATAAAGTCTAAAGAAAATAATGTATTTTGATTTTGAATATAAATGTAGTTCTTATTAAAGTCAGTTATTACATTTGGATAACAGAACCCATTTGCAAATGTACTAGCTGTAAATGTACCCATAGCTTGTTCATATATTGCAGTATCATTTATAAAGCCAAATGTTACCTCAAACTCATGTACATCGTCTTCAGTTCTAAATGTTTTATAAAAATATATACCATTAATATTTTTGAAGAAGAATAACCAACCATAATCTGTGTAAAGCCCTGTATCAGTATAGACTATCTTATATGTATTATTTGCTAAATTTACTTTGTATATTATGTATGTTGTAAATGTACTACCATCAGCTATTGTTTCGGCATAATAGCCAGTTGTATTATTAGCAAATATGAACGTATATTGTGAGCCAGTTACACCCTCATTGTAAGTATATCTAGTAGCAACCATTGGTACACCAGAACCTTTAGTTAACATAATTAAGCCCTCACTACTCGCTGCAATTTGGAAATGTAATTCGCCGTTGCTATCCCAATATACATTGTAGCCATTATCTAACATAGCAAATGTAAATGATTTTTGAAGTGAAGAAGTATAGTATTTCCAAGTATTAGTATCACTTATTGTTAATTCACCTGCTGCAATTCCATCGCCATTGTCCCTATTACCTACAATGAAATATTTGTTTGAAGCTTCATTTCTAAATACTTTTAGCATACCCTCCCATGAATAATCATTTGGTATGTTATAAGTATTAATTTTTATAGCTTGGTATGTATTTGAGCCAACAGGTTTTAATACCAAATTATTTAATGATACTATTCTATATGTAGAACCTACTAATTCAATAGCATAATAATTTCCTTTATCATCTACATTTAAACAATATGGTATACCTAGTAATGATCCATCGCTATAATGGGTAATAATATCAACTATGTTATATTCTCTATCTAAAATTACAAAAGCCCCTGTTTCTTCGCTTTCTTCATTTAAAGTTCCTCTACAAGCTAGTACAGAATATTCTAAACTTTGATTTTTATTATTTTTTGATGGAATAAAGTCAGTATATGCTACCCTTGATTTAAAATGTGCTTTTATTTGGTCGTATAAACTATTTGTAGTTGCTTGTACATTTTTAAAATCTGGTACATTTACAACTTCTTCTTCATCTAAATTGCCAGTAATAAATTTTAATACATTTGTTTTAAAATCATCTGTCATATATCCTCCTATTCAATAATTGGTGCGTTCAAATCAGCATCAAGTACATTATTATCAGTAATAGCTTGTTCAGTTATAGTTAAATTTTCAAATATAATATTTGCTTCGTTTTCAATGTCTATGTTTCTAGTAATAAATTCGTTTTCATCTATATTGCCACTTTTCTTTCTACGTTGATTATCAAAGAAGTTAATTTGATTTTCAGTATCAAAGCTATTAGATAACACATAAGTATAAAAGACTACACCATCGCTACCTGTTTGTGTTATTTGTATGTCTTTTGTCTTAATCAAATAATTACCTTTTAATTCGTCAATAGGTGCATCAAAGTAAGCTTGTTGTCCTAATTCAAATATATCTAAATCTTTTGTTGTAATTGTTAAGTCAATTTCAGCTTTACCTTTGAATTTTAAATAAGTATCTGCAATTCGAGATAATTCTTTATTTGAAGAAGTATCGTTTCTTGTTTCATATCTAGCTATTGTTCCATTACGGCTTATTTGTGAGCTTATACGGTCGATTTCGTCTTCATTTGATACAACTTGACGTCCTTTTATCAAACTCGTGTATACAAGCTTAATTTCAGCCCCTAATGGTTGTTTAGAAGAACTTTCTACTTCATTTGTGCCTATCTTGTAATAAAAGTCTGCATAAATACCTAATTCTTTATCACCACTAGTACCTATTGTTTGTGATACACCATTTACATAAGCTTCTTTTAATTTTCCTACTATTGCTGATGTAGTAAAATTTGTTTGTTCTACGTTTGAAATTAAAGTGTCTATTGTATCTATTGAACTAAATACTTGGTCGCTTAATATTACTTGTTTGTTTCTATAATCAGCACCACTATAACTAAATTGCATATCAACAATATTGTTATTTTCGAAATATTGTTTTGTATATTCAATGTTAGAAGCCATATTCATTAGTTCTGGTGTGTAAAAATCTATTGCTGTATGTGTTGCGTCTATCATACGTGTAAACCACCTAGAACCACTTATTTCGGCTATATATTGAAATACATCATAAGCCGTTTTATCTAATGTTGAATATGCACCTATTAATTCGTTTGCATTATCAAGTACAACATTACCTTTTACAAAACCATAACTTGAAATAGCACTAATAACACTATCAATAGCATCTTCAATAGTTCCCTCTGGTATAACATAATCTAATGTAGAACCCTCGCTTAATAAAGTTTTATAATCAAGTATTTGTAAACTACAATACTTTGGATCATAAGGGTTTAAACTTATTTCGCCACTATTTTTAACTATTCCAGCAAATATTAAATTGCTATTTTTGTATATTTCACAATTTGAATAATCTTTAGGATAGTAAAAATTAGAAACATAATCTTTTGTAGCTTCCCACGTTATAGGATAGCAATTATTTAAAATTGTTGAAGAAGTATTAAGCAATTCTTCATGAATAGTAAATTCTTTATTACTTACTACTTCTTCATTATCAATATATACTTGTATCATAACTAAGCCCCCATACCATATGAATAATCATTTTTAGCACCACCACTAAAAGTTTTGATATCTTTTACCATTTGTCCTAAATTATCTTGTTTCATATTGATATTATTAACTACATTAACTTGTGGGCTTAAATTCAAGCTTGAACTTCCATATAGATTTGGGCTTAAACTAAACATACTATCGAAACTATCTTGTAGTTTTAAGCTTTCTTTTTTCATACCCTCTTCTAGCCCCATTACGTTGTATTTACCAATAATTTCAAATTCTTTAGATGGTGATTTAATTCCAAATATGCCTTTTATTCCTTTTAGTATTGATTTACCAAAACCTTTAATTTTATCAAGTACCCAACTTGTAGCGTTCTTTATTCCGTTCCATAAACCTTTTACTAGCATTTTTCCAATTTCCAAAGGTGATTTACCAGCAAATACTTCTTTTAGTTTTGCTATTGCTTTTCCTGCTAGGTCTGCAACACTTTTAACAAGTTGAGCTACACCTAAAACAATACCTTTAATAATTGCACCAATTAACTTAGCACCTGCTTTTAAAAATGCTGGTAAGTTTTTAACTAAAGCTGGGATAATTGTCATTATTGCTTGTACTATTTGTGGCATTAATGGTGGAAGTATATCAGCTATCATGTTAATTAAATCTGGAAGTATTTCTATAATTGATAAAGTCAAATCAGTAATACCTGTTAATAGCATTGGTAATAATTGATGTATTAAATCTGGAAGCATATCAGCTACAATAGGTAATAACCCTTGTAATAAACCAATTAAACCTTGCACTACTTGTGGTAGTATCTTAATTAAATTTTGTGCTAGGATCATACCAAAGTTTTGAATTTGTTTTAATACTTGTTCTACTGTGCCTGTTCCAGCAAGTAAGTTTTCTATTGAAGCTTTCAATGTATTTAATGAACCAGCAAATGTTTTGTTTTCTTTAGCATAATTGCCAGTTGCATATGCACTCTTTTCTAAGAACATTTGCATAGCTAATTGAATTTTCTCGCCCTGTTCCATATCTTTGTATGCTGTCTTAATTCCTTTAGACAAAGCGTATGCTTGTAATGAAGTTGCGTTCATAGCTACACCTAAGTTATCCATCATTGTAAAGTTACCTTTAGCAGCACCAGCTATTGCAGTCATAGCATCATCAACACTTATACCCATTATTGAAGCTACATCTGCTGCACGTTGCATAGCTTGACTTGATAAGTCCATAGCTTTTTGTGTACTAATGCCTGAACCTTTCATTAATGAACCCATTTTATTTATATAAGCCATATAATTGTTAGCACTTACGCCCATCTTATCAAAAGCTTTTGCTGCATCACTTTGTACTGTCTTTGCAAGTTTACCGAATACTGCTTCAGTACCACCAATTTGTTGTTCTAATTCACCCTGAGCTTTTACTGCTTTTGTTGTTACACCAATTATTGCAGTTGCAGCGACAGTCCCTAAACCAACTAAAGCACTTGCACCAGTTGAAGTGATACTTTTTAATTTACTACTTAACCCTTTGGCTTTTTTCTCTACATCTTTAGTATTACCAGTAAAGCTAAATTCAACAGAACCACCTTTCATACTCGCACCTCCTTATAAAAATAAGGCTAGGGTATAAACCCTAACCCTATTAAATTTTTTATTATGCAGAAGTTACTTTTGTACCTTTTCCATTGAAGATTAATTCTAAACCAAATCCGCCTTCATCTTCTGCTGCTCCACCTAAATCACTAAATTTCATGATTACTGGTACTTGGTATTTACTATAAGTAAGTATGCCACCAGAAACATCTTCTAGTAATTCAAATTGGATTAATTGATTATTAAATTGTGCTATTTCGCCAGTTTCAATTAGTGCATGAATATCACCTAAAACTTTTTGGATAGCTTCATTGTTAATATCAATTTTAACTGTTGTGTCTAATGACAAACTAGTTCCTGTTATTACACTTCTTCTTATTGCATCACAGAATACATAAAAGTCTTTTTGTTCATTATCACTATTTAATTTGATTTCACTTGTAGTACACATAGTTGTAAATGTAGGACTTTGAGTTGTTCCTGTGTTTAAAGCAAGATTTTTAATAACTTCTCTATTATTTACAAACCAATTCATTTATTCCTCCTATATAATTCTATTTACTATACATTTTAAAGTCGCTGTATATCCTACTCTTCTAATATCATAATATTCGATAGCTTGTGGGTTGCTAAATTGTTGAAATATAATTTGCCATTTTTTATTACCTTTATTAAAAGTAACACTTTTGCCAATTAAATTACCAATTTCAACAGATGTTTCTTTAGATTTAGCAATACCAGAACCAAATATTTGTATTGAATAATAATTGAATAATGGTGGTATATCACCATAAAATACAATTTTAGTACCCATTTGTTCTTGTACAACAATAACTTCTGTGTCATTATCATTAGTAGAATATTCAGCTTTAAATTTATAATTTGGAATTATAGACTGTAAGTAATTAATTAAAATTACATTTTTTTCTTTTAATTCTGCATCTGTCATTTTAACTTGTTCCTTTCTACTACACTATCAACAATAGATTTGCCGTGCTTTTGCCAATATTCACTAAACCAATGAGCATTTGTTCCTGGTGTAGTCCAATGTGTTTTATCAGGCATTACATATACATACTTTGCATAATCTGTATATGAACCTATACGATAATTCTTATTACCACCTTGTACACCACGAGCCAATGTCGTTTGTTTCATTTTTCCTGTTCGTTCTGGTATAGTAGGCATTACTAAATCTAATGTTTCTCTAGCTACTTCATAAACAATATGATCTGGTACTTCTTTTGTAATTTTGTCATATGCACCTTTGTTCCAAATGACTTTTATATTAGCTGTTTCTATCATCTAGTTTTTACTGCACAAATATAATTTTCAATTCTATTAAATATCCACTCATCTTGAACTTTTAATATTGTATGTACAATTTCGCGTGTTTTAGTTTTGAAAATTATTTGGTCGCCCTCTCTTACATCTACCCATCTAGGCACTTGGTAATAACCAGTAGCTCCTGGTATAGTGTATATTCCAAACCTTACAGCTTGGTCTACATCATAAGGACAACATTTGATAGGTACATCTTTGTATTCTTGGTCATCATATACATTGTCGCTGTCTTCACGATTAAATTGTCTTAATGTGCATTTAATACCATTTACTAAAAACATATTAACCTCCAAATGGAATATTTAACCCCATATTTTGATTTATAGCATTTCCTCTATATAAATAACCATTATTACCTAATATTCTTTGTGATAGAGTAGAAATATCACTATTTAATTTGCTTGACATTGAACCAGCTTTTAAGTCGTTACTATCGACAAATGGTATGTCATGTTCTAACATAAATCTTAGCTGTTCCATACAAGCTTCTTTTATAGGTAAAGGGACATTAGAAGAAGTCCAACTAATATCCCTGTATCTCAAACCTATATGTGAGAATATAATCTCACTTGCTTCATCGACTTTATAACTAGGAATATCTAAAGTTTGATATTCTTTATACTTTTGCTGAAATTCAGCAAGTGTGAATAATCTCATATTCCCACCTCCGTTAATTAAGCACTAACTGTTTCTTGTAGTCTAATTATTGCATTTGGTTCAACAACTTTAGCACCAAATAGGATATTACCTTCCATTACATAGTATCCTGGGAAACCTGGATAGTTACCTGGATATTGTGCAAAGCTATCGAAGAAAGTATCACCTACAACTGCGATTGGGTTGAAGAAATATCCTTTAACATCATCTAACATTGTGTCATTGATTGGGAAGATTTCAACACCATAAGCATTTGCAACAACACCTCTATCTACACCCTCAACACCTGCTAGAGTTTCGAATTTTAAGATAGTTGTTAATGCACTTGTTAAACCTGCATATTCAGTAGCACTTAAACCTAATCTATAACTATCAAATACATTGTTATTGAATAGTTTTGCTTTTAGTCCGTTTAATGCAGTAATGTAACCCTCTGCGTTAGCTGGGTTCCATGCTTCTTCATCGATGTTTTCATCAGCAGCTAAAACACCAAAACCATAAGTATCAATTTTAGTTGCAACTGCTGCATCTTTTTTATCCATAGCATCTTCTAATGTGTTAATGAAATTTGTTCCACTAACTAATAATGGAATTCTAATAGAATAGTCCATAGGTAAATCAGTTAGATCAACCTTTACTGAGCTATATCCTTGTAATGCTGGTGTTAATGCACTTGTAATTTCTTTTGTTTCTCTTACATTTACAGTTGCATCGTTTGTTTTTAATATTTCTATCATTGGTGTACCTGCATCTCTAACTTCACCAATGTATTTTTCATTTAAGAATTTGTAAAATGTACTTCTATAATTTAAAGAGTAGTAAATTCTTTTAGCTACGCTTTGTAAATCTAAAGAATATACATCACTAACTGTGTAATTCATTTTTTATTTCCTCCTATTTTATAATTAAATTTTTTAAACTAGTATTTCTAGTTATATCAATTGTTTTTGGCTTGTCCTCTGCCTTATTGAAATTTGTTTCGTTTGGTATGTCTACTTGTGTTTTAGGAAAGTAAGTTGCATTGTACTTTTCCTTAATCATACTTACAGCTTTGGCATCATCAGCTTCTTCTGCAAATAGACTGGTTCTAAGTTTTGCTACTTCATCTAAGTCCTCTTTTTTAAACCCCTGTGAAACCATTTCAACTTGTAGTTTCAAGCCATTTGTTGAATTAGTAAGTTCTGTATTACGTGTTTCAATATCATTGTAAGATTTTTCAAGCTTGTTATATTTTTCTTCTAACTCGCTGTAAGCTTTAGTTCCTTGACTTAAAGCTTCCTTTCTTGCATTTTCAACTTCATCACTTAGTACATAACCTTTTCTAATGTCTTTTTCCAACTTTTCGATGTTTATATCATCGTTAGAGAGTTGTATCTCTTTGTTTGTTAGATATTTTGAAATATCCATTTTTTCTTCCTCCTATCGCGATTTTAGAAGTGCAATAGTTTATAGACATTTCGGTCTATCTATTAATGGCTACTACTTTACGTTTTAATTCGTCAGTAGGTAGCTCATTTATTAAATCTCTTATTTGAGAATTAATAACTTTTCTTTGATTATTTAACTTATCTACTTCACTAGGGTTATTTAATCTCTTTTGTATTCGTAAATCAGTTAATAATCTTTCTTTTTTTAATGTCAATGAATTTACTTTTTGTCTAATCTCATATTCTTGTTCAATATCTTCTATTGGCTTTCTTAACGTTTGTAATTGCGTTAATTTCGTATACAGGAGTAGTTGACATTTGCAATTTGGGTGAAGTATATCACCCTCGGTTTCTTCTACTTCTGCGTGTGTCATAAACTCACTTACTTTGTTTAAATCTAATATTCTACCTTGATATTCTGCACAATGTTCGCAACTAAATGCGTGAGGTGGTATCCAGAATTTTGTATATCCTAATAATTCAGCATCATCAATAGTTCTTTGCCACCCTGCTCTTGTAAGATTAGTATTGTATTTCATTGATAAGTATGTACTTAATTGTACATATCTAACTATTTCACCATCGCTATTAAAGTAAGGTATTACTTGGTTGTTATAAGATTTAACCTTTCTTTTTAAATATTCTTGCTTATCATTTTTATAAGCTGGTGAATTATAGTATGTTCTATATCTTTTTTTAATAATATTTGTGAATTTTTCTTCATTTGCTACAAATACACCAACACCAGCCATTATTAGCAATTTAGAAGTGGTTTTTGTAGCTTTCTTCCCTGTTTCTTGTTTTATATAATACAAATTATCTCTTTCGATTAAATTTGCGTATTCTTCGATTTCTGCTTGTATAAACGAGTGGTCGATATTTCCCCATATTTCATCTATTTTTTTATAGAAGTATTCAACACTTTTCCCCTCTTCTAAACACTCAAAGAATAACTCTTCTGTTTTGTTTTGTAAGTCAGCATATTTCTTATTCGTTTTAAATGTTTTTTCATTTATATAGTTATTAGATTTCTTCATATTCTACTCGAATATCTTTTCTTTCCTCGTTATATGCTTTTGTAAGACTTTCACTATCTAAATCTTCGTCTATTAATTTATTTAGAATTGGTGCTAGTATCTTAGCTCTTGTTGAATATGGCACACTCATTGTTTTTTGTATTGCTTGTAATGTTTCAACCTTTTTCGCATCATCTATTAGTTCATTTGTTCCGTAGTCCCAAACTAGATCACTAGGAATTCTATTTTCTTGTATATCTAATAATTCTTGTAGTCTAACTATATTTTCTATTAAGTGGTTTACTTGTGGTTCTAGTTGCTTCTTAATAGCTTCAATAGTCATTTGTGTTAAGTTAGCATTTAATTGTACACTTGCGTTGTTTTGATAACTGTCTTTTTCATATCCAAATGTTGCAGGGCTTAAATTAGCCATTTGAATTATTTGGTAATCGCAGAACTTAAATGTATCTATGTATTGTTGTACTCTTATTTCACCTTGTAAGAACTCAAATACTTGATGTTCTTTATCGCCAGGCAATAATGTAAAGAAGTCTTGCATACCACCCACACTCATTGTCTTAACATCATACATATTTTGACTTGGTTGCCATTGACTATATATGTCGCCACTTTGGTAATGTTGTGTAGTAGCTATTCTTGTTTTTGTTTTTTGTATTTCTTCACATAGTACATTGTAAACTTCCATCTCTTCATTTATGAATTTTTCACTATCTTTGAAGAAGTCCTGTCCTATGTCTATGTTGATTAATACTTCATATCCTAGTTGATATGTTCCTTTATATTCAGTACCAAATGTTCTGTTAAATATTGAAAGTGGTATTTCTTCCCATTTGTTATTGTCATTTTTTCTAAATGCTTTAAATGTCAATACAGATGTTCCATTTCCAATTTCAATATGCCTTTGTAATGAATATTCAACCTTTCCAGCATCAAAGTCGTGTATTAAATCACAACTTATTATTTTGTCATATCTTTGTACTAAGTTGTGTACATCGCATTTCTTGATACACTCTAGGTATATCTTATTATCAAATTTATGTATATATATAAAGCTTTCACCCTCATATACCGAAAGTTCTAAAGCTTCCCCTAATGTAGGCATCAACCAATTTATGTCTAAACCCTCTGTTTGTGTTAGTAAATCACTACCGAATAATTGGTTTCTTATATATGTACCTATCTTTTTAGCAGATGGCGACAATACATATTTTTCAGTAGTCTTAATGTTTGGTATACCATTTGTTATACCTGGTTGTATTACTTTCGCATCTATTTTAATGTAAGGTGCTTGTAATGGGTTAAAATGTCTTAATCTACCCTCCATATTTTATCCTCCTTAAACTTCAATTCCTGTTTCCATTGTGCAACCCCAATATGTTCTTCTTTTCTTTTCATCAGTTTTTAATAAACGAACTGGTCTTAATACTACACTTGCTACAATGTTTTTAAATAATTGTTGTTTAAAGAAAGTTCTTATTGCATAGCTTTGCTCATTAGGTTTTGTTTCTTCGTTGATTTTAACTTTTTTTACTAAAACGCCATTATAGTACAAGTATAGTTTCCATGTTTTTTTCATATAAACCTCCAATAAAAAAACATAAGGTTTTCCTATACCTTATGCTTCCAATAGCACCATTTCAGGTCTATTACTTGCACTTCTTGATACAATAATATCACATTTTTTTATTTGTGCAAGTACCCCCCCTATTTTCTTTGAATACATAATGATCTCTATATATATTATAAACTTCACTTGTTTTGCAATTCCTACA
>CAKJYW010000018.1 GCA_918272565.1 Bacilli bacterium
AGGAATATATCGTATAATATTCATAGTGATTTGTTTCCTTTCTGTTTTATTTTTGGTCACTTAGAATTATAAAGGAAATGAATCACTTTTTAAATACTAAGTGTTATTTACAGAAAGTCTCACATGTATTGTATATTAACAAAAAATATAAAAGTAATTGTTATTTTCTCTTTGCATTTTATATAAAATATGGTAAAATATGTTATAAGTAAAAATATCGATTGAAAACAAAATGTGATATAATACCTTAAAAATTATCCGTTTATTAGGAGGACGAATATGTACAATAATCAAGATGCTTTTAATGAAAAACCTGTAATTAAGGTTATTGGTGTTGGTGGTGGAGGCGGAAACGCTGTTAATAGAATGATTGAAAACGAAGTTAGAGGTGTTGATTTTGTTATTATTAACACTGATGCGCAAGTTTTACGTCTTGCTAACGCTGACACTCGTTTACAAATAGGTAAACAACTTACTCGTGGACTAGGAGCTGGTGCTGATCCTGAAATCGGTCAAAGAGCAGCTGAAGAAAGCGAAGAAGAAATCAGAGATATTATTCGTGGTAGTGATATGGTATTCATTACTGCTGGTATGGGTGGTGGAACTGGTACTGGTGCTTCACCTGTTATTGCACGTATTGCTAAAGAAATGGGATGCTTAACTGTAAGTATCGTTACAAAGCCATTCTCATTTGAAGGACGTAAACGTCAAGAGCAAGCTAAAAAAGGTCTTGAACAATTAAAACCATTTGTTGACACATTAATCGTTGTTCCTAATGATAAGTTGTTACAAGTTATAGATAAGACTACTTCAATGCTTGAAGCATTTAGAGAAGTTGATAATGTACTTCGTCGTGGTGTTCAAGGTATTGCTGAAATAGTTACTGTTCCTGGTCTAATTAACGTTGACTTCGCTGATGTTAGAAACGTTATGAAAGATAAAGGTACTGCTTTAATGGGTATTGGTATTGCATCTGGACCTAACCGTGCTGTAGAAGCTGCAAGAAAAGCTATTAGAAGCCCATTACTAGAAATCGATATCAATGGTGCAACTGATGCTATCGTATTTATCACTAGTGATGTTGATATTCAAATGCAAGAAGTTGTTGATGTAATGGAAGAAATCAGAAATGCATCAACTCAAGAAATCAATATTATTTGTGGTACAGGATTCAATATTGAACTTCAAGGTGAATTAATCGTTACTGTTATCGCTACAGGATTTGATGCACCTAAAGATGATGAAAAGAAAGCTCCATTCTTAGCTACATCAACTGGTAAAGTTGTTACTCCAGCTGATCCTTCAAGAAAAGAAGCTACACTTGCTGGTAACCCTGAGCCAAAAGATGAAAAAGTTGTAAGAGATAAAGAAAATCCTACACTTCCTTCATGGTTAAGTAACCGTTTCAAATAAGAAATAAGACAAGATAAGCAAAAGCTTAAATTTAGGTTTTTGCTTTTTTTTATTATTTGCTTATTAGTTTCTGTCCTTAACTAAAGAAGCGATTACAAGCGATATTTTAAAGGTATTTAAAAGAAATTAAGACTAAAATATTGAGTGATAGAAATACGCAATAAGTAAAAAATAATTAATGTTTACAAAAGTTTAAAAAATTGATATAATAAATGGGTATGAGTACTTATGGAGGTATATATGAAGGAGTATAAGACATCTAACGTTAAAAACATTGCCATTCTAGGACATCTTGGAAGTGGTAAAACTAGTTTTGGCGAAGCTATGCTATTTGCTGGTAAAGCTATCGACAAAAAAGGTGAAGTTGAAAGAAAGACTACAGTAAGTGACTACACTGCTGAAGAACAAGCTCGTCAAACAAGCTTAAATTCAACTTTATTACCATTAGAATGGAAAGGTTATAAAATAAATGCTTTAGATACACCAGGATCAGAAGAATTCATTGGTGATATCGAAAACGTATTAAGCGCAGTTGAAGGTGCTGTAGTTCTAATCGATGCTACTAAGGGCGTTGAAGTTGGAACTGAACGCGTTTGGGGAGAACTTGTTAAGAAACATATCCCAACAATCATCTTCATTAACAAAATGGATAAAGAAAATGTCAAATTTGATGAAGACATCGCTGATATAAAAGATGCACTAAGCAAGAATGCACTTCCATTTGCTTGGGAAATTGGTTCAACAAACAATTTCAAAGGTGTTGCATCTGTTTTAGATAATATCGCTAAATTAGTTGATGGCGATAAGACTAAAGACGCTGACATTCCAGCTGACGTAGCCGGAAAAGTTGAAGAAATCAAAGCTGAATTAACTGAAAAAGCAGCTGAAGCTAGCGAAGAATTAATGGAAAAATATTTCGAAGCTATGGAATTATCAGCTGAAGATATGGTTACTGGACTTAAAGAATCTGTTCATAACTGTGAAATCTTCCCTATTTTAGTTGGTAGTGGACTAAAGAACGTTGGTGTTGACCTACTTCTTGACACAGTTATTAACTTTATCCCAAGTGCTGCTGAAGCTCCACTAAAGAAAGCAACAGATGGCGCTGGTAAAGAAATCACTCGTAAGGTTGACGTTAACGAACCATTCAGTGCTTTCGTATTCAAAACTACTATTGACCCATTCGTTGGTACAATTAGTTATTTCAAAGTATTAAGTGGACAAGTTAAACTTGGAATTGATGCATACATTCCTGAACTTGATACATCTGTTAAATTCCCTGGAATTTTCACTATGATGGGAAAGAACCAACTTCCACTTGATGTAGCTAATGCTGGTGATATTGCATGTGTAGCTAAGATTGCTGAATTTGCTAATGGCTTAACATTCTGTGATAAGAAGAGCCCAATCGTTTATGCTAAACCTGAATATCCTACTCCAGTAATTTACGTAGCAATCGCTCCTAAGAACAAACAAGATGAAGATAAATTATCATCATCTTTAGCTAAGATTAGATTAGAAGATAACACATTTGAAATTATCCGTAACCCTGAAACTGCTCAACAATTAATCGGTGGTCAAGGCTTAACTCACATTGGATATATCCTAGAAAAGATGAAGAATATGTTCAAAGTTGAAGTTACTACTGCTGATCCTAAAGTAGTTTATCGTGAAACAATCAGAGGAAAAGCTGAAGTTCAAGGTAAACATAAGAAGCAATCAGGTGGTGCTGGACAATATGGTGATGTATGGATTAGATTTGAACCATCTGACAAAGACTTCGAATTTGCTGAAGAAGTATTTGGTGGATCAGTTCCTAAAAACTACTTCCCTGCAGTTGAAAAAGGTTTAATTGACACATTAGAACATGGACCACTAGCTGGATTCCCTGTAATCGGTGTTAAAGCAACTCTTTATGATGGAAGCTACCATCCAGTTGACTCAAACGAATTATCATTCCGTTTAGCAGCTGCACTAGCATTCAAGAATGCTTGTGATAAGATTAAACCAACAATTTTGGAACCAATTTATGAAGTAAAAGTTACAGTTAAAGACGAATACGTTGGTGATGTAATGGGTGATATGACTAAGCGTCGTGGTAGAGTTCTTGGTATGGATCAAGGACATGGCGTTCAAGAAATCACTGCTGAAGTTCCTGAAGCTGAAATCTTAAAATACGCTACAGACTTAAAGGCAATGACTCAAGCATCTGGTCGTTTCTCTCGTAAATTCTTACGTTACGAAGAAGTTCCTGAAATGTTAGTTAAGAAGATTGTTGAAGAACACAAGAAAGACCAACAATAATTAAAAATCAAAAGGGACAAATGATTTTATTCAATATGAATTTATTCATTTTGTCCCTTTATTTTTTGGAGTATTTATGAAGATTGATTATTTAGTTGATACAAATGAAATGATGCTTAAAGACTTTATTTTACTAAAGGGAGTTTCTCGCTCTTTTGCTAGGCGTGTTAAGCTTTATGGCAAGATGTATATAAATGGGATAGATGCAAAGAACTTCTATTTAGTAAAAAAAGGTGATTTGGTCACTTTAGAATATAGTGAAGCGATGAATGATGAAATTGTTACCGTTGAAGCTGATTTAGATATTCTTTATGAAGATAACCACATTATGGTTATCAATAAAGAAAGAGGAATCGCTAGTCAACCAACAAGGTCTCATCAATCTGATAACATTATTAGTTTAGTTAAAGCATATTTCATTAAAAAAGGAATCAACTCAAATATTCATCTAGTTAATAGACTCGACTTTTCAACAAGCGGGCTATTGATTGTTGCTAAAGATGGTTTCACTCATAATGAGCTATCAAAAATCGAAATTGAAAGAAAATATCTAGCACTAGTTGAAGGTCACCTAGAAAAAAAAGAAGACCTAATTAATTTAAAGATTGGTAGAATAGAAGAAGGTAATATTAGAAGATGGGTTATGGATAGTGGTAAAGAAGCCATAACATCATATAAAGTCTTAAAAGAATTTCATTCTAAAGAATATAGTGATGCATCTTTAGTAGATATCAAGCTTTATACTGGTAGGACTCATCAAATTAGAGTAACATTTAGTTATCTAGGACATCCCGTTATCGGTGATAAGTTATATGGGAAAGGTGATGATTTAATGTTACATTGCTATTATCTAAAGTTCAAAGATCCATATAGTGATAATTATATTGAAGTTGAAAAAAAGCCAAATTGGCAAAATTATATTGAAATAAATGATGTTTTTTTGTAAAATAATAATGAGGTATTATGTATGAAAAGAAGAATTTTATTATTAATTATATTTGCTTTTGTTTTATTCTTGTTTGTTGGATGTGGTGATAAACCAGTTGATCCAGATCCTAATCCTAAACCTGATGATCCAGTCGTTGATCCAGGAAAAGATCCTGAACCAGGTACTGATGATCCAGTTGAGATTGAATATACTCTAACTGTTGATAAGACTTCAGTTAGCCTAACTGTTGGAGAAGATGCAACTATCACCGCTACAATCACTCCAACTGCTACTCTAGTTTGGTCATCTAGCGATAACGGGGTTGCAACAGTTTCTAGTGGTAAAATCAAAGCAATAGCCGCAGGAACTGCAACAATCACTGTTTCAACTGAAGACGGAAAAGTTAAAAAAGAAATAAAAGTAACAGTTAGTGAAGTTGTTCACAACGAAGTAGAAGATTTGAAGAGCGCATTAACTAAGACAGTTAATACTTATTCATCTAGTGATTCATTTAATGTAGTTATTGAAACTAATGCTAGTGGTGCAAAACAAACTATGCAAATGGTTTATAATATGGCAAGTGGCTCTTATAGTGAATTCTTCTATGAAGTAAAAGGTAATGTAACTATTTCGACTTATGTTAAAGATGGTGTTAGTTACATGAACGAAGAAGGAACAAAGAGAAAAGCAACTCTTTCAGCAGGTGAAATGGCTGAACTTGTTAAAGATTATAATGGTAAGGAATTCTTAGCTAAAGTTGCATCATTCTATGATGAGGAAGCATTCTATAATGCTTTAGAAGTTGTTAGTGCTACTGAATTCAAACTTATTCCAAATAAATATAATGGAACTAGCTTAAATGTTAGCAATGTTGAAACAATTACTTTGAAAGTTACATTTAGTGGAGAATATGTAAGTAAAGTAGAACTTGTTTACTCTAATGGTAACCAAGTTACTGTTAGTTACAATGGTTTTACTACTCAAACAGTTCCTGCACTAAATGATTTATCATCATATACAGAATAGGAGAAGAAAATGAAAGAATTAGCAATTAGAAACAAATGGATTACACTTGGTGGATCATCTTACGTTTGTGATCTTAATGAAAACAAGGTATTAGAAGTTAAAGGTAAAATTTTCACTTTCACTGCAAAGAAGTTCATTAACACTTTAGAAGGTGAAACAAAGTACATTGTTAGAAACAAATTCTGGAGATTATTTGCTTATAAAGCATTTGTCATGAACCCTAATCAAGAAATTGTAGCTACAATCAGAAGAAAGGTTTTCTCTTTCCATGATAGATATTTTGTTGAATCAGAGTTAGGAAACATTGAAATGAAAGGTAATATCTTAGGATTCAATTACGATATTACATTAAATGGAGAATTCATTGGTCACATCGCAAGAAAGATTTCTCTTCGTGACTCATATGTTTTAACAATTGATGATTCTAAAGTTGACTATTTGTTTGTTGTAGCATTAGTTATTGCTATTGATAACATCACTGATCGTAGACGTGACAATGCTTCAAACAGCTCATTTAGTAGTAATGACTAAAGAATATTAAAATCAATAGAAGTCAGCAATGCTGACTTCTTTTTTTGTGGAAAACCTTGACAAGTGTTGGGGGGGGGTATAATGTTAAAAAAGGAGAGAATGGATGAAAGAAAGAGAACAAGTCAAAAAAAGAGTTGCAAAAGAAATAGGTGAAAACAAAAAAGTCTTTTATTATAGACTATTTATGATAATATGTTTTGCTGTTGGTGCTTTGGCTATCCTCGCTTGTATTGTCCCTAGCGATGGAACAACCGAAGAGGAAACATCTTTTTCTTTGGCTGAAACCATTGCTTTTGCTATTTTGCATATAATAGCAGGAGTAGTTTTGCTAATGCTATATTTGAAACAAAAAAAGGCGTTAGAATCTGATGAGATAAAAGAAAAGATAGACATCGAAACAGAGGAAGCTTACAAAAGATATTTGGAGCTTACTAATGAATTGAATATTCAAAAAGATACCGCCCTTGATATTTGTGTTACTTCAAAAAAAACAGCCAATTACTTGCAAAAGACTCAGAATGCGAGGGAAAAAAGAATTGAGAAAGGTGAAGAAAGAATACCTTTTACAATTCAAGGTAGTATAACAGAAGTTTATAGTACCTATCCTTTTGATACTGCTATAGCAATAGATACAGGGAATAAGGTGATACAACTATCTGGACCGCTATACATACAAGGTGTGTACAAAAATACACTAACTCCGGTTATCCCAATTTCATCAATTATTAAAGTGTACGAGTCAAATAATGAGGTTGTACAGACAAAGACTGCAACAGTTGGTGGAGCTGTCGGTGGAATTGGCACTAATAGAATACTTGGAGGAGTAGTGAATAAAAGTAGTACAACAACTCAATACTCAATAAACTATTGTTCAGTTATTATAGAGATTGATTCATTAGAAATTCCAATAATTAGATTATCATTCAACACTAATGGAGTAGAATCATATAGGTTTTATAAAACAATAAGCCTTTTAATTGAAAAAAATAAATAAAAAAATGGAACTATTGTTCCATTTTTTTTGATATATTATCTAATGTTAATTATTTAGAATGACCTAAGATATCAACAACTTTTGTTGTGATGAAGTCGATTGCGATATCGTTCTTTCCACCTTCTGGGATAATGATATCAGCGTTTTTCTTTGATGGTTCAACAAATGCTAAGTGCATTGGACGAACTGTAGTTAAGTATTGTTCTACTACGCTATCGATTGTTCTACCACGGTCACGAGTGTCACGTTTTAATCTTCTAATGAATCTAATGTCATCATCTGTTTCAACAAATATCTTGATATCGAACATCTTCAATAATTGAGGAATTGCAAAAACCATTATTCCTTCAACAATTATTACATTTGAAGGTTCAACACGTGTTGTTTCGTAACTCCTATTGTGAATTGTAAAATCATAATTAGGCTTTTCGATAGGGTTTCCAGCCTTTAATTGCTTTAAATGTTGCACTAACAAATCAGAATCATAAGAAGAAGGATGGTCGTAATTGATTTTTGTACGCTCTTCAAATGTCAGATTATCTTGTTTTTTGTAATAATCATCTAATCTAATGACGCTTACTGTACCAAATTCGATTGTAGCATCGTAGATTCTTTTTGCAAGTGTAGTTTTTCCTGATGCTGTTCCTCCTGCAATTCCAATTATCGTTGTTTTCATATTTGCCTCCAAAATCTACCAATATAATATCATAAACTAAGCAAAAATAAAATAACCAAATTCAAAACTAATATCGTCATGAATTTGGTTATAATCAATTAAAATAGTGGAACAACTAGTCCAGCAATTGTTAATATTAACATTACGAAGAATAAAATCTTCCAGAATGTGTGAAGAGTTCTTGCATAACTCCAAGCAACACAGAAGATTACTATTAGTAAGAAAACATTAGCGATTGTTAATAAAATGCTTGTAGGAATATCAAGACCAGCAAATCTGTTTACTAGCATGATAGTCATACATACAGCTTCAAGTACCAAAGCTAAAAAGGCAAGTAATCCAAGTGGATTATTTTTAGAATTGTTAGACATAAATTACCTCCATCTTTGATTTTATTATAAAACATATTTTTTTCTTTGTGAATAAAAATATAAGAATAATGAAACACTTTTATATAAAATGGGAATAAAGTTGATAAAAGTAAGCGAAGTTGTGACGTTTTTTAAATTGTTATATCCTTTATGTTGAAAAAAAGACCTATTTTTGATATAATACGAAAATAGTAGGTGACAACTTATGAAACTATTCAAAAGATTTAGAGATGGATTGTTTAATCCATACAATGTTAATAACTATATAGATGATAAAAAAGGATTTACAGTAATCTTTTTCTTTATCTTGGTAATCCTTATGGTTTTACCTTCAGCTATTTCAACAATCGCTAGTCCGATAGTTGATTATGAAGATAAAGCATATTTAAGAGAGACATTCTATCATGATGAAGCGGAAGTTCCTTTTTATATCAATAGTAATATTTTGTTTAATACTAATCGTGATAACAATTTCGTTTATAAAAAAGAAATTGGTAATAGCACATTAATCATCATGAAAGCAAACGATGATGTTACTACTTATGCTCGCTATTCAACAATCATCGAATTTAGTAGAACAGGAGTTTTCATTCATCAATTTGGTATTAGAAGGTTGCTTTGTTCATATAAAGATTATTTTGAATTCTCTAATATGAAATTTAGTGATGCTTATAATAACGATGGAGAGTTTTGGCAAAATATATTCTCAATTATTGATAAGGAAGTGCCTAAGCAAGAAGTATTATATAAGACTATGAATATCGTTTTAGTGTTTATAGCTACTGCTTTTTCACTTGCTCTTTGGAGTTTGATTTTCTCAGTCTTTAACAAATCAACATCAACAAAGAAGATGTCATTTGGTAAATTCTGGCAGTTGATGATTTATTTAATCACTCCATATGCTGTGCTTTATACCATGAGCAAGATGTTTGGTTTGAATTTACTTTATTATATTGGTTTAGGTTGGACTATTGTAAATATCTTTAGATTTTCTAGGAAAGTCGTAATAATTAAAGGAGATGATAACGATGAGTTATAATCATTTGGAAATAGAAAAGAAGTGGAGAGAATACTGGAAGAAAAACGAAACATTTAAAACAGATGTTTGGGATTTTTCTAAGCCTAAATTCTATGCTCTAGATATGTTCCCATATCCTAGTGGTGTAGGACTTCACGCTGGTCATCCTGAAGGCTACACTGCAACTGATATCGTATCAAGAATGAAGAAGATGCAAGGGTTTAATGTACTTCACCCTATGGGATTTGACTCATTTGGTCTTCCTGCAGAACAATATGCGATTTCAACAGGTAATCATCCTGATGGATTTACTAAGAAAAACATTGAAACATTCAAAGATCAACTTGAGATGCTTGGATTTGGATATGACTGGAGTAAAGAAATTTCAACATGTGATCCGGCATTTTACAAATGGACTCAATGGATTTTTAAACAATTATACCTTGATGGACTCGCTAAACAAGTTGATATGCCAGTTAACTGGTGTGAAGAACTAGGAACTGTTTTAGCTAACGATGAAGTAATCGATGGTAAGAGTGAGCGTGGTGGATACCCTGTTGTTAGACGAAATATGAAACAATGGGTACTTGACATTCCAAAATACGCTGAAAAGTTGCTTAGTGGCCTTGATAACCTTGATTGGCCTGAGTCAACAAAAGAAATCCAAAGAAATTGGATTGGTAAATCAATTGGTGCTCATGTTAAATTTAATGTAAAAGGTACTAACCTTTCATTCACAGTCTTTACAACTAGATGCGACACTTTATTTGGAGCAACATACTGCGTTTTATCTCCTGAACATGATTTAGTTAAAAAGATCATGTCTAAAGATAAAGAAAAAGAAGTATTAGCTTATATTGAAGAATGTAGCAAGAAGAGTGATATGGAAAGAACTGAACTAAATAAGGATAAAACTGGTGTCTTTATTGGTGCATATGCTATAAACCCAGCAAATAACAAAGAAATCCCTATTTGGATTAGTGATTACGTTCTAGCAACTTATGGAACTGGTGCTATTATGGCGGTTCCAGCTCACGATGAACGTGACTACGCTTTTGCGAAAAAGTTTGGTATTGATATTATTCCGGTTCTTGAAGGTGGAGATGTAACTAAAGAAGCATACACTGGAGATGGCTTACATATTAATTCAGGATTCTTAAATGGCTTAAATAAAGAAGATGCCATTAATAAGATGATTGACTTTCTTGTTAGTAAAGGAATTGGTGAAAAGAAAATCAATTATCGTATTAGAGAATGGATTTTTGCTCGTCAAAGATATTGGGGTGAACCTATTCCAATTGTAACATTCGAAGACGGTACAACTAAAGCATTAGATGACAAAGAACTACCACTAGTTCTACCTGTTTTAGATAATTACAAGCCACACGGAGGAGCATCCCCTCTAGCTCGTGCAACTGATTGGGTAAATGTTACAGTTGATAACAAGAAAGCTACTCGTGAAACTTCAACAATGCCAGGTTCAGCTGGTTCTAGTTGGTATTTCCTTCGCTACATTGATCCAAATAATAATGATACATTCTGCGATAAAAGATTAAGTGATCACTGGATGCCAGTAGATTTATATATTGGTGGACCAGAACATGCGGTTGGTCATTTGTTATATTCTAGAATGTGGAATAATTATTTATATGATAAAGGACTAGTAACCCACGAAGAACCATTTAAAAAGCTAGTTCATCAAGGAATGATTCTAGGTTCTAATGGTATTAAGATGGGTAAGCGTTACCCAGAATATGTTGTTGATCCTAATGATGTAATTAGAGAATATGGTGCTGACACAATGCGTCTATATGAGATGTTTATGGGTCCACTAGAAGCTGATAAGCCTTGGGATAAAAAAGGTATCGAAGGTTCTAGACGTTTCTTAGAAAGAGTTTATCGTTTGTTTAGTGAAATAATAAAAGTTGAAGATAACCCAGCTTTAGAAAAACTATTCCACCAAACAGTTAAGAAAGTTACTTTAGATTATGAAGCTCTTCACTTTAATACTGCAATCAGTCAAATGATGATTTTTATCAATGAATGTTACAAGAGCCCTAGTTTATCATATGATCACATCATTGATTTTCTAAAATTACTTAACCCTGTTGCTCCTCATATTACTGAAGAACTAAATGAGATCTTAAAAGGAAAAGAAATCTTAGCTAATTCTAAGTGGCCAACATACGATGAAGAAAAATGTAAAGAGGACTTAATTACAGTTGTTATTCAAGTAAATGGTAAGATTAGGGATAAGTTAGAAGTATCTAGTCAAATCGAAAAAGAAGAACTTGAAAAACTAGCACTTGAAAACCCTAAAGTATTAAGCTTCATTAATGGAGCACCTATTAGAAAAGTAATAGTAATCCCTAAGAAGATTGTTAATATTGTTATTTAGAAATAGAAGTCTTTATGATTTATTCATAAAGGCTTTTTTTTAAATAAATTTATTAATTTTTATTTAATAATATAGATGGGAGGGAAATGCATGAATTGTTATAAAACAAGAACGTTATTTGATTTTTTTGATGTGGCTAGGTGCGAGGATTGCAAATATTATCAAGAAGATACATCTTTTTATATTGGTAATAATGCTATTAATATTTATTATTTAAACTGTTGTAAAAGGGAAGATGATATTGATCTATTTCTCTTTAGCAAAAAAGCGCGTCTTTTTTTTAAGGATGCTATTTTAAATAGTGATAATAATTTATTTATGATTATTGAAGATTTTCATATAAGCAAATATATGGAGAGCTTAGAAGCTCTTCTTGAATTAAAAGAAAATATACATATTTTAGTTATATGATACAAAAATTTTAGTAAAATTAACTATAACAATTAAAAAAATGTTATAATATAGGTGTAATTTAAACAAAGGAGGACAAAATTATGTTAGTTACAATTAGAAGTAAAAACAAACTAGAACTTGAGCCAAAAGTTAAAGCTTATGCTGAAAATAAGCTTGAAAAATTGGAACATTATTTCACATCAAGAGATAATCCAGAGGCTAATGTTTTATGTAAAGAGTATCCTGACGCGAAAGCTGTTGAAATTACGATCCCAACAAAGAACATCATCTTAAGAGCAGAAGTTAGAGGTGAATCATTCTTTGAAGCAATTGACCTTGCGGTTGATAAACTTGAAAGTCAAATCAAGCGTCATAAGAACAAAATCTACTCAAGCATGAAGCGTAGAGAAGGTTTAGCTAATTATTATGCTACAGAAAATGATTTTAACCCAGAGCAAATGAAAGAAGACATTATGGATTCTGCTAATAACTTGGTTAAGAACAAAAAGATTGATCTTAAACCTATGACTGTTGATGATGCTATCACACAAATGGATTTATTAGGTCACGATTTCTTCATCTTCTTAAATGTTGAAACAAACAAAGTATGTGTTGTTTACTTAAGAGAAGATTATGATTATGGTATTATAGAAACTAATATGTAATTAGATAAGCTAGTAGAATTTTCTACTAGCTTTTTTATTTACTAAAAGAGCTTTTTTTAGTATAATATTTACATATAAAAGAGGCAAAAATATGAAAAATGTGATGAAGGTTTTAACTGCTATTTTATTAGTTTTTTTACTTACTTTCCCTGTTATTTTTATGGCAGAAGAAGAGAGAATCAAAGAATATGATGGTGATGACTATCTTAAATTTGGTGGAACTAATGAATATGTAACGATAAACTCAGAATACATTTATGAAGAAACTCAATTTAGAGGAGTTTGGGTTAGTAATTTTGCGGGTGACGCAAATAGCTTTACTACTGAAGCTGCTTTTAAAAAAGAGATGAATTCAATACTTGATACGATGGAACGTTTCCACATGAACGCTTTAATATTCCATGTTAGAACTCATAACAATGCTTTATATAATTCTAATTTGAACCCTAAAGCATCATATTGGACAAGGGTTAATTTTGAGAAATTTGATCCGCTTGAATGGTTAATTAATGAATGTCACTTAAGAGGAATTGAGTTCCATGCTTGGATGAACCCATATAGGGTAAAAAGTTCATCTAATACTTACATAACAGGAAGCTACTCATCTGCTAATCCTGCATCTAATCCTGATAATTTACTAAAAGGAAATTCTGTTACCATCTTAGACCCAGGAAAAGAAGTTGTTAAATCATTTTTGATTAATACTTGTTTAGAGTTGGTGAGTAAATATAATGTAGATGCTATTCATTTTGATGATTATTTTTATATTGATGGTTGTGATGACTCTAAGACTTATCAAGAGAATAATCCTAATGGATTAAGTCTTGCTGATTGGAGAAGAGAAAACGTCAATGAATTTATTAGAAGGTTGTCTACTCAACTAAAAGCATTTAACTTAAGAACTGGTAGAGCAGTTCAACTTGGAATTGCACCAAGTGGCCAATGGAAAAGTGGAAATGGGGTCGTAACATACGATAGTGAAGGTAAATCAATAACAACTGGTTCTATTGGTAATGGATTTTCATCTTATGGCGATTATCTATATGCTGATACTAAGTTGTGGGTTGATAATGGTTGGATTGATTACATTTGTCCTCAATGTTACCACGATATGCAAGGTGGAGGCTTCTTAGAAATCACCGATTGGTGGAACAAGGTATGTAAATATTCAAAAGTTAATTTATATATTGGAATGGGCTATTATGGACCAAGTAACTCTTGGGGTGACCCTGATGAGCTTAAAAATGAGCTCTATTGGATGAATAAGCAAGATAAAATCCAAGGATTTGCCCTATATTGTTATAGAACACTAAAGCAAGCTGCTTCAACAGCTAGTAATCTAAAGAAAACACAGATGGAAAAGATTTATGATGAAGTGTTTGCTAAGCCAGCAAATCTTCCAAAATTAAATAGATATGAATATGAAGTTGAAAATAAAGAACTTAACCCAGTAGTTTCAAAGAGCGAAAATTCATACCTTATCACTTTTGAAAAACTAGAGAATGCTAAATATTATGTAGTTTATAAAGACGAAGTTAAACTAGAAAACTTTATAAAACGTACTTGGGGAACTATAGATAACGATACTGTCACAATCGAAATAGACAGAAGCGACTTTGAAAATATTGTTATCGTTCCATATTCCGTTAATAACAGCGAAGCTACTAGTTTTACAGTTAATCTAAATCAAGTAAAATATAAAATTGATTTTATCTATAATGAAGAAATCATTAAAACGATAATGATTGCGCCAGGTGAACAAGTTGATGTGACATTTGATTTTGATTATGACAAATATGATGTAGTTTTATCTAAAGAATTAAAAGACGTAGTTAGTAATGATACAATCTATATCACATTAAAAGAAAAAGAAACTAAAGTTAATGTTAAATATTTAACTAGTGATGGCTACACGACTACTGAATTTGTTTTAGGTGATAATTTGATAGATGAGATATTAGATTTTATTCCTAAAATTAGTGGTAAATACGTTATTGAAGTAGCAAAAATTGATGATGCTAATTACGAAGTTAAATATGGTGAAGTCTTAAATATCACTAATTATTACGATTTAGATGGTAATAGTATTGATGAAGCAGATATTAGTCATTATAAATATGTTAGAGAAGAGACTAAAAAAAGCGAAAAAGAGATAATAACAAATCTATATTTTGAAAAATTGATTAATTTGATTGTTATTAATAGTAGTGGTGAAGAATTATTCAATGATTATTTTGAAAAAGATGATGAAGTCACTTTAAATGGATTAGTTACTGATAATGGATCTTTCTTTATTGGAGATGAGGAAATAGAAAAAGTAGTAACTAGTGAAGATACGGTAGTTACCTTTGTTAAAGAAGAGATAAAAGAAAATCCAGTTGAAGTGGATAATAAAAAAGGATGTAATAGTAGTAGCATTATTCATATTTATAATATGATTGCTATATTAGGATTAGCTTTTGTTATTAGAAAGAGAGTAAGATAGGATAATATGAGAACAGTTAAAAGAATTATAATGTTGCTAATGATTGTTTTCTCTTTTGCTTTTAGCTTTAGTAACTTTAAAGCAGTGGAGATAGAAAAAGCATTAGCTGATGATTTACACGAAGTAAATGTCGATAGATATTATCGAGGTGTTTGGGTTACACCACTAGCTGGTAATATCCCAAGCTGCACTAATAGTAGTATCGATAATTACAAAGCACATATTAATAGACTTCTTGATGTAATGAAATTTTATAAGATGAATTCTTTAGTTTTCCACTTAAGAATTATGAATGATGCATTATATCCATCTAATTTAAATCCAAGATCTAATTATTACACAGCTGATACTGACTTGATTCCTTGGATAATTGATGAATGTCATAAGAGAGGAATTGAATTCCATGCTTGGTTAAACCCTTACCGTGTAAAAAGTAGTGGGGGAAAGACTGTTGAAGAAGAAGCTGAAAGAATTAAAGGATTGTGTCCTGCTAATGTTGGTTCGAAGGCAGAAAACCTACTTAGAAATAGTAGTGGTGGAGTTATCTTAAACCCAGGAATTCCTGAGGTAAGAGAATTTATCATTGCTACTTGTATGGAATTAATAGAAAAATATGATGTTGATGCTATCCATTTTGATGACTATTTCTACATTGAAAATGTAGATGATAGTGAAACAATGGCTAAATACAATCCTGATGGACTTTCTAAAGATGATTGGCGTAGAGAACAAGTTAACATGTTCATCGAAGGCTTAAGCGATGCTATGCGCGAGTATAACGAAGAGAATAATCGCTACGTTCAACTTGGAATTAGCCCATCTGGTGTTTGGCAAAGTGCTGGTACTAAGAGCTATGTAGAGTACGATGAAGAAGGAACTGCTATTACTAACGGTTCTCCAACAAAAAACTCATTTAACCATTATGGTAATTATCTATATAGTGATACTAAGCTTTGGATAGATAAAGAGTGGATTGATTACATCACTCCTCAAACATATTGGGCAATTACTCACTCATCTGCTTATTTTGAACCTCTAATTAAGTGGTGGGATGATGTAGTTAGATATAAGAATGTTAACCTCTACTCTGGTATGGGTATCTACATGGGTAGAAGTGGAGGCAACTATTCTTGGGGTAGTGACGAGATGGAAGCTTATAACCAGGTTAGAATTTGTGAGGACTTAGCTCATACTAGTGGAACTTGCGTTTATAATTATGAAGACCTACTTCCATATTATAAGGGTGAGGATAGCTTAACTAGTAAGCAAATGAAGCACGTTAAAGAGAAGTTATGGAATAATGTAGTGCTTCCTACAGTTATTAGGACTCAAAAATCTATAGTACTACCAGCTCCAACTAATCTATCTGTAACAGAAGATGAAACTGGTAACATTGTTACATTTGATAAAGTAGATGATGCCAAATTCTATGCTATTTATAGAAGTCAATCTAGAATTACTTTTGATTCTAGTGAACTTGTGGCAGTAATTGGCTCTAAAGATGATTTAGTTACCTTTATTGATAAAGATAGCAGTGGAGAAAAATATAGTTATGGTGTTAAAGCCTTAAGTGGAAATAACACTTTAGGTGAAGGCGCTAAATCTAATGCTATCTTTGAAGTAGTATTCTTAGATAAAAATGGTAATACTTTAAAGACTGATTACGTTAAATATGGTGAGGCCGCAACAGCTCCAAGCTTTAGCGATACTAATTTTGTTGGTTGGAGCAAAGATGTTAGCTTTATTGAAAGTGATTTGAGAGTTGAAGCAAGATATGCTGATAGTCTATTTACTGTTAATTTCTATGATATTAATGGTGAAATTATTAAAACTAGTAAAGTTAAATACAAAGATAAAGCTGCAGCGCCTGATACAACTATCGAAGGTTACACTTTCATTAAATGGAGTAGAAGTGACTTTAATGAAGTAATCTATGATTTAGATATTTATCCAACTTATGAAATCATTAAATGTAATGTCATATTTGGTTACACTGATCCTGTAACTAACGAATACATTGAATTATCTAATCAAGTAGTTGATTATTTTGATAGTGCAATTGAACCTAAAGAGAAAATCGATATTAAAGGTTATAAGAATAATGGTTGGGATAAAGATTTCACTGTTATTAAAGGCGATACTAAGATTAATATAGTGTTTGAGCCAATCTATTTCACTGTAACCTTCATTAATGATGAAGATGGTTCAGTAATTGATACGCAAGTAGTTAGATATGGTGAAGATGCGGTATACCCTACTCCTCCAGAAGTTAAGGGCATGCATTTTGAATCATGGCGTGGTCAAGTAACTAAGATTTTAAGTGATAGAGTTATTAAAGCCGTTTATGGATTATCTGAATATACTGTAAAATTCTTTGATAAAGAAGGAAGAGTAATAAAGGAATTTGTTGTGTGCTTCGATGAAGAATTTGATGCTCCAAGCGTTCCTGAGCTTGAAGGCTATGAAATAATTGGTTGGGACACTGATTTTAGCGAAGTACTAAGTGATTTAAATATCCATCCTCTATATCGTAAGTTAGTTATCGACATTACTTTCCTTGATATTGATGGAAATGTAATAGAGAAATATAACCTAGAAAACAACGAAGCATCTCAATCAAAGATGATCGATGGACCTGAAGTTGATGGATATAATTTCATTAGATGGGATAGAGAAATCGATGAAGATGGAAATATCACATATAGAAGTGTTTATGAGAAAATAGAAAGCAAAGATGAGCTACAGAAAGGCTGTAAGATAATGAGTGCTATGAAGTTATTTAGCATTATGTCTATCTTTGGTTTAGCTATTATCTTAAAGAAACGTCATTAAAAGATAAGAGATTGAATTTTTATTCAATCTCTTTTTTAGCATTATATATGTAACAAAAGTGCCAAGTTGTCATATTAGTTTTTGCTTAAGTCTAAATTACTTGAAGAAAGGCACAAAAAGTGGTAAAATTATAAGGTAATTAAAGGGGAACTTATAATGATTTTTAAAAGTTTATTTGATTCTGGTTATAAAGAATTAAAAAGAGTAGAAAAAATAGCAGATAAGATTTGCGCTTTGGCTGATGATTATAAAAAGATGACAGACGAAGAGTTGCAAGGACAAACTGTTAAATTTAGAGAAAGACTAAAAAACGGAGAAACAATCGATGATTTACTAATTGAAGCTTTCGCTACTGTTAGAGAAGCATCAACTAGAGTACTTCATATGACTCCATTTAGAGTGCAAGTTGTTGGGGCGCTGGCTTTACATGGCGGTAATATTGCCGAAATGAAGACAGGTGAAGGTAAAACTTTAACTTCAACAATGGTTGCATATTTAAACGCTCTACCTGGTGAAGGTGTTCACATCGTTACTGTAAACGAATATCTTGCTAGCCGTGATGCTAAAGAGATGGGTGAATTATTTAAGTGGTTAGGTTTAACTGTTGGACTAAATTTAAGAGAATTATCTAGTGAAGAGAAGAAGGCTCAATATAATTGCGATATCACTTATTCAACAAATAACGAATTAGGATTTGACTATCTTCGTGACCATATGGTTACATACAAAGAAGCTATGGTTCAACGTCCACTTAATTTTGCGATTGTCGATGAGGTTGACTCAATCTTAATTGATGAGGCTAGAACTCCATTAATCATCAGTGGTGGACAAAAGAATAATGATAATCTTTACCAACAAGCTGACCTTTTTGTTAAAGGACTAGAAAAAGATACTGATTTTGAAGTTGATGAAAAGACTAAACATGTAGTATTACTAGAAAAAGGTATGGAAAAAGCTGAAAGATTCTTCGGTGTTGATAACCTTTACGATGTAAAATACGTTAGTTTGCTTCATAGAATTCAAAATGGTTTAAGAGCTAATTATGTAATGTTTAAAGATGTCGACTACGTTGTTAAAGACAATGCGGTTATTATCGTTGACCAATTCACTGGACGTTTAATGTATGGTAGACAATTTAGTGAAGGTTTGCATCAAGCATTAGAAGCTAAAGAGCATGTTGAAATAAAGAAAGAAACAAGAACTATTGCTACTATTACTTTCCAAAATTACTTTAGAATGTATAAGAAGCTAGCTGGTATGACAGGTACAGCTAAAACCGAAGAGGAAGAATTTAGAAACATCTACAACATGTATGTTGTTGAAGTGCCTACAAACCTACCAGTTATAAGAATTGATGATCCTGATTTGATGTTTTTAACAATGAAAGCAAAATTTGATGCCATTGCTAAAGACATTGCGGAAAGATATCATAGAGGTCAACCAGTCTTAGTTGGTACAATTTCTATTGAAACAAGTGAGCTTTTATCAGAATTACTTCGTAAAAAAGGTATTCCTCATGATGTATTAAATGCTAAGCAACACGAAAGAGAAGCTGAGATTGTTGCTCATGCAGGTGAAGCACGTCACGTAACTATTGCCACAAACATGGCTGGTCGTGGTACTGATATTAAGTTAGGGCCTGGAGTTAAAGAACTTGGTGGTTTAGCTGTTTTAGGTACTGAACGTCATGAATCTCGTCGTATCGATAATCAGTTAAGAGGTCGTTCTGGTCGTCAAGGTGACCCTGGTTATACTAGATTCTATTTGAGTGCTGAAGATGAACTTATGCGTAGATTTGGTAGTGAAAGCTTCAAATCAATGCTTGCATATTTAGTTACTGAAAAAGGTAAAGACGATGAGACTCCACTTGAATCAAAGATGTTTTCACGTTTCGTTGAATCTGCCCAAAAGAAGATTGAGGGTAACAACTTTGATACACGTAAGAATGTTGTTGAATATGATGAAGTATTAAGAAAACAAAGAGATATCATCTATGGTCAAAGAGCATCAATTCTGTTCTTAGATGATATTAGTGATATCATCATTAAGATGATGACAAATACTGGTTATAGAATTGCTAATAACACTATTAGTGAAAATAACCGTAATATGATTGATTCTGTAAGATTCTTAAAAGAAATCGATGGTGTATATTTCCCACTTGGATTTATAACTAAAGAAGAAGTAGAAAATAAAACAATCGATGAAGCAATCGATCTATTTGTTAATAAATCAAAAGAAATACTAGAATCAAGAAAAGAACAATTCCCAATTGAAGTTTATAGGGAATTCTTAAAAGTTGTTTTATTAAGAGTTGTTGATACATATTGGATGGATCACATTGATGCGATGAGTGAACTTCGTCAATCTGTTGGTCTTCAAGCTTATGCTCAAAAGAATCCATTAAGAGAATATCAAGAAGTTGGATTTGAAAAATTTGAAGAAATGATTCAAAATATCGAATCCGATGCCACAAAATTTATCAACCGTGCTCAAATTAAGGACAACTTACAACGTGAAGCTGTATTAAAACCAGTTTCAACTCATAGCGGTAAAGAAGAAGACACACGCCGTCGTCGTCAAGCCGTCTCAACAAAAGTTGGACGTAATGAACCATGTCCATGTGGAAGTGGTAAAAAGTACAAGAATTGTTGCGGAAAGAATCTATAAAATATCAAACTCATCCTTTTTAGGGTGAGTTTTTAATATAAAAAGAATTGAATGTACCAAATTTGTCTCATATTGTCTTTTATTAATTATTAAACGAAAAACCATGATATAATTTATGTGGAAATGTGGTGATATTATGTCTAAATTTATCGATAGTATAATAGGACATGCTATAGGAGATGCTATGGGTGTTCCAATTGAATTTGAATCAAGAGAAAGACTATTTGTTTCTCCTATAACTAAAATGATTGGATATGGCTCTCATGATGTAGAAGCAGGCACTTGGTCTGATGATACATCGATGGAAATAGCTACAATAGACTCATTTATTAATAAAGGCTACTTTGATTGTAGCGATATAATGATGAATTTTTATTATTGGCTGAAAGATAGTAAATTTACAGCTGCTGGTGTTGTTTTTGATGCTGGTCGCACTTGCATTCAATCTATAATAAACTTTTCTAAGGGATATGAGTTAGATAGATGCGGGCAAAATGATACCTATTCTAATGGAAATGGTTCTTTAATGAGGATTTTACCGATTGCTTTATATTCATATTATAAAGAATTAAAAGAAGAAGAAATTGTAAAATTAACAAACGATGTATCTTCATTAACTCATGCCCATGAAATTAGTAAACTAGGATGCTACATTTATGTTAGATATGTGATGTTTTTATTATCGGGAATGGATAAAAGAAAGTCATATGAAGAATTAAAAAGAATAAATTATGATTATTATTCATTAAAATCACAGGATAATTATAAAAGATTAATAAAAGATGATATTTCAAAATTGCCTGTTGATGAAATTAAATCGTCCGGATATGTAGTTGACACATTAGAAGCTTCAATTTGGGTATTATTAAATTATAATAGCTTTGAAGAGTCAATAATTGGTGCTATTAATTTAGGAGATGACACAGACACCGTTGGTGCTGTTACTGGATCAATGGCAGGTATATTATATGGATATGATCATATTCCTAAAGATTGGTTAGCTGAACTAAAAAAGAGAGACTATTTAATTGAATTAGCTTTAAAGTTTGAAAAAGCTGTTATTTGCGGAAAGAATCTATAAAATATCAAACTCATCCTTTTTAGGGTGAGTTTTTTTAAGTGCAATAATTGCACTTTGAAATTGCAAAGTGCAACATTTTTATGCTATAATAGTTATAAGGTAGGATGAAGAAATGACAAATGATTGGAAGAAAGAATTAGATAAATATAATGGTGAAAACAAAGAAACAAAAGCTAAAATATGGGGTGCATCAATTGGCTTACAAGATGTTGATGGCTTAAAACCATCAGCTTATTTAGTTGGTGTCGTTAAGGAAAATATCGATGGCGCAATTAGTTTAGATGAAGCATATAAAAAAGTAAGCGAATATTATAAAGAGGCTAGTAATAGAAAAGAAATAGAAAGCGAAGAAGAAGCTGATAAAGTTTCAGTAAACATTGCTCAACTATTAACGGAAAATGCTTTTAATTTTTCACCAATTGAATTATCTAATATTCATAAGAAACTTTTTTTTGATGTTTTTAAAGACTCTGGTAAATATAGAACCTTTAATATTACTAAGAATGAGTGGGTTTTAAATGGTGAAACAGTAATATATTCATCATATCAGTTCATTAAAGAGACTTTAGAATATGATTTTAATGAAGAGAAAAACTTTTCATATAATGGATTAACTATAGATGAGGCGATTAAACACATCGCAAGATTCATTTCTAACATCTGGCAAGTTCATCCTTTTAGCGAAGGAAATACGAGAACTATGGCAGTGTTTTTGATTAAATACTTAAAAGCTCTGGGATTTAGTGTTGATGAAAGTGTGTTTAAAGATAATTCATGGTATTTTAGAAATGCTTTAGTTAGAGCAAATTATAATAATTTTGAAAAGGGAATTTATGAAGATCTATCATTTTTAATAAAGTTTTTGGAAAATGTAATATTAAAAAAAGACAATCTACTTAAAAACAGATTCTTAAATGTTAGTTACAAAGAAGAAAAACTAAGATTATTAAAAGATAGTTTATCTATAGAAGATGGAACTATTATTAATCTAATTAGGCTTAATCCGCTAGTTAAACAAGAAGAATTAGCTATAAAAATAAGTAAATCACTAAGAACTACTAAATACCATATGGCAAAGCTTCAAAAAGAGGGAATTATTAAGCGAGTTAATGGCAAAAGAAATGGTAAATGGATTGTTGTAGATAGTGATTAATGTGTTTGATTTTAAAGGGTTAAAAGAGTATAATATATAAGGGAAAGAACGAGAATATTATGGAAAATTACGAAATTGTAAAAGCTATAGAAGATTATTCACTTAGACTAACTGAGCTTGAAAAGGCAGTTGATGTTAAGGGCCTTAATGCATCGATTGAGGATGACAATAAACTTATGTTAGACCCAACATTCTATAATGATATGCAAAAAGCGCAAAAGGTTTTAAAAAGAGTTAAACACAACCAAGATATTTTGAAGAAGTTTCAAACTCTACGTGATTTGCTTGAAGAAATCAACTTCTATTTTGATTTGATTAAAAGCGAAGAAGAAGATTTAAGTAAAGAAATCGAAGAAGACATCAATAAGATGAGTAAAGACTTGGGTGATTTTGAAGTAGAGATGCTTCTAAATAAGGAATATGATCACTGTGATGCGATTATGGAACTTCATCCTGGTGCTGGTGGAACTGAAGCTCAAGATTGGGCGGAGATGCTTTTTAGAATGTATAATAGATACAGTGAAGCTCATGGCTTTGAATTTGAGGTTGTTGATTATTTAGCTGGTGAAGAAGCGGGAATTAAGAGCGTTACTTTCATCGTTCATGGAGATAATGCTTATGGCTATTTAAAGAGTGAGCGTGGAGTTCATCGTTTGGTTAGAATTTCTCCATTTGATGCTAATGCTAGACGCCACACTTCATTCTGTTCATGTACAGTAATTCCTCAAGTAGATATGGATGTTAATATCGAGATAAAACCAGAAGATATTAAGATTGATACCTATAGAGCAAGTGGAGCTGGAGGTCAACACGTCAATAAGACCGATTCAGCAATCCGTATCACGCACTTAAAGACCGGAATTGTTGTTACATGTCAAAATGAGCGTAGTCAAATCCAAAACAGGGAAAAGGCTATGGCCGTGTTAAAGAGTAAACTTTATCAATTAGAATTAGAAGAAAAAGAAAAAGAAATAAATTCTATTAATACCAACACTAATTTGAATAGTTTTGGTAGTCAAATTAGATCATATGTCTTCCATCCATATTCTATGGTAAAAGATCATAGAACCAATTTTGAGAACTTCTCAACCGAAAATGTGATGAATGGAGACATCGATGGTTTTATCAATGCTTATTTAAAGAGCGAATACAATGTGAGGTAGATTATGAAACTAAAAGCCTTCCTAAAAAAGATCAATTTTAAAAGCTTTATAAAAATAACTATCGGGGTAATGCTATCTTCCTTAGCATTTAGCTTCTTCTTAAACATCAATAACATCGATATTGGTGGTGTAAGTGGGTTAAGTGTCATTTTTAAGAAGTTGTATGGCTGGGATGCGGCACTTTCAGCACTAATTATGAATTTAGCTTTACTTGTTGTGGGGTTCATCTTTTTAGGTAGGGAGTTTTTAATTAAGAACGCTTATGCGTCTATAATGTATCCTGTATTTATCAAAGTGTTTGATTTATTATATGGGTTTTTAAACACTAAAGGATTTGATTTATTAGTTAAAGAAAATGGAGGAACAACCGACTATATTCTAGTTATCATCTTTTCATCTCTTTTAATGGGTGTAGGACTAGGAATGGTATTAAAAGAAGGTTCATCAACTGGTGGAACCGAAACTCCTCAAAACATCTTATACAAATATTTTCATATTCCTTATTCTATTTCCTTATATGTAATTGATGGAACAGTAATTTTATTAGGCTTTTTCTTACTTAAACAAGAAGCAAATGATTTATTCTATGAAATAATCTTTATGGTAATTTCTGGAGTTTTGATGGACGCTATTGTCTTTAGTGGTTTCAACAAGCGTGCAGTTTACATTATTAGCGCTAAACAAGATGAAATAAGAGATAAATTAATCAACGACTTTGAACGTGGTGTAACATCAATCAAGGTTGTTGGGGAATTTACTCACGATGAAAAGAAATTATTACTTTGTGTTATGAGTTCTAAAGAATATATGAAACTAAGAGCAATTTTAGAAGAAGTTGATCCTCATGCTTTCTACTATTCAACTAGAGCAAACGAAGTAAGAGGCGAGGGTTTTAGTTATGGAGAAAATGATTGAAATCCTCAAAATAAAAAAAGATAAAAAGAGATTCATCGTTTATACAAATGATGGTGAATATAAATTCACTGAAGATACAATTGTTTCTTTTATGGTATTAAAAGGTAAAACCTTTAGTGAAAAAGAATTTAAAAAGATTGTAAAAGCTAACTGCTCTGATGAACTTTTTAATAAGGCACTAAACTATATCTCATATCAAATGAGATCAGAATATGAAATCTATTCATATTTAAAAGAAAAAGAAGCTAGTCAAGTTGAAATTGAAAGAATTATCAAAAAGATTAAGGACTTTGGTTATATTGACGATAGGGCACTTGCTAAATATTTAACTGATTACGTAATACGTCAAAAGAAAGGTCCTAAAGTATTAGAAAGAAAATTACAAGAAAAAAGAATAGATGAAGAAATAATAAAAGAAGTTCTATCTAGTTATGATTTTGATAAAGAAATAGAAGTAGCTAATCTTTTAATGGATTCTATTTTAAAAAAGAATACTGATAAGCCTCTAAAGGCACAAAAGATGAACGCTTATACTAAGTTAGCCCGTGATGGGTTTAGTGGTGAAGTAATTAATCATGTTATTAATGAGGCTACTTTCAGTGACAATTCATTAGAAAGAATCGAAAAAGAGATTGAAAAGCAAGAATATAAATACCGTGACTTAGATGATGCTAAAAGGCGAGAAAAGATGATTGCATCACTTCTAAGAAAAGGGTATGAATATTCTATAATTAGTAGATATTTGGAGAAATAAATGAAAATAATAAGAAAGATAATGATTTTATTATTAGTGATCATACCTATTTTTTTGGGCTTTGTTAAGTTAGGTGCCGATGGTACAGAGGTTCCAATTAAAAAAGCTGATGGAACAGGAGATGTCACATACATTGGAACAAACATCAAAGTAACAATTCCAGCTGAGTACGTTAGACCTGAAGCAAGCTTTAGAGCGGTTTGGGTAAGTGCCTTTACTAATGATATCGCTGGGTTTGGTAATATGGACCAATACAAGAGAGAAATCATGGATATGCTCGATGTTTGTGAATATTACAATATGAATGCGGTTATTTTCCATGTTAGAGTTTATAATGATGCTTTTTATCAATCTAAATATTGTAAATGGAGTAGATATTATAGTACTAATCCTAGTTGGGATGCTCTTCCTTGGGTAATTGATGAATGTCATAGAAGGGGAATTGAGTTCCATGCTTGGCTTAACCCATACAGGGTTTCTACAGCTGGTAATTTAAATGAAGTAGCTAAAAGATTCCAAGCTAATAACCCAGCATCAAATCCTGATAACTTGCTTGCAGGGGACTCAACTGTCATTTTAAACCCTGGAATTCCTGAGGTTAGGGAATTTTTAGTAAAGGTATGTATGGAATTAATAGAGAATTATCAAGTTGATGCTATCAATTTCGATGATTATTTCTATGTTAGTGCTGATGATTCACTTACTCAAGCGCAATATAAACCTTCTGGAATGTCTACAGCTGATTGGAGAAGAGAACAAGTTAATATGTTTATTCACGCACTAAGTGATGAAATGCGTGCATTTAACGCAAAAACTGGTAGACGTGTTCAACTTGGAATTGCTCCTTCAGGAATTTGGCTAAGCGCTGGTCCATCTAGTTATGTACGTTACGATGAACAAGGTAATGCTATTACTAATGGTAGTAGCACAACTTCATCTTATAGCCACTATGGTGGAACTTTATTTGCTGATACACTAAAGTGGATAAATGAAGAATGGATCGATTATATTCTTCCTCAAACATATTGGGCAATAGAACACGGAAGTGCTGGTTACCCTGATTTGTGTGACTGGTGGGATAAAGTTGTTAAATATAAGAACGTTAATTTCTATTCGGCTTTAGGTCTATATCTAAGCGGTAATAGTGGTGGATCTAGTTGGTATAATTCTGATTTAGAAGCTTACAACCAAATAATGTATGCAAATAAGTTAGAAAACTGTAAAGGTAATTCTATTTATACATTTGCTAACCTAAAAGCTAAGATTTCTAACCCTAAATCATTTAAGAAAGTTGATACTATTTGGAATAAACCAGCAATTCTACCTGAGATTAGAACCATGGATAGGATTTATTCAGCTGATTTAAGTAGTGCGAGTGTTGGAAAAACTGAAAGTGGATATAAGATCAGTTTTAATGAAGCCGAAAATGCAAAATTTTATGTAATTTACCGTAGTGAAGATGAGATTACTTATTCACCAGAAGAAGTAATTGATATTATCGGTGGACCTAGTCACGATGGTATTTATGATTTTATCGATGTATCTAGTGATACTTCAAAAACATATAACTACGCTATTAGAACTCAATCAAATAGCTTGACTTTATCAAGTGGATATAAGTTTAATACAGCTGGTGCTACTAATACTACTAAAGCATCACTAGATAAAGCTGAGGGAATCGTTTATTCAAGCAACAATTTTGAAAATGAAACAATCGATATCAAATGGAATAAAGTTTATTATTCATATGGTGATGAAATCAAATATGAACTAGAATATTCATTTGATAATGAAACATTTGTTGTTAGTAGTAGCGAAATAGTAAATAACGATGGATTTGGTCGTGCTACATCTACTCTAAAGATTCCTAATGGTTGCAAAGAGCTTTATGTTAGAATTCATGCCTTTAATAATTTGGCAGAAAGTTTTAGTGAAGTAAAAGAGATAAAGATTGATACAAGTTATGGTAAAGTTAACCACTTTGTAGTTGATGGGGACCTTTATACAAATAATAATGTTGATTTTATTTGGAACAATCAACTTAATTATGATAATGTTAAATACACCTTACAAATATCAACAGATAATTTCGAATATGTTGATCTTAAGTCAGTATTACAAAACGCTGATACCCTAAATACTAATTCGAAAATCACCATTTCTCTACCGAGTGAAGCTGGTAGGTATTATTACCGTATTAAGGGTGAACAAAAGAAGATGGTTTCTTATTCTGATATATTGATTGTTGAAATAAGGGATTATTTTGGTGATATTAGTGGTTATAAAGTCAACGGAAAAGCACCACTTGATTATTATATCGGACATGAAGACGATGAATTTACGATTGAATTTGATAAGAAGGAATCAGAGACTTATAGCATCTCATACATCAATAGGATTTCTAAAGATGGTTATGCATGGCTTACACCTTCATCACTATCAAATAAGAATAGAGCCTATGTTAATGGTGGCAAAGGATATCAAGTAATATATTTGACAGGAACAGAATATAAATATTATTACTATTTAGAAGTATCAATGTCAGGTAAATACAATAGTACTAAACCAATCATGATTTACTGTATCCCAGAAGATATGTTCTTTGATGAATTTGTTAGATTTGAAAAACACGAACAAAACTATTATTTAGGCTTACTAAATATGTTTAATTAAAAAAATAGACTGAAATTTAATAATTTCAGTCTTTTTGTTTACAAAAGAATTCATATAAGAATTCATATACTCCGTGATGATGAATATCACTAGTTACGAAAGTAGCCATTTTTAATAGTTCGGGGTGGCTATTACCCATTGCTACTTTGATATTTACTTCGTTAAATAGCTCGATGTCGTTGTGACCGTCGGCTATGGCTATTGTTTTATAATAATCAATTTTATAATAATCGATTATTCTTTTTATTCCGTTTCCTTTTGTTGTTAGAGGGTTATAAACTTCACTTAGGGTGTAGTTTTCACATCCCCAGAAGCGGATTTTTAGTTTTCCTTTAAATTCTTCATTGATATATTGTTCTAACATTTCCCCACTACCTAAAGTTGAGAAGATGATAGCTCCATTAGGATCACCATATAAAGTGTCTTTAAATGGACCTATGTGGAGTTTCCCTCCATCTAAGTGAAGATATGGGTTTATTTCATCTTGCTTTTTATATAAGAAGATTTCATCTTCTATCTCGCAAAAGATATTAACAATATAGCTGTTATCATCAATGATCTTTTCTACCCACTCTTTTTTTACTGATATATAAGATTTAGGGAAATTAGGATCAAATGGGTGATGAACTAGTGCACCATTATAATTAATTATTGGGGTATTTAACCCTAAAAGTTTGTAATAATAAAGGCTACTTCTTAGAGGGCGACCCGTTGCAATAACAACATAGTTGTATTTGGCAATCTCTTTTAATAATTCTAAACTTTTATTATCATCGTTATTAAAATTAGTTACTAATGTCTCATCTAAGTCGATGGCGATTAGGTAATTTTTCTTTAATATTTCCATATTATTATTTCCTTATAATTTTATTTTACCATGTTAAAGACTTTTATTAAAGAAAAAAGTTTTTAAAAACGTTTTATGGTCTTGAATAATTAGTAAGGTATGATATAATAAGGTAAATGGGGTGAAAAAAGATTATGAAAGGTTATTTGAGATTTTATGATGGCCTTGCTTGGATTATCAAACTTATTTTTGCGATAATTCCACTAACTGGCTGGGTCAATGCATTTTTATACAGAATCGGCAAAGGGCAATTGGTTGTTGGAATAATATGTATTTTTATTCCTCCTGTTGCTTGGTTAGTTGACTTGGTTTGCGTGATAATTTATGGTAAACCAACTCTCTTTGTGTAAAGAAATATCATAAGTCGTATAAAGTACCTTGGTTGTATTTTTATACGATTTTTTTATCAAATATTGTGCCCTTTTTCTCCTTGCAAAAAGAGGCAAAATATAGTAAAATAATATAATAGAGATAGTAAAAAAATATGAACACAATAATGACTTATCTTAATATTTTTGATGACATATCTAACTGGTTTTTTAGAGTAACTAGTAACATAACTTTCACTGGTCAAGTGATTCCATTTATCTTTGGAATTATTGTTGGGGTGGTGATTTTTGGTCTTTTATATGTTCTAACAATCGTCACTCGTTTTAAGAAAAATGAGAAAAAATCTAAAGGATATGTGGAAATAGATGATGAAAAAATATTGAGAATTATTGAAAATTCTAAAAATAAATTTTCTGAAGAGTCTTCAATGAAAGCATTACAAGAAAAATACAAAGATTTATCTAGTATTGCTTGGGAAGAAATCAATGATATAGCTTCAACTATCTTTCCAGATAGTAAGCATCCCTTGTTTGAACTTACTCCTAATGAATTTTTAGAGCTTATTCATTATATAAGTGATCGTATTGATGAACTTTTAAGCGGAAGGATATTAAAGAAATTAAGACAGTTTAAGGTTTCTTCAATTATTGAATTTTACGATACAAAAAAGAAAATAGAAGAAACAAAAGCGGTGAAAGCTGCTA
Source organism: Bacilli bacterium (assembly GCA_918272565.1). Classification (GTDB taxonomy): domain Bacteria; phylum Bacillota_I; class Bacilli_A; order ML615J-28; family CAG-698; genus Tener-01. The sequence goes on from CAKJYW010000018.1 coordinate 30,325, forward strand.
AAAGAACAGGAGTTATGAAAGTGATTGGTCCGGTTCTAAATACCATCAATCCATTTTATTGGTTTAGAAAAATCGTTCTTAACACAGCTATTGTTAAGATATCAAATAATATTGCCCTAGATATCATCGATATTGTTGGGGAAGAGACTGTCAAGGTTTATTCAAAAACAGTGTTTAGAGCTGAAAGTCTCGAAGAAATTGAAAAAATAATAAATGAAGAGGAGAAGTAATATGGCAACAGATAGCGAAAAGAAACAACAATTTTATATTCCTAAAATTGAAGAAGAAACTACAGCTGGTGGCAGTGGAGTTCCACTAGATCGTTTTGCTAGTAGTGTTACAGGATATAATAACAAAGACACTATGACATATCCTCATTCTAAGAAGACTAGTGAAGGTCAATATGATGCTTTTAGAGGCGAAGCACCTCAAAAGCCAATTGAAGCTAGTTATGCTAGTCCTGAGAAGAAATATGATCCTAATAGAATACCTTCATATTTACGTAGAGAAGATCCAGGAATTAGTAGAAATAATATCGATTATTTAAAAGATGAAAAGCTTGATGAAAGATCTCTATATGATAGAAATAGAGAACAATATCGTAAATATAGCGAACAAAACCATTTTGGTGATGATAGGGGCGTTGTTAGAAGCGTTTTATCACAAGAAACTGGGGAAAACAAAACTCCTTATATCAAGCCTACTAGAAATGAAAGAAGTACATTAGTTATTAGGAATCGTAATGAAGAACAAAACGATTCATATCAAACATATACTCCTAATAGTAGACAAGGTGAGCCTATTTATCGTAATGATGATAATCGCCCAAATCCACAAAATGAACAAAGCAATTATCAAAACAATAATTATAAAGAAGCTCCTCAACAAGAAGTAAGAAGAGAAAATTATCAAGATAACAATTATCAAAACAATAACAATTATCAAAATAATAACAATTATCAAAATAATAACAATTATCAAAATAATTCTTATCAAAATAATAATCAAAGCAATGATTATCAAAATAGAGAAGAAGATAGAAGTCCTAAGCCTCAATTCTATACAGTAGAAGAGAAGACTGATAATTATTATGATGATATTTCTATTGGAAGTGAAGAAAAACAAGAATTTGCTGAACTTGATGATTATCTAAATGAACAAGATAAGAAGCAAGTTGAGGAAAAACCAGTTGAAGCAAAGGTTAAAAAAGTTGTAAGAAGAACTAAATATGTTAAGCCTCCTCTATCAATTTTAAAAAAGAGTGGTGCAAGCACATATTTTGGTGATGACTCAACTGAGTTCCAAAAGACTGCTATCAACTCTACTTTAGAAGAGTTCAATATTGGTGGCCATGTTGTTAGCCAAGTTAAGGGCCCTACTGTTACTCAATTTGAAGTAAAGCTTGATCCAGGTGTTAAAGTTAATAAGATTGAAGGTATTACTAGAAACCTTCAAATGAATTTAGCTAGTAATTATATTAGAATGGAAGCTCCTATTCCTGGTAAATCTACTGTTGGTATCGAAGTTCCTAACCAAAAGAAGTCAATTGTAACTTTAGGTGACTTACTTGATGATGAGAAATATCTAAGTGATGGAAAACCTATCAATGTTGTTTTAGGTAGAGGTGTAAGTGGTGAAGCAAGATATGCTGATATTCGTGAAATGCCTCATGCATTGATTGCTGGTTCAACTGGTAGTGGTAAAACTGTTTGTATTTACTCAATTATCACAAGCATTTTATACAAAGCTACTCCAGATGAAGTTAAGTTAATCTTAATTGACCCTAAGAGAAACGAACTTATGTTCTTTGAAAATGTTCCACATTTAGCTAGCCCAATCATCGATGAATCAAAGCTCGCTACATCTGCTATCAAATGGGCAGTAGACGAAATGGAACGTCGTTATGAACTATTTAGACCTGCTAGAAGTAGAACAGTTGAAGATTACAATAGATATGTTGAAGAAAGTGGTAATCCTGATGCAAGTAAATTACCTTATATCGTTATTGTAATCGACGAGTTCGCTGATTTGATGACTACAGCTGGTTCTAGTTTTGAAGTAAATGTTCAAAGAATTTGTCAAAAAGCTCGTAGTGCGGGAATTCATTTGATTGTAGCGACACAAAGACCATCTGTTGATATTATCAAAGGTGCAATTAAAGCTAACATTCAAACACGTATTGCTTTTAGTGTAAACAGTCAAACTGACTCACTAACTATTTTAGACCATGTTGGTGCTGAAAAGCTTTTAGGAAAGGGCGATATGCTTTATTCTAATGGTGGAAGCGACATTCGTATTCAAGGTGCATTCGTTTCTGTTGATGAAATCAATCAAATTGTTGATTCCATTTCTACAGATAACATCGATTACATGTTCACTTTAGAAGACTTACAAGAGGAAGAAGAGGAAGAAAATGTATTTGGTGATACTAGTGGTTACCAAAGCGATGATAAATTAGCAGAAATTGCTAAGTTTGTTGTTAAGAACCAAAGAGCATCAATGAACCAAATTTGTAGAATGTTCAATATAGGGTATAATAGAATTGATTCAATTATGGATGAGTTACAGGATTTAGGAATTGTTGGTCCCGTAATTCAAGGTAAACCTCGTAGCGTATTAGTTCAAACTGAGGAAGAATTAGAACAAATATTAAGTAACAATTAAAAGGAAACATATGGAAATAGCAAGCAACTTTAGAAAAGTAAATATCCGTATTATTATTTGTGCTATTACTAGTATCTTACTAGTTATATTAATAATATGGAAACATCATGTTATTGGTGATTTGAATAGAATAGTTTCATTTTCTTTAGTTGCTATTTCCCTAATCATTATTGCCACAATCCCTCATTTTAGTAATGGAGAAAAATGTGAAAACTACTATCAAAGAGTAGATTTAATGAGTCTACTTTTAGTTGTTAGTCTCATTTTGCAACTATTTCTATCATTTGCTTTCTTCCGTGGAACTGTTAGTGGTAATTCGATGTATCCAACTCTAACTAATGAAGAATTTGTTATCGTCAAGGCTACTAAAAAGATAGAAAAGAATGATATTGTAATTTTATATGTTGATAAAGATATCAATAAATTAGCATATGGGGTTACTAATGATGAACTTTTAATCAAAAGAGTAATTGGTGTAGCAGGGGATGAAGTACACGCTGTTGGCGGCAAGGTTTATGTTAATGGGGTAGAAGAAACAGGACCTCTATCAAACCTTCACACAAGTGACTTTGATTTATCATCAGTTGTATCCTGTAACCTTGATATAGAGGAATCACCTCTAGTAATCCCTGAAGGTTATATCTTAGTATTGGGTGATAATAGATCTTCAAGTAACGATAGTAGATATTTAGGACTATTTAGAATTGATCAAATATTAGGTAGAGTAGTTTATAAAAAGGGAAATACTATTTTTGATTGGAAAAAGATTCAATAATTTAAAACGGACTGAGTTATAAACTTAGCCCTTTTTAAAAAGGAGCGCAAAATGAGTGTTTATCTAAAAGTTCCAAAGGTAAGTGAACTCCACTTTAGAAAAGAGTGGATGGCTGATCCTAAAACTATGAGTTATAATGCTGGTTATGATATTAGTGATCCTTCATATGATTATAAAACTGGTACCATAACTAAAACTAGCGAAGAACTAATTAGTTGGTTTAATGATTGGACTAGTAATAATGATAGATATTTTGCTTATATTTATGATAGCGAAATTACTGAACCTATTGGAGAAATCTATTATTATAAAAGTGAAGGTCTTTATAATATGGGAATCGTGATTGATTACAAATATCGTGGTAGGGGCTATAGTTATTACGCTTTGTTAGAGTTAGAAAAAGTAGCATTTATAAATAACAATATAAGTGAATTATCTGATGTGATTCCAAATGAGAGAGTGAGCGCAATTAAAGCATTCAAAAAAGCAGGGTTTAGCGAAATAGGCAGAACTAAAGAAACTATAAAATTTGGTAAAATAGAAGAATGCGTAGAATTATTACTAAAAAAAGAAGAATACATTAAAGAAAGAAATCCCAATAGATGAAAAAGTACAAATATCAATTAGTTGGTGTTGATTTAGCCAATTTTTTATAATGCGGTGATAATATGGAGAAATTTTATTTAGAATTACCATCTTTAGAGCGAAAAGATGAAGCTATCGAATTTATAGAAGAGTTTTATAAATACGATTCACAAATTCATGGTACAGGTGGTTTAGATGGAAAACTAAAAAAAGGTATGAGTTATGAAGAGTGGTTAAGCAATAATACAAAACTTCATGAAGAAAAATATGCTTTAGAACAAGGTTTGGTACCAGCATATACTTATTTTTTAATAAGAGAAGATGATAATAAAATAGTTGGTATGATTGATTTAAGATTAAGATTAAATGATCATTTGAGAAATTTTGGTGGCCATATTGGTTATTCAATAAGACCAACTGAGAGAAAAAAAGGATATAATAAAATCAATCTTTATTTAGTTTTACAAATAGCTAAAAAAAATGACTTAGAGAATGTATTAGTGACTTGTGCAGATTATAATGAAGGAAGTAGAAAATCAATTTTAGCACTTGGTGGTAAATTTGAAAAGAAGATTTTTGATGAATCAGATAATGAAACTTTAGAATTATATTGGATAGATGTTAATGAGGCACTAGAAAAATATAAAGATATTTATGAACCTTATATTTCAAAAAGAAAAATAAAATAAAGGAGTTGATCCCGATGAATGAAAATAATACAAACATCAATTGGTATCCTGGTCATATGGCCAAAGCCAAAAGGGAAATAGAAGAAAAATTAAAGCTTGTTGATATTGTGTATGAGTTAATTGATGCTAGAGTTCCTTATTCTAGTAAAAACCCGATGATTGATGATGTTTTAAAGAATAAGCCTAGGCTTATCATAATGACTAAATGTGATATGGCTGATGAAAAAGAAAACAAGAAATGGGAAGCCTATTACAATAAAAAAGGGTTAAGTGTCATTTTGGTTGACTCAATTGATGGATATAATGTTAAAAAGATTGTTCCTTTATCAAAAGAAATCTTAAAAGAAAAGATTGAAAGAGATCGCCTTAGGGGACTTAAGCCTCGTCCAATTAGGAGTATGATTATCGGTATTCCTAATGTTGGGAAAAGCACTCTATTAAATAAGCTTGTTGGGAAGAAAGTAGCGCTTGTTGGAAATAAGCCTGGTGTTACTAAGGCTCAACAGTGGGTTAGACTTAATAAAGATTTAGATTTGCTTGATACTCCAGGGGTTTTATGGCCGAAATTTGATGAAAAGAAAGTGGCTATTAACCTTGCTTTAAGCGGAGCTATTAGAGATGAAGTTTTACCTATTGAAGAAATTGGTAATTATTTATTAGATTATCTAAAAAAATATTATAAAGATGATTTAGCTAAAGCATATGGAATAGATGTTAGTTTAGATAATTATGAAATATGCGATGAAATTATGAAAAAACGAGGAAACATCAAAAGCACTGATGAATGTTTCAACCTCATTATTCAAGATTTTAGAAATTGTAGAATTGCAAATATTACACTGGATAGACTATGATAAAAGATATTTATGGTTATGAAGAAGATTTAGCGTCTAAAGGTTATAAATATATAGCAGGATGTGATGAAGCAGGGCGTGGCCCTATGGCTGGTCCTTTGGTAGCTTCTAGCGTCATCCTCCCTATAGGCTATAAATTAGATAGGCTTGATGATTCTAAAAAATTAACTAAGAAAGTTCGAGATGAATTATTTGATATAATTATGCGTGATGCTATTGAGGTTAGTGTTACAGTAGTTAGTGTAGAAGACGTTGATAGGCTTAATGTTTACGCTGCTAGTAAGAAAGCCATGACAGAGTGCGTAAAGAAATTTAAGAATAAAGCTGACTACGTATTAACTGATTGTATGCCACTAGATTTAGATGTTCCCGTTTTAAGCTTAGTAAAAGGTGATAGTAAGAGTGCATCGATTGCGGCAGCATCTGTTATTGCTAAGGTTACAAGGGATAGGATCATGGAAGAAATCGATAAAAAATACCCGATGTATGGCTTTAAAAAGCATAAAGGATATGTCACTAAATATCATCTAGAGATGCTAGAAAAGTATGGGGTAAGCGAAGTTCACAGGAAGTCTTTTGCCCCTGTAAAGAACAAACTCTACGAACAACAAAAGCTCTTTTAGGGCTTTTTTTGTTTGCTTTATTAAAATAATGTAGTATATAATAGTAATGAGGCTAGAATTATGAAAAAATTAATCATTTTTTGCATGTTAATAATGCTACTTTGCTTATCTTCATGTGGAGGATACCATATTGAGGGGTTACAATACCCTGTAATAGAAGCAGAACATAATATTGAAAGCGAGACTGTTTCTAGTTACCTTCTAATAAAATCATCTATAGTTGATGAAAAAATGTATTATAATTTTACGATATATTCCGACTTCTTAAGGGGGACTGGAAGATATTACCATTACTATCAAGTCGATTATAAGACAAATAAAGACACTATAATCCAATATTATCATGTATTTGATTACACTGAGACTGAACGTAAGTATGCTCAAAAGTTTGCACCTCACGAAAGAATTGATAACTTAGATGAATTTAGTGTTGCTATTGATTATGAATATAAATTAGACTCAGAAGTTATAATTAATGAGACTTTAAAATATCACGAAGACATAATCAAATTAGAAGATTTAGATAAATACGTTAATAGTGATAATATCTTTGATGTTATCTTAGATAAGATTGATAGTGAGAATAAATATAAATTTACTATTAACTTTAGTGAGGAATTAGGTCATTTCGATTTTCAAGCTTTTATTAAGACAACTGATGGTGAAATATTCCCATTCTATGGAATTTATCATTATGAACTAAAACGTGGTAATTACACAACTTTAAGCTACGAAGAACTAGCTTCAAATATCAAAATAGATGAAATTTATTATAAAATTATCTATTATAGTAATGAAAGTGCAAATGGGCTAAATTATTACGGAATTATCAAAAACTAGCAATTTTTGGTTGTTTTTCTACCTATAAGTAGAAAAATAAGCCTTTTTAGGCTTAATATGAGAAGATTAGTGTTTTTTGGCTGATTAATCACTAATATTAGTGCTCTAAAAAAGAATTTGAAAAAATGATGGAAAAACTTGATTTAAGTTTTCTTATTGTGTAGAATATTATGGCGAAAAGGTGCTATTATGAATAAATATTTAGTTATTGTTGAATCACCAGCAAAATCTAAAACAATTGAAAAATATCTTGGTAGTGACTACAAAGTTACATCATCTAAGGGCCATATTAGAGATCTTAAGACTAATGGTGTCGGTGGATTTGGTGTTGATATTGATAACAATTTCCAACCTTCATATAAGATCTTAAATGACAAATTAGCGGTCGTTAGAGAACTTAAAAAAGATGTAAAAGAGTCAGACAAAGTCTTTCTTGCTACCGACCCTGATAGAGAAGGGGAAGCTATTAGTTGGCATTTAGCTGAAGTTTTAGGGCTTGATAATAGCAATTCACAAAGAATTGAGTTCCATGAAATCACTAAAACTGCTGTTTTGAATGCTTTCCAAAATGGTCGTGAGATTAATATGGACTTAGTTAGAAGCCAAGAATCACGTAGAATCTTAGATAGAATCATCGGATTTAGCTTATCTAAACTTCTTCAAAATAAGATTGGCTCAAAGTCTGCAGGTCGTGTTCAATCTGTTGCTTTGAAACTGATTGTTGAAAAGGAAAAAGAAGTAAGTGCTTTTAAGGCTGATGAATATTGGGATATCTATCTTGATTTCAAAGAGAAAGATGCTAAAGTTAGAGCAAAGCTTATTTTAGATGGTGAAGAAAAGATAAAATTAGATAACAAAGAAGCTGCAGATAATGTTATTAATAATCTAGGAAGAGAATATAAGATTAAAAACATTATCTTTAGAGAACGTGAAAAAGCTAGTCGTGAGCCTTATATCACTTCAACTCTTCAACAAGACGCATCTAGTAAATTAGGCTTCAATGCTAAAAAGACAATGATGATAGCGCAAAAGCTTTATGAAGGTGTTGAGCTTAAGAATGAACGTGTTGGTTTAATCACTTACATGAGAACTGACTCATTTAGGCTTTCACAAGATTTCATCAATGAAGCTAAAGCTGAAATCATTAAAAATTATGGTGCTAATTATTACAAAGGATATTTTGAGAAGAACAAAGGCAAAAATGTTCAAGATGCCCATGAAGCAATTAGGCCTACTAGAGTGTTTTATAAGCCTGAAGAAGTTAAGCCTTATCTAGATAATGATGAAATAAAGCTTTATTCATTAATTTACTCTAGAGCAATGGCATCACTAATGGCTAATGCGGTTGTGGAAGACCAAAAGGTATTGATTGAAAACAATGGCTATATCTTTGAAGCTAATGGTGAAAAGACTATTTTTGATGGATATTTAGGTATTTATAAAGACACAGAAGAAGATATTAAGAGTTTGCCTGATCTAAAAGAAGGTCAAGTATTAAAAGGAGCAAGTGCTACAAGTGAACAAAAATTCACAAATCCTCCTTTAAGATACAATGAAGCTCGTCTTATTAGAAAGATGGAAGAACTTGGAATTGGTAGACCATCAACTTATGCAATTACTATTGAGACTTTGAAAGCTCGTAATTACGTGAAATTAGAGAAGAAGTGCTTCGTTCCAACAAAGCAAGGTGAATTAACTAGCGAAAAATTATCGGAATTCTTTGAATCAATAATTAATGTTAAATACACAGCCGAGATGGAAGAGACGCTTGATAAGATTGCTAGAGGCGATGTTGTTTGGTACACTGAGCTTAAGAAGTTCTATGATGCTTATATGCCGCTTCTTAATAAAGCTACAAATGAAATGAAAAAGATTTATCCAATTTACCTAGATGAAGTTTGTCCTAATTGTGGGAAACCTCTAGTTATTAGAAATGGTAGATTTGGAGAATTTGCAGCTTGTAGCGGTTATCCAACATGCCACTATATTAAGAAAAAAGAACCTGAACCAGTTGTTGATACAAACATCATTTGTCCAAAATGTGGCAAAGGAACATTGGTTGAAAGGGTTTCTAAGAGGGGAAGAAGCAAAGGACAAAAGTTCTATGCATGTAGCAGATATCCTAAATGTGATGCTACTTATTCACAATTACCAGAAAAAGAAGAAAACTGATGAAGCAATTCATCAGTTTTTATGTTATAATAATAGAAATTGTTATATTTATTTTTTAGGAGTTTTTATGGATAATTTAATTGCTTATTGTGGACTAGACTGTAGTAAATGTGAAGCTTATATTGCCACAATCAATAACGATGATGTTTTACGCGCGACCGTTGCTAAAAAGTGGTCAGAACTTAATAACGTAGAAATCACTAAAGAAATGATTAATTGCATGGGATGCAAAAGTGATGGAGTAAAGACTGTTTTTTGTAGTTCATTATGTCCAATTAGAAAATGCGCTATTGAAAAAAAGATAGAAACATGTGGCGATTGCGATAAACTAGAAACTTGCAAAGAAATTAAAATGATAATAGATACTAATATCGATGCTTATAACAGATTAAAAAACAAATAAAGAGGTAAAAACATGTATTGTAAAAAATGTGGAACTAAGATTAGTGATGATTCTATTTATTGTTTTAATTGTGGATGCAAGGTTGTTGAAACGATAAGCGATGATGATTTAAGAATCGAAAGTGTTGTACCAATCGATGAACATGATAAAATGTGGAAGAATTTCGCTAAACTTTCTCAAATTTTTGGAATTGTTGGTTTTGCTTTGTGTTGGACTCCTTTCTTTATTGGCCTTATTTTAGGCCTACCTGCAATTGTTTTTGGAGCACTGGGGCGTAAAGCTGGTGATAAATTATCTTTAAGACGATCTGCTATTGGTAGGGCGTTAGCTGTTCCTGCTTGTATGATATCTTTTATCATGTTTGCCGCATTCATAACATTTGTAGCATTAGAGATAGCAGGAATTATCGATTGGGGTATTACTGATTTCTTCTAATAAGTAACAAAGAGCAAAGATTTGATTAATAAATGATTTGATAAAAATACACAAAAAGAGTAAAATATAATATGGCAATTAAAAAAAAGAAGTTCAAAGAAAAAAGGTGGTTTTACGATCTAGGGTTTGTAACGGGAATTTGGCCGCTCATCGCTTGGTTTAGACCAAAGAAGATTTTTATACATAAGAGATATAAAATAAAAGGCGGAGCAGTTCTATGTTATAACCATAGGTCTTATTTTGATTTTATGTCGACTCTTATGGCGGTTATTTTTCGTCGCCACAGAGTTGTCTCAATTGAAGAGATGATTGAAAAGAAATTCAATCGTTGGGTAATGACTCACCTTTTAATAATTCCAATAAACAAAAATAATTTATCTATAGAGTCTTATAAGCAGATTACAACTGTCTTAAAAGGCGGAGGATTAATTGATATCTTTCCTGAGGGTTCCTTAAATGATAGCGATGAAATGCTTGAATTTAAAGATGGACCAGCTCTATTTGCTTTAAGGTGCAAAGTTCCAATTATCCCTATCTATATTAGAAAGAGGAAAAATGTCTTTGAACGAATGAGATTCTATTTTGGAGATCCTATTGATTTAAACGAGCTAGGATTTACTAAAGATAATTTGCATGAAGCTACACTTCTGTTACAAGATAAAATGAATGAATTAAAAGAGTTTTCTAAGGAGGCTAAATAATGAGAGATTTTACAATTATTGTTGACACAACAAGTGATTTAAGTAAGGAAGTTTTAGAAGATTTCAATTTGAAGTTAATCAAAGCTCACTTCGTTGATGAAGATGGAAAGGACAAAGTATCATTTACTGATTGGAGTGAATGTACTTATTACAATGGTCAAGCTGATTTCTTTAAACATTTAAAGGCTAATCCTGATGGTTTTAAGACTTCTCCTAATAGCGTTTATGAAGTAACTGAATGCTTTAAAGAAGAAATCAAGAAAGATAAAGATATCCTTGCTATCACAATCTCTTCAACAATGAGTGGAACATTCAATATGTTTAATAGTGCTAAGAAAGATTTAGAAGGCACTCACAACTGTGAAATAAAAATTGTTGACTCTATGAGATTTGGTGGTGGTATTGGACTACTAGCAATTAAAGCTTCTATTTTAAGAAGCGAAGGTAAGACACTTGATGAAGTCTACGATTATTTAGAAGCAAATAAGAACACATTCCACCAAATGGGATGGTTAGATGACTTATCATTTGTAGCTAAGAAAGGTAGAATTACTCACTCTAAAGCTTTCTTTGGTCAACTAATTGGAATTAAGCCACTTGGTGAATCTGATCAAAATGGATTAACTACTGTTTTAGGTAAAGCTAAAGGTGAAAAGGGTGCTTACCCTGCAATGCTTTCATACATTGAAAAAACAATCGAAAATCCTAGTGAACAAAATATTTTAATTTGCCACTCTGTTAGAGAAAAGCAAGCATTAGAATATAAGAGATTGATTGAAGAAAAGTTCAATCCTAAGAAAGTATATATTATTGAATGCGGACCAAGCTGTGGTATTAATATTGGACCTGGTCTAATGAGCTGTTATTATCAAGGAAAACCAATCTCTAAAGATTTGGTTGAAGAAAAAGCGTTAATGGAGTCAATTTTAACAAAATAACAAACTAGTTTTTATTTCGTTTTGAGGTTATTATGGTTATTACGAGTTTAAATGGTACAATTTTTGAGGAAATGCTCAAAAATGCCTTAAACAACTTAAAAGTAAATGAAAAGGTGATTAATAGCATGAACGTTTTCCCTGTTCCTGATGGTGACACTGGTAGTAATATGCGTGTTACTTTAGAAAACGGGGTTGTAAACACTAAGCCAAATAATCATCTTGGAGATTATTTGAAAGACTTATCAAGAAATATGCTAATAGGTGCTAGGGGCAATAGTGGCGTAATCTTGTCACAGTTTTTCAAAGGAATATATGAAGAATTAAAGAGATGCTCAATTGCTAATTCAGGGGAACTTAGAGATGCTTTTATTAATGCTTATAAGATGGCTTATAAGGCTGTTTCTAAACCTACTGAAGGAACAATTTTAACCGTTGCTAGAGAAGGTATTGAAAACATCAAAGATCAGGTTAGCCGTAGCACTAAGATCGATGTCTTTTTCTCAATTTATGTAGCTGAGATGAAAAAGAGCTTAAGCTATACTCCTGAACTACTTCCTATCTTAAAGGAAGCTGGTGTTATTGACTCTGGTGGAGCAGGTTACGTTGTCTTAGTTGAAGGCTTATTAATGTATTTACATGATGAGATAGTTGATTTAGATAATGCTAAAGAAGAAGATTTCATCATTACTACTGATATTGATAATTTCAACGCTGATAGTAAATTTGAATTAGGTTATGAAATATCTTTCCATTTACAACTTTTAAATGGCAAAGGTGATGTGACTAATTTTGATTTAGATAAATTCAATGATGATTTAGAGAAAAATGCTAGAGACATAGTTTCAAGCCGTGAAGGTGATGTTGTGATTTGTGACGTTAAGACAATGGAACCATCTAAAATAATTGAATTATGTCAAAAATATGGTGAATTTGTTTCATTTGATATGGAAAACTTAGATATCAAATCAAACAAAGAAACAACTAAGAAGTTTTTAGGTAAAGTGGCAGTTGTTAGTGGCGATGGCTTAAAAGAGATTTACCACGATCTAGGGTGTGATATCGTAATCGATGGTGGTAAAACGATGAATGCTTATTCTAGTGACTTTATTAGAGCTTTAAGAGAACTTAATGCTTTAAATATCGTTATTTTGCCAAATGATAAAAACAATATTTTAGCAATCAATCAAGCAGTTGATTTCTTAAGTAAGAAAAATGTTAATATCTTAAAAACTAACAATGTCTTAGAAGGTTATTACGCTTTAGCAAGTGATGTTAATGATAGCGATAATCTAGATTACAGAATCAATCAAATGGAAGAAGGAAAGAATATGATTGAAACATTTGGTGTCTTTGCTTCTGTCCGTGATTGTACTTTAAACGATGTTAGAATCAAAAAAGATGATTATGTTATTGTTAAGGGTGATATTGTTTTAGATAGTTACAGTGATTTAATTAAAACAATCGTTAAAGGACTAGAAAAACTTGAAGCAATTGATGAGAAATCAACATTAATTATTTCTAAAGGAAAAGATTATGAATTTGATGATGATGAATTATTAAATGGAATAAGTGATGCTTTCCCTAATTTAGAAGTAAGTTTCATTGAAGGTGGACAACCTGTTTATTCAATGCTAATAGGATTATTGTAGGTGTGATATGTGGATATTATATGTAATAGGTGGAATTATCCTATTTATTATCTTTCCTCTTTTGATTGTACAGTATAATGTAGCTTGGTTCTTGTTTAAGAAATATTTTACAAGAAACAAGAAAGAAAATTGGACAAGGGAACCAAAGATTGGGGATGCTGAAGAAGAGAAGATGTATGAAATAGGAATCAAAGAATTCCATGATAAGAATGCTAGTTTTAAAGAAGATGTAAAAATCGAAAGCGGCGAGTTTAGTCTTGCGGGGGAATTTTATAACTTTGGGTTTGATAGAACCGTTATAATTGTAGCAGGACGTAGCGAAGCGTTAACTTATTGCTATTTCTTTGCGATGCCTTATAAAGATTTAGGTTACAACGTTTTAGCAATCGATAATCGTGGACACGGCTACTCTACAGGTAAAATCAATTCACTTGGTTTAGATGAATATAAAGATATCTTAAACTGGGCAAGATTTTTACATGATGAGAAAAAGCAAAAAAGCATCATCGGGCATGGTGTTTGTATCGGTTCAGCCACAATCCTTTATGCTTTAATTCATAATAAAGAAGAAGGATTAGGTGTGGATTATTTCGATGCGATTATCGCTGATGGAATGTATGTTAATTTTGCTGAAAGCTTTAAGAACCATGGAATTGAAAAAGGCTTTAAGCGAGGCTTAGTTCCTAAGATGTTCTTTTCTATTATGAAAAGAAAAGCTCATGTTGATCCATATTTTGGACCAATTGATTGTATCGATAAGCTAGATAAGCCAATTTTATTCTTATATGGCAAAGAAGACATTTATTCTGTCCCTGAAAAGAGTATAGAATTATATGAAAAATGTGCCACATTCAAAAAAATAGTGTGGTTTGATAAGGGTGCTCACTCAAGACTAAAAATTAATGATATGGTAAAATATGATAGAGAAATAGGAGAATTTCTAAATACTATAAATAAAGGAGTTGTAAATGAGAAAACTAACTAAAAAACAATTAACTTGGTATGGTATTGCTGGTATTGGACCAAATATGTTAAACCTTATGGTTGGTTCATATTTGTGTGATGCTCTAATGACTGAAGGTTTTATTGAAAATGTTGAAAACTGGACATTTTTAAATAAGACATTGGTTATTGCGGGAATTTGGAGTATCTTTGTATTAATTGCTAAGATTATTGATGGTGTAATTGATATTCCTCTAGGATCTTGGACAGATAGACTTAAGACTAAATGGGGTAACCGTCGTCCTGCACTATTAATTGGTATTGTCTTAATGACTTTAGCATATTTCATGTTCATGATTGTTCCAGTAAAAGAAGCATCAGTGCTTAATACTATTTGGTTTGGATTCTGGCTTGCTTGCTTCTATTCATTCTATACATTAACAATGGTAACATTCTATGCTACATTTGGTGAAGTAACAAAGAATGAAGTTGATAGAGTTTATTTATCAAATGTTAAATCAACAGTTGATATTATCTACTTCGTATTAGGTTATGCTCTAATCCCTATGATGGTTGGTAACTTCAATATTAGAATACTTGCAATTGTTTCATTTGTTTTAATGTTATCAATGATCATTCCATTTGTTGTATTAAAAGAAAGATCTACTTTAGATAAAGATGTTGAACAATATAAAGCAGAACATCCTGAAGACGAAGAAGCACAAAAAGAAGAAGCTCCTAAGATGATCCCATCTCTTTTATACACATTAAAGAACAAAGATTTCATCCTTTGGATGGTAATCTATGCTGCTTTACAATTTGGCTTATCAATGTATTTAGCTGGATTTAATGTTTATTATAGTGGTGCTATGGGATTTAGTGGATTAAAGATTACATTATGTAATGTGGCTGGATTTGGACCTGTTCCATTTACTCTAATTCTATATAATTTCATTTCAAAGAAAAAAGGATTTAGATTTGCCTTTAGATACTCACTAATCATGTTTAGTATTGGTATGTTAATTGGAGTATTCTGTAGACCAACAATCTTCCCTAACGACACAACAAGACTCATCGTATCAATGTTTGCAAGCTTTGTTTGCTCATTTGGTATCGGTGCATTCTTCTCTGTTAGTTACGTTATTCCAAGTCAAATCTCTGAAGATGAAAAGAAAAAGACTGGTGTTAGCCATCCTGCAATGTATTTCGCTGTTCAAGGCTTATTCTCAGCAGGAATTAGTGCTATAGCAACTGGTTTAATTTGGATTAACTTAAAGAAAGTTCCTGCAAGTGATTCCTTCTTCTTTAACCCAAGTGGTGGAAGTGGATTATTATTCTTGCTTGTAGCTATAGGATGTATCGTAGCTTGTCTATTCACAATGTTCTTGCCTAAGTCACTATGCGATGTTGGTAAAGAAAAGAAAGAAGAGAAGGAAGAAGCTACTCCTACTCCAGAAATCACTGAATAATAGGAATAAGGTTATATGTTTAAACATATAACCTTTTTTTAGAAAAAGATAAATCAAATTTGTTATAATAATAGATGGAGGAATAAAAATGAAAAAGCCAATATTCTTTATTTTATTGATTTTATCTTTTCTATTAATGGCTTCTTGCTCTAAAGAAAGTGCAAATAATGGTAATAATCAAGATGATATAGTTGATAGTGACGCACTAGTTGATGATAATAATTATGAAGGACTTAGAATTAAAAAGATTACATATAAAACAGTTGATTACTTTGGTGGTGCCACTACAACTTCAATCCTCGATCTTGAATCTAATGAATATTTAATAAGTGGATATACACAATATGATGAGGAAGCTAAAATGAGGTTAGTTAGTACTTTTAGCGATGAAGATGAAGAGATATTTTTAGATAATATTTATAAAAGTGGATTATTAAAGATAAAAGATAATTACAAAACTACTGATATAATCATGGATGGTGGTGGCTGGACTTTAATAATTGAGTTTGATGATGGGACCGAGAAAACATCTGATGGAGATAATGACGGACCATATGAACTATTTAATAAATGTGCTATCTATTTTTATGATTTGTGTGGATCTGGGGTTATCGGATATCTTAGTGAAGAATATTTCTATCCACAGGATATGAATATGTGCGTGTTTTTTAGATATTATGAAGGTAATAATATCCATTCTCACAATGGGTGGAGTACGGTTTATACTGTTGAATACAAGTGGTATAAGAAGATATTGGTTGATAATGATGTCTTCGATATGTGTGATTCAAAGAAGACTGAATTCTTAAGTGACAAAGAATATTTTGTATCATTTACGACTGGTAATTATTTTTACGAATTGAAATTCTCTAAATTCGTTTTATATTCATATGACTATAATAAAGAATTAACTAATGAAAGGAAACTCTATGAATGTGGATGGTTTAGTCAAATAGATTTAGAGCTTGAAATGGATAAGATTTATGTCTTTGAATTATTCTATGATAATGGAAATTATGTTAAATATGCTTTTTCAACAAAACTATATCAATAATAAAATTATTAGGCTTCGAATGTTAGATTTCTAACTAGAAGCCTTTTTATTTAAACATAAATTGCAATTTATTAGTAATTTTGCTATAATAAGTAAACAAAGGTAACGAATATGAGTATAAAAAAATTAATTGTGATTTTCTTAATGCTTATTTTTCTTGGTAGTTTTACAGGTTGCAAGAAGACGCAAGTTGATGTAACAGAGCAAGAGAGAGAAAAAATGAATGATGTTTTTTATACATTATTCAGTGATTATGACATTAATAAAATTGCTGAAAATCTCAATTTAATAAATGAAAAAGATGGATATATTATCTCTTATCACTCAAATAATCCTGATGTTATTAGTGATGAAGGTGTAATCTATCAAGGCTTAGATGACAAAAAGGCTACAATGACTGTAACAATAAGAAACGAAGAACTTGATTTAAGTTTATCTAAGACATTTGTTATGACCATTTTGGCTGTTAGTCCTATCCCTATTAAGGATTTATATAATGCTAGTGGCATATATAAAATTAAGGGTATCGTTAGTGCTATTTTCCGTAATGTTGTTTATTTAGAAGATAGTACTGGTAAAACTAGCGTCCTTTTATCTAGAGATAAGATTAATAAAATCAGTGAAGGTAGCGAAGTCTTGATTACGTTTGATGATAGCTTGGAAGAAAAGATTATTCGTTTTGAAGTATTGTCAAACGATAATAGCATTGCTAAGAGTGCACAAATAGATGATTTTAAGGATGTTGAAAGAAACTATTACCGAAGAGTCGATGTTAGTGGATTAACTGTCGAAGATGTTTTATTTGATCCAACAAACATAGAAAGTGATATCATTCTAACTTTAACTGATGGTTCTTACACTAAACAGCTATTGGTTGATGGAAAGAGTGAAAAGCTTCAAGAAGAAGATAGGCTTCTATTTTATGATTTAGAAATAGGGGATATTGTTGAAATAAAGAATATTATCTCTGATGATGTTTTGTGTTACGTTAGTGATTCTAAAATCGTTAGAACTAAACAAGTTGTTATTAGTTATACCAATGTTAATGATATTGATAGAGAAGGAATGTTTTATCTAAAAGGAAGAGTAGAATATGTCTTACTTAATTCCTTTGTTATAAAAGACGCTACAGGTAGTAGATTAATCTATAATCCTAGTGAACTACCTATAGTAGAGGGACAAGTGTATTCTTTTAGAGTTGATGCTACATTTAATGAAGTTATTGAACTAACTTTAAAGAGATCAAAAGAACTAGATGAAGTCCTAGATATAAGTAGTGATCCGATTGTTGTAACGGATACTTTAATGGAACTTCTTAAAGATAATCCACTTGATAACTATCTATATGTTGAAATGATTGGTGAAGTAATTGATGCTGACATCGAAAAAGCGTTAGTTCCTTATGGTACTACTGACACTTACATTATTTTTAATGATAACATTAGTAGTAGTTTTGTTGGAGAAAATGTTAAAGTAATTGGATTTTTAGCTAAGAATCAATCTGATGAATTTAGGATGATCGTTGATAAAATTTATTTAGCAGAAAATACAAGGATTAATCCAATTAGAATTGAGATTAGTGCTAAAACAAACGAACTAAATATTTACGATGAATTAAAGCTAGAAACAATTATTAGTCCATATTATGCTAATTACAATAATGATGTAACATTTGAGCTTAATAAAAAAGGTGTCATTACTATTGATGGTAGCGGTAATGTCAGGGCAATTGGCTTTGGTAGCGTTCAAGTAACCGCAAAAACCACTAACAATGTTATTAATCACTTTGTTATTAGTGTAGGTAACCTTGATAATAAAAAGACAACTTCACTACTCTTCGGATTTGATAAAATCAAGTTGAGCGTTGTTGATGAGATTGAATTTAAGCCAATAAATCTAGAGCATACCTATCAATATGTTTATGATACGTCTTTACTGTTTATCAATAATAATAGACTTAAAGCC
>CAKJYW010000019.1 GCA_918272565.1 Bacilli bacterium
TCTCTATCGTCTTTTTGTTAGGAAAACTATACTTATTGTTCCTTCCTGCTTCAATGATTGCATATTTTGGTAGATATCTTTCTATTAGTGTAGGTGATGTTGAAGTAGAAGAACCATGGTGAGCAATCTTTATTAAGTCTACACTTAAATTTAGATTTGCTATTTTTTCTTCTACCCTTTTACTAACATCAGCTAAAAATAACATCTTAAGCCCACCAACTTCACTATATAAAACTAATCCATTATCATTTTCATCTTTGTAATTGCTACTTGGTGAAATCACTCTAAAACTATTCTTTCCGCAGCTAAACATATCTCCGCTTTTAAGTTTAGCCGTCTCCATCCCATAATCGCTATTATCATAAAAGCTCACTACCAAATTATCTATTTTTATATCTTCTTTTATTTTTTCATAACCACCCACATGATCTAAGTGCGGATGTGTTAAAATTAAATAATCAAGGTGCTTAATACCTTTTCTTTTAAGGAGTTTTAATACTTCATCATTCTTCCCATCCCCAGTATCAATTAACGCTTTACACTCTCTATCTATTATTAGTGTTGCTTCCCCTTCATCTAAATCCAAAAAATGCACTTCTTTTTTTAATGTGGTATTTAAAAACAAAAAGATAATAAAGCAAGAAAATGTTCCAATTAATAACTTTTTATAAATCATTTTAATGTTTCCATTTTTAAATAAATATAAAATTGATAGAATCAAAGTATAATAAAGTGCTACTCCAATCTTATCAACTTCTTTACAAATGATATTAATAGATAAATAATTAGAAAAAAATGAAGACAAATTAACAAAAACACTAAAGAAAAATTCTGATACTTTACTAATAAAAGGTAAAATAAGACTAATAAAGGTAAGTGGTAAATAAAAATAAGAAACTAGAAAGATAAAAAGTACCGAAGTAACTACCGATAAAAGATTATATTCGTTATTCATATTAATAATAATTGGTAGAACTAATACATTGCTTGAAGCAGTTATTATTAGTGCTTGTATAATTTTATGCTTATTTCTAATTAAACTTGATTCTAGAATAATCATAGTACTTATTAAAAAGCTTAATATAAAGCCACTATTATATATATAATTAGGATTAATCATTAATAATATTAATAAAACAATACTAATAACATCACTACTAGAGAACTTTAATTTATATTTTTTATTAATCACCGATAAAAAGTACATTAAAACAGCTCTTAAGATGCTTGAAGCAAATGAGGTAATAACCAAATAGATAGATAACATTATTACAATCACTTTTGTCTTGTTCTTAAAGCTATTTAATAACTTCTCTAAAGCAAAGACGATTAAGCCAATATGAAGACCACTAATAGCAAATAAATGCACTATCCCATTATCTTTAATAGAATCGTAAAAGTCATCATCAAAATCCTTACTATTACCTAATACTAAGCCTTTAATAAATGATCTAGTTAAATTATTAAAGGTTTTATCAATATATTTAAATAAATAATATTTAATTAAATTAATACTAAAGCCTTGTTTTATTAGACTAACATTGTTAATAGTATATGTTTTATTCAAATAATTATTGTTAATTAAATATTTATTATAATTAAAGCCTCCTTCTACCCTTTCGCTATACGCTTCTTTTTCCGTATAATTAAAACTAATTGTATCTCCTGGTTTAATATCAGTCATATTAGAATCATATAATATTATTTTTTTGCCACACTTTCTAACAATGAGCCTTTGATAATCACTATAGACTTCTACATCGCTAATTCTTTCTATGTTATCTAGGGTAACACTAGTATTATTTCTAATAACTAAATTGACCACTATCACAAAAAAGATACCTATAGCAATTGCTACAAGTACCTTTTTTTGTTTAAAAATAAGGAGGGTTGAAAGGAGAAACAAAGGAAAGAAAAAGATATTATGAATAGAGAGAAGAAAAAGTGTAACTAGTAGACCTATAATTAGATAATTATTGGTTAGACTGTTATACAGTGATGAGTTCTTTAATTTGTTCAAATAGATTTTCGGATATTCCACTAACATTTTTAAGTTCATTTATATCTTTAAACCATCCATTTTTATTTCTGTATTCGATAATTGCTTTAGCTTTGACTTCACCAATTCCTGGGAGAGTCATCAATTGTTCTGTTGTGGCAGTATTGATATTAATAAGGTTCTTTTCTTCGCCTGTTGCTTCATAATATGTATATACTATTATTTGCATACCATCACTAACATGAGAAGCTAGGTTTATAGAGCTAGTATCAGCTTTATCAGTAAAGCCTAGAGCAAGTTCAATTACATCGCTAATTCTAGCATCAGCGCTTACAATATAAAGCCCTGGTCTATTAACTTCACCCTTCACTTCAACAACACAATTATCTAATACTTCATTTGTATCTATTTCATTTGTTATAATGTTTGTTCTTTTGTCTTTTGTAAAAACAAATAACAAAACAACTCCCAAAACTATAACAGCTGAGCCAATAATAATTAACTTCTTTTTCATAACTTTTCCTCCTTCACATATATAATTATTAAAAATTGTTGTTTTTTATTTTTTTTGTTATAATTATTATAAAGAAGGTGATTAATTAGTGTTTAAAAGAAATCTATTATTTATCGTAATTAGCTTTATTTGCTTATTTCTAATTGGCTGTGGAGGAGGAAGCGGAGAGGAGAATCCACCTAAGCCAGTAGATGATAATCCTACTGTTGACCCAGGCAAAGAAAATGAGCCTCAAGAAGAGACTCCTAAAGAAAACGAATTTGAGTTTGATGTTTTAGAAAAAGAATTTAATCTAAAATGCTATGAAGAAAAACAAATCGTTAAAGTTGTATCAAAAGAATATGAAAGTGTTAAACTTACATACAAATCAAATAATGAAAGTGTTGTTACTGTTAGTGAGGATGGTCTTGTTAAAGCGTTAAGTGGTGGCTCTGCTATTATTACAGTTGAAGCGTTAGACTTTCCTGATAGTGGTGTAGCTACAATTAAAGTAAATGTAACTGAAGCTTCTATTACTCTAACTGGATTAACAGAGATGACAGCAAGCGAATCTCAAACATTAAAAGTTGAGAAAAATTACGCTTTACAAGAAGCAATTGATTTTGTTAGTAGCGATACAAATATAGCAACCGTTGATGATAAAGGAAATGTTACTGCTATTTCTGGTGGCGTTGTAACTATCACCGCAAAAGCGATGACTTCTCAAAAACAAGCATCAATTACAATCACAGTTACTGAAATAGTTAGTGATCCTACTGAAATTAAGATCACATCAAATGTTTCAAGTGAAGTATATTTAGATACTGAAATCATTTTAAGCGCTGAAGTATTACCAAAAGGAGCAAATCAAGAAGTTGAATGGACTTGTACAAACCAAGCCAGAGCAACAATTGATCCTGATGGATATGTTAATATTATTAAATCTGGTAAAATCACTATTAAGTGTACATCAAAAGCTAATCCTAATATTAAAGCAAGTTTTTCTTTTGATGTCTTAGATTATATTGATCCAGAAAAATTCTTTAATTCTATTCATGTAGCTAATCCTTTAAATAATCAAGTAAAAGCATATGGATTTGGACCAATTAAAGAAAGTGCTGGACTTACTCAAATTGATTATATCGAAGTAATAGCTGGTGCTGTAACACTAATTGGTTGGGATCTTGACTGGGTATTAAACGAGAACTTTATGGTACCTGCATCAAATACTAATCCTCGTCCTGGTACAATTAGAGAAATTAGATATATTTGTGTTCATGACACCGCTACAACTCACTCACATACTACCGCATATAACCTAGCAAACAACTTAAAGAGTACATCTAATACTACAAGTTGGCACTACTCAGCTGGTGCTGGAGTTGTATTCCACTCAATTCCAGATAACGAAGTAGCTCATCATGCGGGGGACGGAACTAGTACTCCTCAAGTATTTACTGATACTGGTGTTAAAGCAATTGGTACTGAACCAGCATGGGTAACAATTAGTGATGATGGTTTCTTTGAATTTACTCCATTCTATCGTGGAAAATATGATTCAACTCTAAAAATGAAGAGTACAATTGAAGCTCCTGAGGTTCCAATTCAATACTATTCAGGTGGCTGGCAAACATCAGGATATAGAAAAGCTAGAACTAGTGATTTACCTAATTACACTAGTGTAACAAATTATGTTGGAGAAAATGGTAATTATTGGATGACTAATATGTGGTGGAGTCAATCTTACCAAACACTTTCAAATCGTGGTGGAAACCTAAATTCAATCGGTATTGAATCATGTGTTAACTATGGATGTGACTTATATCGTGTATGGATGACACTAGCTAAGTTAATCGGAACTAAACTTCTTCCACTTCATCAATTAACACCTGCTTATGTAAAACAACATAACACATTTAGTGGTAAAAACTGCCCTGAAACATTACGTGAAAATGACTTGTGGCCATATTTCATGAAGATGGTTGAAGCAGAATATACATTCTATACAAAGATGCGTGATTTCATTGTTACATTTGATAAAGGTGATACTGATTTAATCAACGAATCAGGACAAATCATTAAATGGCCTGAAGTTGATACACCTGTAACATATACAATTCATGTTGTGAAACGTGATGGAACATATGATAAGACATTCACATACACTTCTATCATTCCAGCAAAAATCACTAACCCTAGACATGTAGGTCAAGAAGATGCTTACTACTACATGACTCTAGAAGCTAGAGAAAAACAAATCGAACATAGAAACGACTAAAAAACAAAGGATATCTCAGTTGAGATATCCTTGTTTTTATTTGTTATCAACATATTTAACCCATCTTAAGATGAGGTTATTTTCTTTTAGAACTTGTTTAAATTCTTCTAGTGTAGTATTACCATCAAATCTCTTATAAATCTTTCTTGCTAATGTGGATTCAACTTCCCAATTTTGATTATATGTACGGAAATTGAAATTACAACGAGTTCCATATGCTTCAAATTCTGATATAGCATTACTATCCATTTTAGAATATTGAACAATACCGTCTTTAAAACAAATTGGTACTCTC
>CAKJYW010000020.1 GCA_918272565.1 Bacilli bacterium
ACTACTTCTTCACTAAAGACTATGACAATATATACAATGGTCCAATTAATATACCTAAGATGAAAACCAAATGGACCAAAGACTATATTAGAAAATATCTGTTATCGATTGATGAAGATCTATCATATGCATATTATCTTAAAGAAGAATACAGAGAGTTTAGTTTGACTGCTAAATACGACAGCTGCGATGAAGAACTTGATGAGCTAATTGATAAATTCCTAAATAGTCATCTAAAAGAATTTAGAGAGTTTGGAAAGTTAATATCTTATTGGAGAGATAACATTAAAAACTCTTTTATTAGAGTTGATGGTGTGAGACTATCTAACGGACCAATTGAAGGAATAAATTCAGAAATAAAAACAATTATGAAAGATGCTAATGGTTTTAGAAACTTTGAGAGGTTTAGAAATAGGACGCTTTATTCTGTAAATAAAGATATTCCATATAAAAACATAATTAAATAAAAATAATAGTTATTATGAAATAAAGGTGCTGCTTACGCAACGCCTTTTCTTGTTCATATATACGACCCCAAACTTCTTTATAGGTATACTCACCCCAAAGATCTTTATAGGTGTTTCTTACAAAACCCCAAACTTCTTTATAGGCCCTTTGTTTTATTTTTGTTCAAAGAATATATCATTAATGTCTAGATATTTAATACCATCTACCTTTTCTTTAAATCCACTTGATGATACAAATCCTACTTCTGTGATGTTTAATCCTTTTATTTCTTTTATTTGCTCAATTTCTTTTAAGATGATATCTTTACTTACTTTCTTTGTATAATATTTCACTTCATATATAGCATATGTTCCATCGATTTTTTTGATGATGCAATCAAATTCACTATTGCTTGAAAAATATGAGCCAATATCAATGATGTCAGGATATAATCCTTGTCTGATTGCTATTGAAAAATAGTTTTTTACGATGTTTTCAAAGCGTAATGAGATAAAAGTCTTTATTGAAGGCTCAATATATAAATCATAGTATCTATCTTCTCCTAAAAGATCTATCCTATTATCTTGTCTAAAGACATAGGCATAATAGAACTTCAAAAGATTATCTTTAATTTGATAATACTTTTTCCTTTTATCATTTTCATTATCAATAGGATATTTTGCCTCTATGATATTTAAATCAATTAGTTTTTTAAGTCTTTTATCAAGTAAACCTGAAGTTTGTATTTTAGATTGCGCTTCTATCTCACTATATTTTTTTGATCCATTCTTAATAACATTTAGAATATCATGTAAATCGGGATCATTTTCTAATTCATTTATAACATTATTTCTTAAGTGTGTCCTAAGTCTTCCTGATTCATTTAACAGAAGTTCGCAAATGTTTTCTTTTAAAGATTTGTTTGTATTTATTTTCTCTAAAACATAAGGAGAACCACCAAACACTGAATAAAAGGCTATGACATCTGAGTTGGTTAGACCATTAAGCATTTTTTTGGAATCTAAATATGAGAATTCTTTTAATACAATAACATCATTAAATCTACCATACAAAGCAGACTTGTGTTCCACTAAGCTTTTCATAATGTTTATAATTGAACCAGATAGTATCAAGTTATTATTATCTAAATGATTATCAATTATATCTTGAAATTCGCTATCTATTTTATCTGCTAGTTGTTTTGTTTCTGGGGCTTTGCTTTCAAGATAATATTGTTTTAGATATGAGTATTCATCGATTACAAAAACATAAGATTTATATCTTTTATTAAGCTCTTTAAAAACTGATGAAAAAGAAGTGAAGTTTGCATCTACAAAATCAAGCTGTTCTTTTAAAATATCTAAAAAGAGACTAACATTTATTTGTTCAGTGGCTTTTTGGCATTCAAAATATACGTAATTTGCTTTAGCCTCATCAAGTGCCTTCTTAATAAGAGTGGTTTTTCCAACTCGTCTTAAGCCATAAACTAGAAGAGATCCTGGCTTTTCTAGGAATGAAGCGATAGTGTTTAATTCTTTTTCTCTTCCAACAAACATTCTCTTTACTCCTTTCTTTTTACTGAACTTAAGTTCAGTGAACTTATCTTCAGTAAAATTATACATTAATTATATGATAAATGCAAGTTTTTTTTAATAAATAAAAAGAACATAATTAATGCCTTATTAAGAATACGATTTCTTTACCATCTATTTTATTGCTTTTTGTTGTTATAAGTGCTAAAATAGTTATGTGCCTCTGTAGCTCAGTTGGTTAGAGCATCTGACTGTTAATCAGGGGGTCATAGGTTCGAGTCCTATTAGGGGCGCCATTTTTGTAAGGAGTGAGAGCATGAACAAAGAAGTTAAAACTCAAGAAACTCGTGCTGAGAAAATATTCTATACAATCGTAGTTATTTTAGGTGCAATTGCGATTTTAGTTATCATTTTGGTAAACATCCCTTGGGGTGGAGATTCTCAAAAGATTGCTAAAAGATATGAATATTTAGAAACAGGGAAACATGTTTATCAAACAATAACTAAAGACGACTTACAAAAGAAAATTGAAAATGGTGAAACTTTCCAACTTTATGTTGGGAATAATGGTTTAGATGATGTAGATTACTTTGTTTATTATGCTAATGAACTAGCAAGTAGTTACAATGTTAGTGTAATCTACTACTTAGATACTGAAAAGATCAGTAATGATGATTTGTTATATTTAAGAAATAATTCAATTGATGAACTTTCTATAGACGTTCCTAATATGATTTATTATGAGAACGGGAAGGCATCTAGAATTAGTAGTGCAGAAGACTTCGATAAATATTATGGAAGTAACTATTGGTTATTATTGAAGGATTACTTTGAAAAGTGTTATTAAGGTGAAAATATGAAGGGAATAAGGAACTTAACTAGATGGGCTAGACCTTTTATTCCTTTCCTAATAGTTGTTATAGCATTAACAATAATTAATCCTTTAACATATTCATATGTTCCTCAATTTATAAAATATGTGGTTGATGTGGTACTAGTAGATGAAGAAACTATAGAAGGGGTGACAACACTACCTTCTTTTTTTACAGACTTTTTTGCTTCATTTAGCAGTAACAAGCTTAAATGCATATTTGTGGTTGGTGCAACACTTGTAGCATTTCAACTAGTTAGAGGAATGATGATGTTTGTTAATGGTTATTTTAAAGGGAAGGTTTCAGAGGGAATAGCTTTTAACATAAGATGTAAATTATATAATCACATTCAGAATTTATCATATTCATATCAAAACAATGCTGATACTGGTGATTTGATTCAAAGATGCACATCAGATATCGATACTATCAAATCATTTTTAGCTACCCAACTACCTGAAGTATTATATATTATAGCTTCATTTAGTGCTGGTGCTTATCAGATGTATAAGATTGAGCCAAGAATCATGTTTGTAACATTGATTGTTGTTCCAATTACTCTAACTGCTTCAATCGTCTTTTTGAAATTCGTTAGTAAGAAATTTGAAGAGATTGAAGTAGATGAAGCGAAGATGACTAGTGCCTTACAAGAAAATGTAAATGGTGTTAGGGTTGTTAAAGCATTTAATAATGAAAGATATGAAATAGATAAATATACAAAACGTAATGAAGAATTCAAGAAGAAGAACATTAAACTAACTAACGCGATGGCTCTATACTGGGGTATTAGTGATGGAGTCACTATTTTACAATATGCTCTAACTGTTAGTGTTGCGGTAGTGTTTGCTAAAAGTGGATTAGTATCTACCGGTGATATCATTGCTTGTTTAATGTATATTGGAATGCTTGTATATCCTATTAGAGGATTAGGTAGAATTATTGGTGACTTTGGTAAAGCATTAGTAAGTAGTAACAGGGTTGAAGAAATCTTAGCTATTAAAGATGAATACACTATCAGTGATGGAACTCTAACTCCAGAGATTAAAGGTAATATCGAATTTGATGACGTTAGCTTTAAATTTGATGATGATGAAAATCATTTACTTGAACACTTGAATTTCACCATTAAAAGCGGTGAAACTGTTGCATTAGTTGGTAAAACCGGAAGTGGTAAATCAACTATTGCGGCAATTTTAACTAGACTTCTTGATTATGATAAAGGTAGCGTTAAAATTGATGGAGTTGAACTAAAGGATATTTCTAAACATTGGGTTAGAAAGAATATCGGTGTTGTTTTACAAGACCCATTCCTATATGCTAGATCTATTTTAGATAATATTAAAGTTGGCGATAAGAATTTATCAAACGAGAAAGTAATTGAAGCAGCTAAGATTGCATCAGTTGACAAAGATATTAGCGAGTTTAGTGAAGGATACAACACTTTAGTTGGTGAAAAAGGAGTAACCCTAAGTGGTGGTCAAAAGCAACGACTTGCGATTGCTCGTATGCTTATTCTAGAAAAGCCAATCATTATCTTTGATGATTCTTTAAGCGCTGTAGATACAAAGACTGACTACAAGATTAGAAAAGCACTTAAAGAAAGAAGTAAAGACTTCACAACAATCATCATCACTCACCGTATCACAACCGCTCAAAGCGCTGATAAGATTATCGTTTTAGATAATAATACGGTTAGTAATATTGGTACTCATGAAGAATTATCTAAAGTTGATGGACTATATAAGTCACTTTGGGATATTCAAGGAGCATTTGAGAAAGAATTTGATCTCCTAAAGGAGGTGAAGTAGTATATGGAAAGTTTTGAAGAAATGGATTTTTCCAATGAGAAGTTTAGCTTTGGCATTTGGAAAAAGATTTTAAAACTCGTATTAAAGCGTAAGAAGAGCATGATATTAATGATAGTGTTCGTTTTGATGTTAGCAGCGCTAGATATCATTTTCCCACTACTTAATAGCCATGCGATTAAAACCTTTTTCACAGAAAAGGACTATTCGAATTTCACTTTGTTTGTTACTAGCTATGTATTAATTGCGATATTCTACATAATTAGTATTTGGGGCTTTATTCGCCTTGCGGGTAAAGTTGAAAACGAAATAGGGTTTGAGATTAGAACTGAAGCCTTCAACAATTTACAAAAATTATCATTATCATATTATGATAAGACATCTGCTGGTTGGATTTTTGCTCGTCTATCTAGTGATTCACGTAGGTTAAGTGATATTATCAGTTGGGGAATTGTAGATTTACTTTGGGGTCTTGCCTCAATGATAGGAACTTTAGTTGTAATGTTTATCGTTAAGTGGCAACTAGCGCTAATAATTCTTGCTTTAATTCCTATTTTAGTTTTAGTAAGTTTATATTTTAGGAAAAAGATTTTAGCTAATTACCGTAATGTTAGAAAAATCAACTCTCAAATTACTGGAAGTTTCAATGAAGGTATTTTAGGTGGTAAAACTACTAAGACATTGGTTTTAGAAGAAAGCCAAAACGATGATTTTAGAAGAGTATGTACTACGATGAAGTCTAACTCAATACGTGCTGTCATGTATTCATCAATTTTCTTCCCAATTCTACTTGTTATTAGTTATGTTGGGGTAGCAGTTATCTTAAGAATTGGTGGAAGTATGATACTTGGATATGTAGAAGCGACATTAACTGTAGCTACTCTATATCTATTTATCACTTATACTACTAATTTCTTTGATCCTATTATGCAACTAGCGCGAATTTTAGCCGATTTCCAACAAGCTCAAGCTTCAGCTGAGCGTATTATCTCATTAATTGAAACAAAAGCTGATGTAGTTGACAGTGATGAAGTAATTAAAAAGTACGGAACACTAGATAATCCGATTAAAGAAAACTACGAAGAACTCGTGGGGGATGTAGAATTTAAGCATGTAAGTTTCTACTATAACATTAAAGAGCCAATTTTAACTGATTTTAATCTAAAAGTTGAAAAAGGTACTTCAGTTGCTTTGGTTGGTGCTACAGGTGCCGGTAAAAGTACAATTATTAACCTTATTTCAAGGTTTTATGAACCAACAGAAGGTGAAATCTTAATCGATGGACGTGATTATAAGGAGCGTTCTATCGGCTGGTTACATTCAAATATCGGTTATGTGCTTCAAGAACCACATCTTTTTAATGAATCAATCCTAGATAACATTAAATATGGTAAACTTGATGCTACATTTGATGAAGTTCGTGACGCTTGTAAGGTAATTGGAGTAGATGAATTCATCGAAAACTTGCCGGATAAGTACGATACAGTTGTTGGTGAGGGTGGAAGTAGGCTATCAGTTGGTGAAAAGCAACTAATTAGCTTTGCTCGTGCTATTATTCGTGACCCTAAAATCTTGATTTTAGACGAAGCAACCTCTTCAATTGATACAAAAACCGAAGAAATCGTCCAAAAAGCGGTATCAAAACTCTTAAAGGGGCGAACTTCGTTCATTGTAGCGCATCGTCTTAGCACAATTGTTGGGGCAGATAAGATTTTAGTCATCAAAGATGGTGAAATTATGGAAAGTGGAACTCATATTGAGCTACTAAAGAAGAAGGGCGAGTATTATGAGCTTTACCGTAATCAATTCATTAGCGAGAAGATGGAATCTATCGTAAAGAACGAAAACAAGAAAGAAAAATAAGAAGAAGGAATGAGTAAAATCTTTACTTAATTCCTTTTTTTCTTAGAAAATTGATGAGGCCGAAATTTAAAGTAAAATAGATTTAAATTTCACGCAATAATTTATTGGAAGAATTCTTAAAAATCGATTTAAAGGCAAAATTTGTGGATATTTTAGCAAAATAAGAATGTGTTTAAACTTCCTTGGCATTTATCTAGTAATGGTATATAATAGTATTATGAAAGAAGATAAAAAAATATGAAATGCATTTATATCTATAATCCAGTAAGCGGTAGAGGCGTAGGCGAATACATGCTTGGATATATTATCAAAAACTTACATAAGAAATATGATAGCGTGGATGTGCGTCAATCTAAGTCTTCAAGCGACTTAATCGAGCTTGCAAGGGCTGCTTGTAGCTCGTATGATGCTATAATCTTCTCAGGAGGCGACGGAACCTTCAATGATGTAGCAAGAGGTGTAGCAAGTGAAGCACGTCGACCCCCTTTAGGCTACATTCCAACGGGTACAGCTAACGATAATGCGAGAAATTTGGGCATAAAACGTAATTTAAGGAAGGCTATTAAGACAATTTTAGCAGGGAAAACGATAAAACACGATGTTGGGATGATAAATGGTGACTATTTTATGTATGTTTTAGCCTTTGGTGCTTGTAGTGCAACGCCATATAAGACCGAACATAAGGTAAAAAAGATCTTAGGAAGCTTTGCATACCTATCTTATGGAATAAATGAGTTCTTCACAACCCCTGTTAGCTTTGTAAAAGTGAAAACAGAGACTGATGATATCGAAATGGAGTGTCCACTATTACTAGTTATGAACTCAAAATCTGTGGGTGGCATCACTTTTAACCGATATGGACACCTAAATGATGGTACTTTTGATATAATTATCATTAAAGATGACAATGCCAAAGGTAGATTTAACATTTTACAGACCTTTATTTATGGACTTTTTGGTCGTCGTTGGAAGAAATCTGCTATTTTTCTTAAATCTAGCGAATTTACTATTACAGTTCCAGACGATATTACTTGGTGTGTTGATGGACAAAAAGGTCCAAATGGCGAAATTACAGTTAAAAACCTAAAAGGACATTTAGAAATATTTGTTCCAAGAGGAAAAAAGGAGAAAAAACATGTTTGATAAGAAAGATGCTTTAAAGATTTGGGAAATGGAAATGGGAAATAAGGAATATGCCTATGATTTTTCCGGAAAAAGGATGAAAAAAAGTGATTATAACATCGACAACCAAGTTGGTTGGGTTGTTACATACATCAAACCAATAGAAGTTGGGGGACCAACTCACATTGGTAATATCATTATCATGCATTATAGGACATTTGAGGAAAAAGGACTAAATTATCCTAAGTTTAAAATCATCGATACAGAGTATGTTGCGAATTTTGATGAGAAAAATGACTCATATTATATCGAAAAAGTCTATGATGATGACGATGATGATAGCATTTTTATATGAAATGATTATTTGGAACTGTTTAAGCGGTTCCTTTTTTAATATTTTGAAATAATAGTTGCTTTTACGATGACAAAGTGATATAATGTCATCGTGAAAAGGACTTAATGCAATGAAGCAAGAAGAAATAATCAAAATTGCAAATCAAAATAATGGATACTTAACACCTAATATTATTAAGAGCAATAATATTGATTCATCTTATATCTCTAGATTAGTGAAAAAAGGGATGTTAACTAAGATTGCAAGTGGAATCTATATTACAGATTATGGCGTTGAAGATGTTTTTTATATTAACAGTGTTCGCTTTAGTAAAATTGTTTATTCGGGTGATGCAGCAATTTTTCTTAATGGTCTTTCTAATAAACAATATCCAGAGATGGAAGCATCAATACCTTATGGGACTTTTTTTCCAAAAATTGAAGGATTTACAATTAAACAAACAAGAAAAGATACTTTTTATTTAGGAATTAGTGATATACAAACGCCTTTTGGCAATGTTGTAAGATGCTATGACAAGGAGCGATGTATTTGTGATTTATTTATTAGAGCTGATTATTATGATTACGAAGATAGAGTCTATGCAATAAATGAATATAAGAATCGATACTTAAATTTTGATAAATTGTACGATTATGCAGAAAAATTAGGTGTCATAAAAGAAGTAAGAAACGTTTTTGAGGTGATTGGATGGAATTAGATGTTGTTAAAGCAAAAGTAGCAAAATTAGCAAAAAACAATAATATTAATGTCCAAGCAGCGTGGGATATTTTCTTTTTTGATGAGTTTCTTTGTAGACTATCAAACAGTAAATATAAAAATATTTTTGTACTAAAAGGTGGATTATATTTACAATCGATTGTTGGAATAGATACAAGAAGCACAATGGATATTGATTTGAAGCTTATGAGCGGTATTATTAATAGTGATGATTTAAGAAAAGTATTTGAAGAAATAGTATCAATAAAAAGCAATTATTCAATAGATTATAAAGTTGCAAGTATAAATGATATAAAAGCAGAAACCAAATATGGGGGTAAGACAATAAAATTAGAAGTTACATTTTATAATATTAAAAAAATGTTTGGAATAGATGTGGGATTTGGTGATGTGATTACTCCCTATCCGGTTAAATGTGATTACTATCTTAGAATACATGAAACCAGTTGCTATTTGTGGTCATATTCAATAGAAACATGTATTGCAGAGAAATTTGAAAAAATAATATCAAAAGGAACAAACAACTCAAGATCAAAAGATCTATTAGATATCTATTTATATAATAAGCAAAAATATGACAATAAAATCATGAATTATGCAGTAATAAATACTTTTAATCTTCGAGGTACTCTTTATGATAAGCAATATATTGAAAAGATTTTAAGCGATTTTTTTGATTCAAAAAGAATAAAAGAATTATATTTTAATTATCAAAACAAGCGAGAACACGCCAAAAATATCACTTTTGAAATGTGCAAAAATGCAGTATATGATGTATTTTCAAAAATGATTTTTAAAGAAAAAATAGTTTTGAAAGATTATGATGTAAAACTTCATTTGGTTAGACATGGAAATTATAATCCAACTTTTATCGGAGGTTGGAGTGATGATCATTTATCAGAAGAGGGAACAAGTGAAGTTAATGTACTATTAAAGGAAATAGATAATGATTATGATGTTTTTATTTCAAGTGATTTAAATCGAGCAATTGATACATCAATAATAATCAATAAAAAACTAAGTATGAATATTAATTACGTAGATAACTTTAGAGAGATTAACACTGGTATTTTAAACAAAATGACAATTGATGAATACAAAAAAAGGGCGAATGAACTTGATTTGGAAAATCTTGGAGTTGATAAACCTTACCCTGGTGGTGGAGAATCTATGAATGGATTCTTTGATAGAATTAATAATGCGTTTATCAAGTTATTAGAAGAAAACAGAGGCAAAAAGATTTTGCTTGTTACTCATGGTGGAGTAATAACTATCATTCTATGTATTTTATATGGTTATCAATATAGTGAATATTTACAAATATCACCTAAGACAGGTAGTGTAATGAAATTTGAATAAGGAGAGCACTTATGAAAATAATTGCAGGGAAACATAGAAGTAGAGTCTTAAATACTTTAGAAGGACTAAACACTAGACCGATGATGTCTAGGATGAAAGAATCGATTTTTAATACGATTGGGCCTTATTTTGATGGTGATACAGTATTAGATTTGTTTGGTGGTAGTGGACAGCTTAGTCTAGAAGCGATTAGTCGCGGTGCTAAGGAAGCTTTTATTATTGAAAAAGACTACAAAGCATCAAAAATTATCGAATCAAACATCAAAATGCTCCACGAAGAATCTTCAACTCACCTTTATCAAATCGATTATAAGGTTGCCTTAAACAAATTTAAAAGTGATGGAGCAAAGTTTGATATCATTTTCTTAGATCCACCTTATAGAATGAATATAATGGATGAATTAATTAGCTTTATAGAAGAAAATGATTTATTAAATAATGGTGGAGTGGTAATTTGTCAGTATGTTAGGGGGAATTACACACCTCATGATAGTAATTACTTGTTTGTTAAAAAGAATTACACTTATGCTTCAAGCGAAGTAGCTATTCTAAAAAAGAGGGAAAAAGATGAATAATATTAATAATCCTTACGTGTTACTTAGTTTTGTTAACACTCATCTAAGAGATG
This sequence comes from Bacilli bacterium, assembly GCA_918272565.1. Classification (GTDB taxonomy): domain Bacteria; phylum Bacillota_I; class Bacilli_A; order ML615J-28; family CAG-698; genus Tener-01. The sequence continues at coordinate 10,701 of CAKJYW010000020.1, forward strand.
ATGATGTATCTTTAGATGAATTATGTGAAAGATTTAATTATAAAAAGGAAGAATTATTAAAGGCTTTAGAAACAATAGGCTATCATTATGATGAAAAAAATAAACAATTTAAATAATTTTTATGTTTTTTAAGTTAAATTAAGGTTGGTTTAGTAGAATTTAAGTGAAAGTGGAGGTGGCATTATGAGATTATTACTTGTTGAAGATGATAGAGATTTATCTAGTGCAGTTAAGAAATTATTAGAGATTAATAAATATGAAGTTGATACAGCATTTGATGGACTTGAAGCGCTAAGTTACTTAGAATATGGTGAATATGATGGAGTAATATTAGATGTCATGATGCCAAAACTTGATGGAATTGGTGTTGTTAAAAAGATGAGAGCAAATGAAAATAACACACCTGTTTTAATGCTAACAGCTAAAGCCGAAATCGACGATAGAGTTTTAGGCCTTGATAGTGGTGCTGATGACTATTTGACTAAGCCTTTTGCCGCAAAAGAGCTTCTTGCTAGAATTAGATCAATCACAAGAAGAAAAGGTGAAGTGCTTGAGGCATACAAGTTTTCTAATATTTCCCTTGATCCTGAGACTTTTGAAATAAAAGCCAAGGAAAGTGTCCGCTTAACTAGTAAAGAATACCGCTTGATGGAATATTTGATTCGTAATAAGAATGTTATTTTATCAACAGAGAGGATTCTAGATAGCGTTTGGGAATACGATACTGAAGTTGAGCTAAACGTTGTTTGGGTGTTTATCTCTTCACTTAGAAAAAAATTAGAACAAATAGGAGCTAACTGTACAATTAGGTCACTTAGAGGTGTTGGGTACAGATTAGAAGAAATCAATGTATAAAAGATTAAGAAGAAATTTCATTTTAGTTACTATGCTAGCTGTCATTTTAGTTATTTCTATAATGATTGTTTCTATTAATATCTTTAATTATCAAGAAGTAAAGAATTATGGAGATAGGTTAACTATAATGGTTATCGATGATAGATCATTTTTTGACCAGCCAGCAGGTGAAGCTATACCACCTATGGACGAAGAGGAGAGAGCATTCTTTAATAGACCTGAAAGAAACAAAGAAACTGCTTTTGAAACAAGATTCTTTGTGGTGAGATTTAATGGGGATGAAGTAAATGTTGATAATTCAAGGATTGCTTTTGTCTCTAGTGATGAAGCCCTTCTCTATGCCAAAAAAGCCCTAGATTCAGGTAAAGAAAGAGGGACAATCGATAATTATCGTTTCTTAGTTAAAGATAATAATGGCGCTATTTCTGTTGCTTTTGTTGATTGTACAAAGCAAATCTACACTGCTAGTAACTTCCTTAAAATTAGTATTTTAGTTTCTGCTTTATCTATTTTAGTAGTATTTGTATTAGTATATTTTGTATCTGGAAAAGTTGTAGCTCCAATTAGTAAAAGCTATGAGCGCCAAAAGCAATTTATCACCGATGCTAGTCATGAACTAAAGACACCACTAACAATAATTAGTGCTAATAACGAGCTTGTGGAAATGGAATATGGAGCTAATTCTTCTACTGGAGCGATAACTAAACAAGTTGGTAGGATGAATACTTTAGTTAAAAATATGTCACTGCTATCAAAGATTGAAGAAGATGCAAGACTTGAAAAGAAAGATTTCTCATTAAGTGATGCTTTAGTTGATACAATCGATGGCTTTATGCCTTCACTAAATAATAAAGAAATAGAAACTGATATCGATAATGATATTATTATCAATGCGGATGAGAATTTAATTAGACAAGTATTAGCAATACTACTTGATAACGCTAGAAAATATTCACTATCTAAAATTTGTATTAGCTTAAAGAAAACTAATAAAGTAAATTTAATAATAAAAAACGATAGTGATGTAATCGATGATATCGATTTTAATAAAGTCTTTGAAAGATTCTATCGTAGTAGTGCATCTCGTGCAAGTACAGCAAGCGGAAGTGGGATAGGACTTGCTATTGCTAAAGAGATTGTGAAACTTCATAATGGTGAAATAAGCGCATCAGGTGAAGATAATAATTTTATTATTAAAGTTGTTCTATAAATATTCGGGTTATATCTCGAATATTTTTTTTATTTATGGTAAAATTAAAATGCTTGAGGTGGATTATGATTACTTATAGAAATGCTAATATCAATGATTTAGAAAAGATGTGCCTACTTTTTAATGAAGTAGTTAACCTAGATGGCTTTTATAAACCATTTAGTGTAGATGAATATAAAAATAAGATGCTAACTGATCCTAATTTTAGTTTAGATAATGTCTATTTAGCGCTTAGTGGAAAGATGTTAGTTTCTTTTATGATAGTTGTTGTTAGGCCTGGTAACTGCGACACTGCTTACATCAACGCTCTAGTTACTAAAAAAGAATATAGAAACCAAGGAATAGCATCAAATTTATTAGATCAAGTGGAAAGAGACTTTTTGGCTCGTGGCTTTAAAACACTTGTCGCTACAAACTTTCTACCATCATGCTACGCTTGGTATATCCCTAATACCGATAAGCATGACCATCCTTGTGCTCCTGGTATTAGTATTAATAGTAGTTTGTATTTCTTTTATCTACATCATAGGTTTGATGCTATTAGTTATCAAGATGCCTTCCATTTAAATTTATCAAGTTACGAATATAGCGATAAAATTAATGAAATCATTGAAAGAAACAAAAAAGATGGGTTCACAGTTGAATTATATGATAAAGATAAGCACTACGGACTAGATGAATTTTATGAGAAATTAAATATTTACGATTTTGAAAAAGTAATAAAAGAGAATTTAGCTTTAGAAAAACCTTACCCATTCTTAGTGATTGCTAAAGATAATAGGGTGGTAGGTTGGACTGGCGCAATGTGGAACGAAGAAAGCGGTAGAGGCCATTTTGATGGAATTGCGAATTTGCCTGAGGTGAGAGGTCGTGGGCTTGGTAAGGCTTTGTTTAGTAGCTTAGCTTATTATTCAAAGCAAAACGGAGCTAAATTTATGACTTTCTATACTGGCTTAACTAACCCAGCACGTAATATTTATATGGATGCTGGTTTTAAAATCATTCAAAGTTTCTGTGCTATGAAAAAAGTATTAAAGAAGGATTAATATGAAAGAAATAAAATTGAGCCTAATTAGTTTAGGATGTGAAAAAAACCTAGTTGATAGTGAAATGATTCTAGGGATGATTAAATCGTCTAAATATAATTTTCTAATTACTGATGATGTTAAGGAAAGCGATGTAGTAATAATTAACACATGCGGCTTCATCGAAAGTGCTAAAAAAGAAGCACTTGATACGATTTTTGATTGTATTAACATTAAAGAAGAAAACCCTAATTTAAAAATCGTTGTTTGTGGGTGCTTAGCTGAAAGGTATTTAGATGAATTAAAAGAAGAAATTAAAGAAGTCGATTTATTCATTCCCATTAAAGATTATTTCAAATTTGGTAAGTTATTACTTAATTTGCTAGGAGAAGAAGATTTAGATCAACTTAAACTTGATTCCAAAAATAGATTAGTTTCAACTGGTAAGAGTCTTGCCTACTTAAAAATATCTGAAGGTTGTAACAATAGATGTGCCTATTGTGCAATTCCTTTAATTAGAGGTAATTTTAGAAGTATAGCCCATAGTGAAGTAGTAGAAGAATTTAAGAAATTAGTTAAAGATGGATATAAAGAGATTTGCCTAATCAGTCAAGATTTATCTAATTATGGATATGATATTAATGATAGCTTAGCTAGTCTACTAAAAGATTTAGATCAAGTTAGTGGAGATCACTTTATTAGACTTCTATATTTATACCCTGATGAAATAACTGATGAATTTATCGATGTTGTTAGTAATAGTAGTCACATCATTCCTTATTTTGATATTCCTCTTCAACATGCTTCAAATAAGATTTTAAAGCTTATGAATAGAAGAGGAACAAAGGAAGACGCTAAAGCTTTAATTAATAAAATAAGAAATAAAGTAGCTGGTAGTATCATTAGAACAACGATGATTGTTGGATTCCCTCATGAAAGTGAGAAGGATTTTAATGAATTGATTGACTTTATTGAAGAGATGAAATTCACTCATCTTGGAGCTTTCACTTATTCTAAAGAAGAAGATACCAAATCATTTAATATGACTATGCAAGTTCCAAGTAAAGTGAAAGTAGAGCGTTATAACAAATTAATGGAAGTTCAACGCAATATTTCTAAAAAGATAATGAAGGAATTTGTTGGGGGAATTTATTTGGGGATTGTAGAAAAATACGATAGTGATGAAGAGTGTTACTTAGCTCGTATATTTATGCAAGCTCCAGATGATATCGATGGATACACTAAAATTTATACTAACAAAGAACTAATCTTAGATAAGTTCTATGAAATAAAAATTGTTGATAGTCTAGATTATGATTTAATAGGAGAAATAGTAGATGATTAATACCAATTAATCATCTTTTTGTTAGTTTGTAAATGATGTGAGACTAAAAAGTGTATTAAATAATAACATATATGATAGTATTTAAAATATATGTTAATACTAGATATTAATGATTAACTAAAGTATTGAAAAGTTGTTTATTAAAAACAGGCAAAATAGATTTGATGTTGTGCTTAAAATCAGTCAAAGATGCTCTCTTCTCGTTAGGAGAAAGCCAAGATAGAGA
>CAKJYW010000021.1 GCA_918272565.1 Bacilli bacterium
GAGTATATAATAACTGAGTTTGCATCATCCTATTTATAATCCGCGGTGAAAAGGTAAAAAGAAGGTTTCACCGCTAATAATCTTTATTAATTTTATTGATTATTTTATAAATATCGTGAATAATTAGCGGTGAAAGGACTAAAAAGAGCTTTCACCGCTCTTTATTTAACAAAAAGGTGAAAATAGTGAAAAAGATGCACAAATTGACTTGATGATAGAGAAAAATGATAATATATTGGGTGTTTGTGAAACTAAATTTTATAAAAACATGTTCACTATTAACAAGGATTATTACTTTAGATTATTAGATAGAGATGAGCATTTATTGTATACTTTAAATAAAAAGGTAACAATTCACAATGTTCTTATAACATCTTTTGGATTAAAAGAGAATGAATGCGCAAACTTCTTTGAAAATATAGTTTGCCTAGAAGATTTGTTTAATTAATGAAAAAAATAATAAAGATAGCCGAAAAAACTGCTAAAATTACCAGTTACAGAGCGCAATAGGTTATCTTTTTTTAAAGTGAAATAAAGATAACATTATGTGATTAATATAATAAAAATAAAAAACCATAAATTAATAAAAATATATTTGTTAGTTTTCCAGATACTCCTCACTGAAATTTAAAAACCATTAGTACTTCATTCTTTTTTTTATTGGGAATTTATGGTATAATATCAAAGACTAAAGAAAGGAGGACCTATAATGATTAAAGGATTTGTAAGTAAATTTTTAAATTCTAAAATCTACTATTACATCGTAATGGCAATCTTTTTTGTTCTCTGGTTACTTTCTTTCTTGTCAGTTAATGGGAAATTAAGTGAAGACATCCTAAATAAGTGTGAATGGATTGCGATGATTTTTGTTGGGGGATCAATTTTAGCACTTTCTATTCTATCAAAAGAAATAGATCCAATAACACCATTTATTGCATTTACACCATTTGTCTTTGCGCATCCTTTTTATGTCATTAATATGCCATATCCATTGTTTTTGGGAATAGGATGTTTAATAGTTGGGTTAATTCTACACCAAATAATATACAAAGTTCCTTTCTATAAAGGTCGTAATTTCATAGGTATCGCTGTTTTAGGCTTTGCTATGGCACTAGGTGGCATATTTAACAAGCAAGAATATTCATTTATTCAGTTTGGTGCGTGTCTAGCAATTGGGGTTGCTATTACTTACCTTTATTTTTCATTATCAAAGAACACATTTGATTTTACTAAAGTTGCTCATATTATTAATGCACTAGGCGTATTTTTAGTATTACAAGTTATAACTTATTATTATATTAGTGAAGATACAATGGATGCTTTATTTACTAAGAGCTTAGATGTTGGTTGGGGAATAAGTAACAATGTTGCTTTAATGTTACTACTTACAATGCCTTTTACAATGTATTTAGCAATAACAAATAAACACATCAAGCAATTTGCTTTCTATTTCATCTTTACTTTAGAGTTTTTAGCGATACTCTTCTCATATTCTAGAGGCGCAATAGCTTCAATTGCTTTAGGGTTACTAGCCATGGTACCTGCTTGCTTCTTTATAACTAAGCATAAGATTTCATACGCTGTATCTGCTGTTGTTTTAGTTGCCCTAATGCTACTAGCATTTAGAGTATTATATGTTAGATATCATGAATATTATGAAAGATTCTTAGATTATGTTTCTAGAATCAATATGGGTAGTTACAATGGTAGAAGACCAATATATGATGAGATTTTAGTAGCCTTTAAAGAGCACCCTATCTTTGGTAGCGGAATGTTTTCTCCTTTCTATAATATATTAGAAGAAGGAGTAGGAGAATATCAATGGGGTCACTCAACTTTGCTTCATACAGTATTAACAATGGGAGTTTCAGGAGTTCTTGCCTTACTTTACCATTTCTATGAAAAATATTTCTATTTAGTTAAGAAGATTAACAAAGAGAAATTCTTAGTGTTAGTAGCATTCATTACATCAGGGTTATATGGAATGATCGATGTTAGTTATTATTTCATTAATTACATGATTGTTTTAATTGTAATCTTAGCTACAATTGAAAACTTAATTAATCCAAAGGAGGTTCCAAGTGAAGTTCTTTAAAGAAGGAATTGGGGAAATCCCTGGATTATTTGGTTTAGAGCATCTTATATTTGTTGTTATAGCAGCTATTTTATTATTTTTGTTATTATTCTTTTCATTAAAAAAGAAAGATTTAAACATCGATAAAATAATAAAGATATGTTTCTTTGTGACTTTTATTTTAGAAATCTTAAAGATAATTTGGAATTTAACATTAAGGGAAGACGTAACATTTAGTGATTGGATTCCTTTGTATTTTTGCTCTATCTTTATTTATGCTTCATTCCTTGCAACATTCTTTAAAGGTAGAATTAAAGATACAGGGCTAGCATTTATATATCATGGTGGAATAATAGGGGGAATAATCTACTTTATCTGTCCTAATACTTGTCTTTTGGTTCATCCATTTTTGCATGTTTTAACAGTTCATGCTCTAATCTATCATGTTATTTTGATTTATTTAGGAGTGTTAATTGTTTTAAAGAAGGTGTATCAGCCTAAAGTGAGTTACCTTCCACATTACCTAATAATTACATTTAGTGTATGTATCTTAGCTTATATCACTAATTTAATATTAGATAGTAATCTAATGCTAATATCGAAAGATTTTGGAACATGGCCACTAACAGTAGTATATAAGACATTTAAAGGTTTCTATCCCCTTGTAGTAAGTCTATTACAAAATTTTGGAACTTTCTTTGTTAGTTTAGGTATTTATGTTTTAGTTATTAAAATAATAGAGAATAAAAGAAATAAAGCTGAAGTGAATAAATCACTATGATTTAAAAACACTTCAGTTTTTGTTTATATTTTTAAAAAATATCTTGCAAAAAAGAAGGGTTTATAGTATAATATCATAGTAGTTTTGTGCACCCTTAGCTCAGCTGGCAGAGCAACTGACTCTTAATCAGTGGGTCCGGGGTTCGAACCCCCGAGGGTGTACCATTTATTATGGATGTAATCGAATGTTGATTATGTCTTTTTTTTTGCCTTCTTTAAGCATGTCATTTGACAACATTATGGTGTTTCTTTATAATATAAATATGGTGAAAATTATGAGTACAAAATATGTAATTAGTTTAGATTTAGATAGTACATTACTTGATGATAAAAAAGAAATAAGCGATGAAACTGTCGAATATTTTAAGAAATTAACTAATGATGGTCACACGATTATCTTAAATAGTGGTAGACCTTACCAAGGAACAATTAGGTTTTTAAAGAGGCTAGGATTAAAAAGCCCAGTTATTTTTAGTGATGGAGCAGGAATTGCTTGGTTTGATAAAAACTATCAAGTAAATAAAAAGATATTGTTTTCTATTTCTAGGGATGCGGTACTAGATATTTATAAAGAAAATGAAGAGAAGATTGTTGGAATAAATATTGTTGAATTCAACAATCAATATTTCAATGATAAAAGAGTCATTCCTAGTTGGATGTTCCATGAAGGAGAACACATCGTTTTACACGAAGGGGCAATCGATAAAATCCTTAATACTGACCCTATCACAATCACTTGTGTGATTTTAAAAGAAGGATTAGAAAAATTCTTAAAATCAATGGATAAGTGGAAAGACGAAGTTGAATACTTTAGTTGGGGAGAATTTGATAACGCTGTAGCTTTTGAGATCTTTAAAAAGGGTGTTAATAAGGGTTCAACTTTACTATATTTATGTGATTTATTAGGACTTGATAAGAATAATGTTATTGCTATGGGCGATAACATGAATGATTTATCAATGATAAAAGTAGCTGGTATTGGTTGCGCTATGATTAATGGTAGTGAATCTTTAAAGAAACAAGCAAAATATATTACAGAATACGATTGTAATAATGATGGAGTAAGACGTTTTTTAGAGAAAATAATAAAATAAGAAGTAGGTCATTATGAAAAAAGTAATATTAAAAATAGGGGGTATGAGTTGTAGCGCTTGCTCAAATGGGTTAGAGAAATACCTAAATAAGCAAGATGGTATAATTGGTGCAACCGTCAACCTCATTATGAATAATGCCACAATCGAATATGATGAGGCTAAAGTAACACTAGATGATTTAGATAAATTTGTTGCTAAAGCAGGATTTACGTCTTTAGGTATTGATGATTTTAAAAGAGACGATAAGATAAATAAAAGAAGGAAAATAGAATTAATCATCTTATGTGTTTTGTTTACTATCGCTTTAGTTTTTCACATTTTAGAAATCTTTGATATTATGGTTGGTGGCATGATAATCCATGCATCTATCATGTTTATCTTTAGTGTAGTTAGCATCATTTTAGGTTTTGATATTTTGGCAAGTGGCGTAAAAAGCGTCTTAATCGGTAATCCATCGATGGATACTTTGGTTTTATTAAGCGTTGTTAGTAGTTTTCTATATAGTATATATGGCTTTATTAAAAACCTAAATGGAGGAGCTTATACCTTATATTTTGCTTCATCTATTATGGTAATATTCTTTATTAAAATAGGTCGTTTTATTGAAGAAAAAGCTAAAGCTCAAACTACATCTGCTATCTCTGATTTGATGCTTTTAACTCCGTCATATGCTAACCTAATAGTTGATGGTAAGATAAAAAAAGTTACAATTGATGAAGTAGAAAAAGGAGCATTACTTATAGCTCGTGGTGGCGAAAGTATTGCGGTGGATGGAGAAGTTGTAAGTGGATTTGCTCTAATTAATGAATCACTAATAACTGGAGAAAGCCTTCCTAAAGAGAAAAAAGAAGGAGATAAAGTTATTGCTGGTGCTGTAGTTTTAAGTGGCGATATAACATATAAGGCAGAGCGAATTGGTAAAGATTCTACTGTCAGTGAAATCGTTAGAACAGTCGTAGCTGCTACCGCTTCAAAGACTAAAATAGCTAGAGTTGCTGATACATTTAGTAAATATTTTGTTTATTTTGTTTTGGGTGTTGCCCTCGTTGGCTTTGCACTTTGGTTAATATTTACAAAAGATTTTAATAAATCAATCAACATTTTTGTTACTGTTTTAGTAATAGCTTGTCCTTGTGCTCTAGGCCTTGCTACTCCAATTGGGTTAGTTGTAGCTAGTGGAACATGTGCTAAAAGAGGAATATTAGTAAAAGATAATTCGATCTTTGAAGTCCTACCAAGCACTAAAACAGTTGTCTTTGATAAGACAGGAACTATCACAACTGGAGCACTAGAAATATCAAATATCTCTTATTTTGATTTGAATGAAAAAGAAGCATTTACCTACCTTGCATCCCTCGAGGCTAAATCAATTCATCCTATTGCTAAAGCTATTTTAAAAGATGCAAAGAATAAAAATTTAGCATTGCTTGATATGGATGACTACGAAGAAATAAGCGGAAAAGGACTAAAAGGAATAGTAGATAGTAGGAAAATATTGGCTGGTAACATCTCATTATTAGAGGAAAATAATGTTGAAATTGAAGACAAAAAGGATGAAATTGATGAAATTTTATCAAGTGGAAAAGCTTCTATTTTTGTTTGTATCGATAATTTATTAGTCCTTGCTATCACTTTTAGCGATGAAGTAAGAAGTGGTGCATCACTACTAATCAATAATTTAAAAGAACAAAACATCAATTCTATTATGTTATCTGGTGATAATGAGTCAAGTTGTTTAGATGTAGCTAAAGATATAAGTTTTTATGAAATTGTTAGTGGCGCTACCCCTACTAAAAAAGCTGAGTTTATTGAAAATAGTAAAAATGACGGAACCCTAGTTATGGTAGGCGATGGAATAAATGATGCAATAAGCCTTGCTAAAAGCGATGTTGGATTAAGTATTAGTGGAGCTAGTGATATTGCTATCAATAGCAGTAGTGTCATTATCATGAATGATAATATTGGTCTAATTGGCACTTTACTTTCTATTAGTAAAAAAACTATTAAGATTATTAAACAAAACATCATTTGGGCATTTTTATATAATACAATTATGATTGCTATTGCTTTAGGTGCCTTGTCATTTGTTGGAATATTCTTTAATCCAATGATTGCATCTTTAGCTATGATGCTAAGTAGCTTAACAGTTATATTAAATGCTTTAAGGATAAAGAGAGTTAAATAATATGGATAATTATTTAGATGAATTGTTAAATTATATTCCTAAGTGTGATCAAGAAGAAAAAGATAAAGAGATGATTTTAGATTTATGCAAAGTCTATGGTGATAAATTGTTAGATAGAAACACTTTATTTGCCCACTTAAGCGCTAGTGGCTTTGTCTTAAACAAAGACTTTACAAAAGTCTTAATGGTTTTTCATAACATCTTTAAGTCTTGGAGCTGGACTGGTGGTCACGCTGATAATGAAAGAAATTTGTTTTGTGTTGCCAAAAGGGAAGTAGAAGAAGAAACAGGTGTTAAAAACCTAATTCCTGTTAGCGAAAATATCATTTCCCTTGAGGTATTACCAGTTTATAGCCACTATAAAAATGGTAAATATGTTTCTAACCATTTGCACCTTAATTTAACTTATGTCTTTATTGCTAGTGAAGATGAAGAATTACAAATAAAAGAAGATGAAAACAGTGGCGTTAAGTGGATAAATGTAGGTGAACTAAAAGATAACGTAAAAGAGAAATTAATGTTACCAGTTTATGAAAAGATAATAAGACAAGCAAAGGAATGTATTAATAAATAGATGTCTTATAGATGAGAAAGAGAGGTAATTATGGAAGAATATTTATATTCGATAATTGGCATATCTTTAATATTTGTATGTACTACTATTGGAGCACTCTTTGTTTTCTTTATAAGAAAAAAAGAAATATCTCCAAAATTAACTAAGATTTTTACGGGATTTGCTTCAGGCGTCATGCTATCTGCTTCGTTCTTTTCTCTAATAAAGCCAGCACTTGAATCAGAAATAACTTACATGCCTAATTGGGCGGTTGTGGGGATTGCGGTAGTGCTCGGTGCTTTGTTTTTGTGGGGGATTGATAAGATTGTTCCTCATCTTCATGTTAGCGAAAGTAAAGAAGAAGGAGTATAATCTAAAAAACTTAGTAAAACAAGTAAAATGTTTCTTGCAGTAACAATTCACAATGTTCCTGAAGGTTTATCCGTTGGTATTGCGTTTGGTGTAGCACTCTCTCAAGCAAATAACCATACCCTTCTAATTGGAGCATTGCTCCTTGCAATTGGAATTGGTATACAAAATATACCTGAAGGCGCAGTTGTATCACTTCCTGTTAGAGCAGAAAGTGGATCAAATAAAAAAGCCTTCCTCTTTGGAATGTTATCTGGAATTGTTGAACCAATTGCGGGAGTAGCAGGTTTGTTTCTCGCTATGCAGATCCAAGGGATTATGCCTTGGGCATTAGCATTTGCAGCTGGATGTATGATCTATGTTGTTGTTGAAGAGATGATTCCTGAAATGACAAGTGAAGGCCATGACCACTATGGCGTTTGGGCTTTCATCATCGGTTTTGTAATAATGATGGTACTTGATTGTATCGAATTTTGATAAAAAGCATCGAATTTCGATGCTTTTCTTTTACCTTTTTATTTCTTTTGAAAAAAATATTTTATTCTATCTTATTACCTTTTGTCATGCTAGAATGGTGGTGTGTGAATCTAATTAAGGAATTTTTAAAAGAAAGGACTTAATTATGAAAAAAAGGTTATTATTAATTATTTGTTTAGTTGCTAGTGCCTTTATAGTTGGTACTAGTTTTAAAGCAGGTGAAACTGCTAATTGGGAGTTTTTACCTTTGGGTTTAAACTATTTGCAAAATGAGAATTTCTTCTATACTGAAGGAGAAGAGATTAATCAAGGAACTATTGAAACAATCAATTACATAAGAATTAAACCAGAAGTTCATTATCATTTGTATTTTTATTCTTATCAAGATGGTCAATTTAATGGGGGAACATTTGAAGCGTTTGATAGTAACAAAGTATCTTTAGGTAATATCGAATATGGGATTACTGGAGAATCAAACAATATCGACTTTATCACTCCTGAAAATGCTAAATACATCAAATTCAGTGTTAATGTTGAAGAAGACTGGGGAAATGATTTGAATTTATGGAATGTGGAGATAAATTATATCTTAGCTGATCATACTGTTAATATTAGGAATCTAACTCTTGATGATATTAGATACCAAGGACCTAATATCGATTATAGTCCCGTCTTAAGTGGATATAATGGATATTATGTTACTAACGTCAATACTCCAGTTGATAAAAGTGCAATTATTGCTGGAGTTAAGGCAATCGATGATGTTGATGGTGATATTAGTAGTTCTATTACAGTAATTGAAGATACCTATACTAGTAATAAAACGAAAGTAGGTACTTGGAGTATCTTGCTTAGAGCAACGGACTCAAGTAGTAACTCAACTGATTTTAGATTATATATTGAAGTAAAAGACTACGATAAACCTTATGCTAATGGACCATTAACTTATGATGTTGATTCAACTGACCAATATGATTTGGCTCATTTTTTAGTTTTAGCGGATATTAGGGATAATTACGATGGTAATATGACTAATAAAATAGTCGTATCTAGCGACCAGTATACAGGGAATGAAGGGGTAAGAGGAACTCACAAAGTTGTATGTAGTGCCACCGACTCTTCAAACAATCGTTTTGATTTTACGATTACGATTAATGTAACATATATCGATGATGCTTCACCAGTATTTACCGGAACATTTAGTTATAATACCGATAAAAACCACCCTATCACTATTGCCACAATCCTTTCAAACATCAACGTAAACGATAATGTTGATGGGGATATCACTAATAAAGTGCAAGTTATAGAAGACTATTACTCTTTTGCACCGGCACGAATTGGTAGTTGGAGGGTTTTATTAAAAGTAACTGATACAAGCTCTAATTCCACAACCCAAGCGATCATCATTACTGTAAGTGACACGATAGCTCCATCTTTTTATCTTAATACTCAAGTTATTAATATCGATTTAACTAATAATGTATTAAATGTTGGGGATTTTGTTGAAATATTAGAGCGAAGTAGAACAGTTAAAACTAATTGTAGTTACAAAGTAACATACGACGAATACACGCTTAATAAAGATAAACCAGGTGAATACCAAGTAGTACTTGATATTGATGGAGAAGCAGTTTCTCTAACAATCAATGTTATTGAAGGTTTAGAAAAAAAAGAAGCTACTTTTAAAACAAAAGTAACTTCATTCTTTACTGAAATCTTTGCTAGTATCAAGAGCTTCTTTAGAAAGCTTTTCCGCTTTAGATAAAGGAACGGGGTCGTAACCTCCTTTAGAAAAAGGGTTACACCTTAGGATTCGCCAAAAAGTTAATATTGAAGCTTTTAGGAAGTTGAATTTCTTGTAACATCCCAAAGCATAATTTGAACAAGTGGGGCTATATTTGCACCACTTTCTTTTATCTTTGGTTGCCTCTTGGTAAATTCCTATTAATTTTAATACCCATTTATTTCTTGTTTTTTCTTCCATATAAAAATACCTACTAAATTAATTATACATTATTAAAATTAGATTATCAATCTTGAAAAGAATGACTATTTATGATAAGATATAAAAAGTGGTGAAATTTATGAAAGTAGTTGTTACATCTGATGCTCATGGTAACGTAAATGTGCTAAAAAAGATTGCTGCACTTAACCCTGATGCTGATTTTTATTTAGATGCAGGGGACTCAGAAAGGTGTGAAGCTGACATTTTCCCTTTTAAAACGGTAAGAGGAAATTGGGATTATTTAGTTACTAATAGTTTTAGAGTTGATAATGTAGGAGACGTAACAATCTATACAACTCATGGTGGGGGATTTTTGTTTAACCTAACTCACCTTAAGACTTTAGCCAGTAATTATAATGCTAATATTGCGGTATTTGGTCATGTTCATCACCCACTAGTAGAAAAGATGGGAGATTTATTAGTCATTAACCCAGGTTCTGTTAGTATTCCAAGAAAAAGCAAAGCGAGCTATGCTGTTATTACATTTAGTAATCACACAGATATAAAAGCAGAAATTAAGGAGATAGACTTTTAATGGATAAAGTTAATATGGATAATGTCAATATGTTCTATGATATCATTGATGATGCTTGCATGCTTTTGTATGATGAGCTAAAAATCAATTATCTAGATGCTCTAATTAGGGTTGGTAATGACATTGTATTTAAAATAGATGATAGTAAAATCACCATGGAGTGTTATAAAAAGCTAGTTGATATCTATTATGGTTTAAATAACAAAGAATTTAATTGTGAAGAGATTAGGCTTGCCTTTGAGCTTTTGATTGTTAAAGCGTTTAAACATGCTAAGATGTCACTAGATATCTTAACACCTGATACCATTTGTTATCTTTTTTCTTGTATAATTAAAGATAAATTTGATGGGAAAAAGATATCAATATTAGATACTCTTTTAGGTACTAGTAATCTTCTTCAAGCAATCAAGAATAATTTAAGTGGGGAAGTTGAATTAATTGGAATTGAAAACAATCTCAATTTAGTTAAATTAAGCGAGATTAATTCTAATATGCAAACAAACGAAATAAAGATTTATTTCCAAGATGCTCTTAATTCGGTTTTAGATCAAGTAGATATTGTTATTGGGGATTTAGAATCAAAAGAATATGAAACTAAAAATGACTTAAGTGATTTAGGGATTACTTATTTCCCATATTTAGTTATTTTGAAGAGACTTGAAAACATTAAAGATAAAGGCTATTTTATGTATGTAGTTGATAATGACTTCTTTGAAAAGCCTAAAGGTGATGTTTTTCACACTGCTTTAACAAAAGAAGCAACTTTGATGGCCCTAATTACTCTACCTCATTCGATTGTTCAAGAAGGTCACCCTGGTAAGAGCATTATTATTGGTAAAAAAGAGATATTAAGTGATTATAAGATTGCTATCCTTAATATTGATAATTTTGATTCAAATTATTTGAAAGATGTATTTATTAGATTAGAAAAGTTAGTTAATGAAATATAATGGAGGAAATTAATATGAAAAAAATTATGGTTGTTAACTGTGGAAGTAGTTCACTAAAGTTTAGGCTTTTTGAAATGCCTAGTGAAAAGTTGATTATTAAAGGACTTTTTGAAAGTATAAGTAAGAACAATACCGAAGAGAATTTCTCATCACAATATAAAATCGGTGATTTCTTCTGTAAAGCTCCTATTAGATCACATACTGAAGCTGTTAAGATTTTACTTAACTATTTACTAGAAAACAAGATCATCGCTTCATACGATGAAATTGATGGTGTTGGTCATAGAATCGTGCAAGGTGGTAAATATTTTGATAAAGCAGAAGTTGCTACTCCTGACGTACTAAAGAAAATCGAAGATCTATGTATCTTAGCACCACTACACAACCGTGCTCATTTAGATGGAATCCATGCTTTCCAAGAAGTTAATAAGAACTTAGTGAATGTTGTGGTATTTGATACAGCATTCCACCAAACTATGGCTCCTGATACTTACATGTACGCTTTACCTTACGATTGGTATGAAAAATACGATGTAAGAAAATATGGTGCTCATGGAACTAGTCATAAATATGTTGCTCAAAAGTGCGCTGAAGTTATGGGTAAAGATATTAAAGATTTGAAGTTAATCACTTGCCATATCGGTAATGGTGCATCAATTAGTGCTGTTATGGGCGGTAAATGTATCGATACATCAATGGGACTTACTCCACTTGAAGGTATTCCAATGGGAACAAGAAGTGGTAACATTGACCCAGCTGTATTAGAATATATGAATAGTATCGATCCTGAAAAATATACAGTTAAAGAATTATTAAGAATTCTAAATCACGAATCAGGATACTTAGGAGTTAGTAAAGTAAGCCATGACTCTAGAGCCATTGAAGCTGAAGTAGAAACTAACCCTCTATGCCGCTTAGCTTTAGAAATCCAATACAAGAGAATAGCTGACTTCATCGGTAGCTATTATGTTCATATGGGTGGAGTTGATGCCATCGTATTTACAGCAGGAATTGGTGAAAACTCAAGCCGCTTACGTAGAGAAGTTCTAAAGAGAGTAAGTGTTCTAGGCGTTAAATGTAACGATGAAGTAAATGATAAAGTTAGAGGCGAAGTAGCTCTAATTTCTACTCCTGACAGTAAAGTAAAAGCATATTTAATTCCAACTGAAGAAGAATTAATGATTGCTCGTGATACTTACGATTTAGTTAAATAAGATATAATATCTAGTAAAAGATTTCTTTTACTAGATTTTTTTATTTTAAAAAAATAAAAAATCATATTATCTATCTAATATATAGGTGAGGAGGATAATATGATATGAAAAATATTATTAAAGTATTAATTTTAACTATCTTGTTAATGGTTTCTTCAGTTAAATCTAAGGCTTTGACTTTATCAACTGAGGGTGATGGTGATATTTTAGTAACTGAAGAAGAGCTAGATAATGGCTATTCTTATGAGGAAAAACACACAGAAGTTACTAATATCAATAACATTGAGATTAAAGATTCTTTTATTTTAGGAATTGATGACTTTTGTTTATGTGGAAGGATTAGTGGAAGTGGGTTAATGTATTACCCGTATCTAGCTTATTATAAGAATAATGAGTTAGCTTTTGAGCTTAATTTTTCTAGCTACGGGCGTGGTATTTTTAATGATTTAATTGTAAATGATGAAGGAATAATAGCTATAGGTAATTATGAAGAAAATGATGTTTGCGTTATTGCTATCTTTGAAGTTTCATTTGATGGTAGAATTAAAAAGCATGTTAAGTTCTATTCTGATAAAGACTCTTATGGATATAAAATATTAGAACTTAAAAACGAATACATGTTTATAGGTTCTACTTATGCATCAACCTTTGAGGGCTGCGTGAACGTTGGCACCAAAGCCTTAGTCGTTGGTAGAATCGATAAAGATGATTTTAGCGATAATTATGTAGTATCATTTGGTAATGATTCGATGGATTTCCATGATGCGGTTAGTGATGGGGAATCTATCTTTATCCTTACCACAGTTAATGGGCTAGGTTATTTTTATGATGGCAGTAGAACTAAGTTTTTAGCGCTTCTTAAGATGGATCATTATTGCGATAGTCCAGAATACGTCTCTTTGTATGGCAGTGAAGTTGTAAAAACTAGTAAGATGTTCATCTATCAAGAGCATGTTTGTTTTATGGAAATTGAAAGAAGCCATCAAGTGGGGCTAGTTTCATATACCAAAAACCTAGATTACCTTAATATGGATATCTATACCGATTATCACTTACCAAGTAATATTAATGATTTTAATGTTGAAGTAAATGGGGATGATTTTATATTATCTTTAACTTCAAAATATAATAACAAATTATATGAAAGAAGAATCATCTTTAATTCTGAATTTGATGAAATATCAAATAATGAATATATCCATAGAATAGATGATGTTATAAAGGGCTTTAGGTTTAATAATAATGTCTTTCTAGTGATATTAAAAAACACAACTTATGAAATATACACTAGTTTTGATGTTATTAAAAAAGGTGACTTTGTTTTAATAAATGGTAAAAAGGCACGTATTACAAAAGAAGGGGAAGATACAAACGACTTCTTTGGCAAGAAAAAAGAATATTACGAAGCTGAACTTGGTGACATAAAAGTGAGGTTTTCTAAAGAAATAGAAGTAGAACTGAAAACTAACATCGTCCCTTTTTCAACATACGATAAAGGTATTAATTTATCATTTAATGCTAAAGGATATTTAAACGGAGTAGAAATTGAAAGTGGCTATCAAGTGAATGATGCTGGTCAGTATTTACTTGAACTTGTGTCACTTGATGGTAAAAAAGAATCGATTTATTTTACTGTAGGGAAACTTACAATTGATTTAGATGAAGTAAAGGTGATTGATTCATCTGCTTCTACAATTGAAGTAGGTAAAATCATAGAAACTTATTATGATAAAGAACAAAAAGTAAGCACTAGCGAGTCTTTGGTTGTTATTGAAAAGAACTATAATTATGTTTATTTAGGCTTAGCGGGAGTTATGGGCTTAATTATTGGTTATTTCTTAATAAGAATAAAAAAAGGAGCTAAGAAAAGATGATGAAATTATTACTATTAGCTCTAATGAGTTTTATTCCTATTAAAATAAACGATATTGAAATAAACGGAGATGATTATACTTTAGTTAGCGAAGAAGAACAGTTAAGTGAGATTATTGATGAAGTGGATGATTATTGCATCATTAAGGAAGGTAACAATTTCTATCTTACTAACGATGATAAAAGAATAAATCTAGGGGAAGCAACAAGTGTAGCAATTTATAAATACGATAAGAATATCGTATTAGTAATTAATGATAATAAAGAATTATCACTTGTCTACTTTGACTTAGGGTTAATTAAGAAAGAAGAGCACGTTCTAATTAGAAATGGAACTATAAGTTTTAATTCTAGAATGAGTGGAGATTACTTAGATATTGTTGGGACGAGTGGTGAAGAAAATGAAGAAACGTATGGGATAAGAAACTTGTTTCAAAATGATGCTTTCTTCATTTCCTTTGATTTAAAGAATAAAACGGCTGTAACTAGTTATTATGGTGGTGCTACAAACGAAGGCTTCACTGATATCGTTAGAACGTCAAGTGCTTTTTTTGTAGTTGGGGTGAAAGATAAACTTGGTGAAGGCGACTTTGGAAATGGTGGAGATATTAATAATATCTTATTAGTTAAACTATCTGATACTAGAAGAATTGAAAAATACATAATACTAGACTCTAAAGAGGAAGTTAAAGGGTTTTTCTGTGACAATGATACTATCTATTTAGTTTTAGGTAGTTGTTACTATTTAATTGATAATAATCTAAATGTAACTGGTTGTTATTCTTTTTCTAGCCCCCTCCTTGCTACAATATCTACAAACAAAATTATCTTTTTCTTATTTCAAAATAATTATTATGTGATTGATTTAGAAACTAATATAAAGACAAAAATAGAACATAACTTTAACCTAAGTAGCGCTAAAGTATTAAGTGAATACATTAAAGGAGTAGGTGAAAAGAATTACCGACTTGATTTAGTAATATTAAGTAATAATATTATTAAATATAAATATAATGATGATAAAAAAGTTGATACTTTGTTTGGGGAAATAGAAGTGCTTGAAGAACATGTTTCTCCATTCCTTGACCGTCAAGTCTTTGGGACTTATAATTACAAATTAGAATATGAGACTAAAGGCAAGATCAACTTTAACATCAATACTAAATATGAAGTCCCTTTCGAATGTAATTTAGTTAGTGGCGGCGTCTATCCTACTGGCTACCATCTATCATTTACCGGTAAAGGGTATTTAGATGGTAACCAAATATTAAGTAATTATCAGCTTTTAGATCAAGGGGACCATACGCTAGTTTTAAAAGGAGTAGATAAAGAAGTAGAGATTAAATTTAGTGTTAGCTCTAAACAAATTGAATTTAGTGACCAACTAGTAAGATCTAGTGATGTCATCGTCAATTTAGGTGAAAATATCAATTTGAAGCTTAATCTAAGCTTAGATGATAGTTATATCATTGATGGAGTTTTAGTTAATGGAGAGCTAATAAGCGCTACTTATGATAAAGATAAAAAGTTATTATTTATCCCTTATGGAAAAGCAAACGAAGTTGGTCAAATGGAAGTAGTTATCGATAAGATAGTTTATCATGATAATAGTGGAAGTTATAACATGGTGCTGTATGAACGTTTTATAGTTAATGTTAAAAAGCCAAAGATTGAACTAAGAATAAGTGATTTTAAAGAGATGTCGCTTGTAGTTGACTGTGTTGATTTATATAAGAGTGCGAGATTCTTTGAAGTTATCAAAAAAGATGATAGAAATGGCGAAGAAGAAGTCTACAAATTCCCTGCATCTTCATCTGATATCCTAATTGATAATTTTAGTGATGGAGCTAGTTACACTGTTAGCTATTATTTAGTTAATGATTATGGAGGAGAATACCTTGAAAGAACGCTAATCACCACATTAAATGTTGAAGGGAAAGGTCAACTAAACTTAGGCAAAATCAGGGTCTTAAGCTATGAAGGAAGCTTAAACCGCTTTGTGATTGAGTTTGATGATGACTTTTCAAGTAATGAACTAAAAGAAGTTTTAGTTAATAACCAAGTGATTTTTAAAAACGAAAGGGATTCGCTTTTAAAATATATCTTTTTCATCATTATTGCTTTTGTTTTTGGGCTAGTTGTTCCTGTTAGTATTAAGATGATAATTAAGAAAAAATAGAAGATGTGCTAAAGAAAATAATCTTTAGCACTTTTTTATAGGGCGCTATTATGATATAATTTATTTAATAAAAAGAGGTCACTATGTTAGTAAATTTGTACACAGAAACTGAATATTCTTTATTGCACTCTCCTAATAGTATTGATCTACTTATTAGTAAAGCGATAGAACTAGGATACGATGCTTTAGGTATTTGTGATATCAACAATATGCACGGCGCAATAAAGTTTTACAATAAATGCAAGGCAAATAATATTAAACCAATTATTGGCCTCCATTTTATTAAGGGCGATATTAATATACTATTTTTTGCTAAAAGCAATAAGGGCTATATTAATCTAATGCACCTTTCAACAATCTCTTCCCTAAAAACCAAAGAAATAAAGAAACTAGATGAATTAAAAGATTATAGCGAAGATGTTATTGCGATTATTCCTTCACTTGAAAATAACATTTATGGTTATTATTCATTTAATAATGATGAATTTATAGGTAGGATAAAAGAAATACAAGAAGTATTTAAGGAAACTTATTTTGGAATTAATCTTCATACATATGAAGCAAAAAGTAATGCTCTATCTTTATTTGAATTATTAAAGAATAATGGAATAAAAACGTGTGAAGTAAGTAAGTGTAGTTATATAAGTGAAGATTATTTTGATGCATTTATCACTCTAAATAGTATAAGCCAAGGGGCTGAAGCTTATAATTACAGTGAAATGGATATGAATTTAAAGCTTTTGCCTAATTTAGAAAAAAATAGTTTATACCAAAATTTAAGTGAAGTAGTTGATTCTTCAATTAGTATTGCAAGAGCTTGCGATGTTGAAATAAAGTTTGATGGGTTTAAAACACCAAAATTTAATAGTGATATTAGTGATAAAAAGGAATACCTTTATGAATTAAGCAAAGTTGGGCTTAATAAGAGATTAAAAGGAAAAGAAGTAAGTAAAGGAAAAATCGAAGTTTATAAAGAGAGACTACTTTATGAACTTGGTGTTATCACTAAAATGAATTTTGTGGAATACTTCTTGATTGTTTATGATTATGTGAAATATGCAAAACAAAATCAGATTTTGGTTGGCCCTGGTAGAGGTAGTAGTGGTGGCTCACTTGTGGCATATTCTTTAGGTATTACCGAAGTAGATCCTATTGAATATGATTTGATGTTTGAAAGATTCTTAAATCCTGAAAGAACATCAATGCCTGATATCGATGTTGATTTCCCTGATTGTAAGCGTGATGAAGTTATTAAATACATGGGGGAACGCTACGGTAGGGATAGAGTTGCTCACATTTGCACCTTTGATACGTATGGCGCTAAAAGTGCTGTTAGAGACACTGCTAGAGTATTAAAGATAGATGATAATCTTTTAAAAGAGATTTTAAAGCAGACTTCTCAAAAAGAAAGCTTTAAGGAATCTTTAGAAAATAGGCCAATATTAAAACAAATGGCTCTTCAATATGAAGTAGTTAATAGGCTTGTTAATATTGTTACTAAGATTGAAGGACTTCCAAGGCATACATCTGTTCATGCTTCTGGTATCGTTATGGCTGATAAGGAGTTAAATTATTATATTCCTTTAATGGATGGGATGAATGGGTTATATGAAACTCAATATGGTGCTGATGACTTGGAGTTTTTAGGGCTTGTTAAGTTCGACTTTTTAGGTATAAGAAACTTAACAACAATCGATAATGTCATTAAAGAAGTTAATAAGACAAAAGAATTTTCGATTAAAGATATCGACTATAATGATAAAAATGTCTTTAAACTAATTGCAAGTGGTGATACTGATGGTGTTTTCCAACTTGAAAGTGATGGTATGAGACAAACTTTGATGCGCCTTAAAACTTCTAGTTTTGAAGACATCATCGCTTGTATTGCTTTGTACCGTCCTGGTCCAATGGATATGATAACTTCATACATTAACCGTAAATTTGGTAGGGAAGAGATATCATATTTACACCCTTCACTAGTTGATGTATTAAAACCAACTTATGGAATAATCGTTTATCAAGAACAAATCATCATGATAGCGAGAATTTTTGCGGGGTACACTTTGGGTGAAGCTGATGTTTTACGTAGAGCAGTATCTAAGAAGAAGGAATCTTTGATTGTTTCTGAAAGACGTAATTTCATAGATAGAGCCCTTAAGTGTGGTAGAACTGTGAAAGATGCTAATAAGATATACGATTACATCGTCAAATTTGCTAACTACGGCTTTAATAGAAGTCACGCGGTAGTTTACAGTGTAGTAGCTTATCAGATGGCATACCTTAAAACTTACTTCTTTAAAGAATTTATGAGTGAGATGATGGGTAATGCTCTAGGAAAAAGTCAATCATTAAAATATTATATTAGTGGTTGCTTAAGGCGAAATGTTAAGGTCTTTTTACCTAATATCAATGTTTCTACTGATAGATTTATTAATAGAGAAGAAGGCATTTATTATTCACTTCTAGGAATAAAAGAAGTAGGTAAGATTAGCTGCGATAGTTTCCTTGCTGAAAGGAACGCTAATGGCGAATATAAATCATTTGATGACTTTGTATCTCGAACTAAATCGATATTTAGTAAGAATGTTGTTATAAATTTAATTAACGCTGGTGCTTTAGATTTGTTTAAGATTCCAAGAAAACAAATGGTCTTAGAATATGATAACTCTATTGCTATATCACAATATGGCAATATGATTAAAGATAAATTAGTTGAGAGAAACTACAGCGATGAAGAGTATTCTTTTGAAGAAATAAGCAAAAACGAAAAAGACGCTTTAGGCTTTAACATTAAATATGATATATTTAGACGTTACTTACCTTTAAAAGAGAAATACCATGTTACTGATATTGGAAACTTAAAAGAAGGTAAGAAATATAATCTATTATTTACTTTAACAAGTATTAAAGAGATAGAAACTAAATTAAAGAAAAAGATGGCATTTTTAGAACTAACCGATGAGAGTGGAGAGATTGATGGTGTTTTGTTTAGTGCAAATTATGAGAAATATAAAGATATTTTGCATCATAATCAAGTTTATCTTGCTCAAGGAACAGTGGATTTAAGAAATGATAACATTCAATTTGTTATTGATTATCTAAAATTATTAAGTGCTTAAGATACCTAAATAGCAATTGAAAAAATGAGCAATTTTTGGTATAATAATTTGGTAAAAAAGAGGAAAGATATATGATTAAAAGAATAGGTGTTTTAACAAGTGGTGGCGATGCGCCCGGAATGAACGCTGCTGTTAGAAGCGTTGTAAGGTGTGCTATAGCTAGAGGATATGAGATTTATGGTATCCATGATGGCTTTAAAGGCATGTATGAAGGAGCTAACATTGAAAGATTATATCGTAAGAGTGTTTCTGAAAAGATGGGACGTGGTGGTACATTCTTAGGTACTGGCCGTCTTCCTGAATTTGTACAAGAAGAAGTAAGAAAGAAAGCAATCGAAAACATCAAGATGTATGGAATCGATGCTTTAGTTTGTATTGGTGGAAATGGAACATACTGTGGAGCCTTAGCTCTATCTAAAATGGGTATTCCAACAGTAGCAATTCCAGGAACAATCGATAACGATATCAGTGGAACTGATTTTACAATTGGTTTTGATACTGCCTTAAATACAGCCGTTGAAGCTGTCGATAAATTACGTGATACATCAAGTAGTCATCGTAGATGCTCAATTGTTGAAGTAATGGGGCGTGACTGTGGTGACCTTGCAATGTGGACTGCAATAGCAGTTGGAGCTGAGTGCGTCATTTGTAAAGAAACTGGTTTTGATTTACAAGAGATTTTAGATAATGTCAATAAAGCCGCAAAGAGCAAAAACCATGCGATTATAATTGTGGCTGAACATATGGTTGATGTTAATGAACTTGCTAATACAATTTCAGAAAAGACTCCATTTGGAGCAAGAACTACCGTTTTAGGATATATCCAAAGAGGTGGAAACCCAACTGCTAAAGACCGTGTTTTAGCAAGTGAAATGGGTGTTAAAGCAATTAGTGCTTTAGTTGATGATGATTTAACTGGTGTTTGTGTTGCTCAACAAGGCAGTGAAATAGTTACAATGCCAATCGAAGATGCCGTTAATGGTGATGATGTAACACCAGTATTAGAAAAATACAAAGTATTCAAGATGCTTTGGTAAAAAGGATAGTGATTAAATTGAGTGAGAATAAAAAAACATGCTATGTAACAACGCCAATTTATTATGCTAGTGGCAATGTTCACATCGGTAATTCCTATTCAACAATCGTTTGCGATTGTTTTGCTAGATACAACCGTCTAAAAGGCGTTGACACATTCTATCTAACAGGAATGGATGAACATGGACTTAAGATTGAGGAAGCTGCTAAAAAGCAAGGAATTACACCTCAAGAGCTAGTTGATAAAGTGGCTGGTGAAACAAAAGCTTTATGGAAGAATTTAAATATAACTAATGATGATTTCATTAGAACAAGTGAAAAGCGTCATTCAGAAAAGGTTCAAAGAATATTTGAAAAGATGTTAGCTAATGGTGACATCTATCTTGGAAGTTACGAAGGCGATTATTGTGTATCATGTGAAGCTTATTTCACTAAGACGCAACTTGGTGAAGGTGGGACTTGCCCTGATTGTGGGAAACCAACTAGAAAAGTAAAAGAAGAAGCTTATTTCCTTAATTTAAAGAAATATAGTGATCGTTTACTTGACTTTATTGAAACTCATCCTGATTTTATTCAACCAGAATCAAGAAAGAACGAAGTTGTTTCCTTTATTAAGTCAGGCTTAGAGGATCTTTGTGTTAGTAGAACTTCATTTACTTGGGGTATCCAAGTACCTTCTAACCCTAAACATGTAATCTATGTTTGGATTGATGCCTTGTCTAACTACATCACTGCTTTAGGATATGATTCAGAGGATGACGCTAAATATCAAAAATATTGGGTTAATGGCGATGAGGTAGTTCATGTAATTGGTAAAGATATCTTACGTTTCCATGCTATCTACTGGCCTATTATGTTAATGGCACTAGATGTTCCAATTAATTTCAAGCTTTACGTTCATGGCTGGTATCTAATGAAAGATGGAAAGATGAGTAAGTCTAGAGGCAATATGGTTTATCCAATGGATGTAGCTAGTAAATATGGACTAGACGCTCTAAGATATTACCTAATTAGTCAAATGCCACTTGGAAATGATGCCTTATTTACTTATGATAGATTCTTTGAGAAATTCAATACTAATTTAGCTAATGATTTAGGTAATTTAGTAAGTAGAACTATTTCGATGATTAATAAATATTTCTTAGGTGAAGTTAAAAAACCTACTAAAGATTATTTTTCTTTTGATAAAGAATTAGAAGACTTAACTGAAGAAACAATCAATAAATATCATGAGGCATTCTCAGCATTTAGATTCCAAAATGGTATTATTAGTGTTTGGGAATTAATCGGTAGAGCTAATAAATATATCGATGAAACTGAACCTTGGGTTCTAGCAAAAGATCCTGAAAAGCGTGATGCGCTTAATTCTGTAATGTATCATTTATATGAAGTTATTAGAAATGTGGCTATGATGATTAATCCAGTTATGCCTGATGCTTCATCTAAGATTGCTACATACTTAAATACTAATATCGACTTTAGTTTATTAGGATACGGAAAAATCGAATCTAATAAAGTTGTTGAAAAATGCGATGCCTTATTTAAGCGCCTTGATATCGAAGCAGAGCTTAAAGCGTTAGATGCCGCAAAAGAAGCGAGTGAGGTAAAAGAAGTATTCAAAGATGAAATAACTATTGAAGACTTTGCAAAACTTGATTTAAGAGTTGGTGAAGTATTAGAAGCTAGAAAACTAGAAAAGAGCGATAAATTACTTGTTTTAAAGATCAAAATTGGTAATAGCGTTCGTCAAGTTGTTTCTGGTATTTCTAAATTCTATGAACCAAGCGAGATGGTTGGTAAACATGTAGTTGTTGTAGCGAACCTAAAGAGCGCAATGCTACGTGGAGAAAAATCTGAAGGCATGATTTTAGCTGCATCAACTGATGATAAATTAGAAGTGATAGAAGTTAAGCTTCCATCAGGTAGTAAGGTAAGCTAAAGATGGAAAGAGAAAAGTTTAGATTTACTAAGCACGATATCACTTCATTTGTTGGTGTTTTTATTGGAACAGGTATTTATTGTTTTGGAATTGTTTATATTCTTAACATGGCCTGCTTTTATGGTGGTGGAGTAACTGGTTTAGCCCAATTAATCATGAGAGTTTTAGAACGTCTCACTGGTTGGGATTTATCTTATGTGTTAAGTGCCTTTATTACACTTATTAATATTCCACTATTTATCTTAGGATGGAAGAAAGTAAGTAGAAAATTTGCGATATTAACTCTATTTTCAATTTTACTTCAAACTTTATTTACTATTCCTTTCACATATTTTTATAATCAAGGTTTTTCACCTTTCGCAATCTTTAGTGAAAGTAAAATCACTTTAGCAATTTTAGCTGGATTAATTATGGGATTTGCTCAAGGTATTGGTTTAAGAGTTGGTGGCTCTACTGGTGGAACTGATATCATCAGTCAAGCGTATGCTTTTAAAACAAAATCTTCATTTGTTAGTATCTCATTCTATATTAACTTTGTTATCATTGCTTTAGGTGGACTTTTAAACGGACTAGAAGCAGCCGTTTATACAATCATTTACCTAATAATGAGTGTAACTATTTTAGGTAAAGTATTTACTGTTTATAAATATATGCGTGTAACAATTGTTACTGAGGAAAAAGGAAGATTAAAAGAAGAAATATTAAAGAGATTTAATCACGGGTTAACAATTTATCAAGCTGTTGGGGCTTATAGTAATACTCCAAAATATGTTTTAGAAACAATCGTTTCTTCATATGAGGTTAGAGAATATAAGACTTTAGCACGTAGAGTTGACCCTGGTTGCTTTATAGCCGTTATTGAAGTAAAAAGTATTGATGGATTTTTCAATCAAAACGCTGTTGCATAATTTAGGAGGACAAAGAAGTGAAAAAGAAGATTTGTTGTTTGTTGATTCTCTTAGTGGCTTTAATAGCGCTTTTGCCTATTAGCCTACATGCAGAAAGTGCTAAGTTTTTTACAATTGGAGCAAATCCTGCTGAAGATTGTAATACTAGCATGAACATTGTTTGGCACACTGAAAAAGGTGTCACTGGATCTTATGTTTTATACACAGAAAAAGAAGATGCTAGTTGGTCTAATGCTAGAAGAGTTGATGGTGAAGCTACACTAAATACTGCTTTTGCTGGTAAAAATGCTTGTTATGGCACAACTAGCGATTCATTAAAAGTGCCTTATGAATTTATGAAAAATGAGGCAACGCTTGAAGGATTAGAGCCTGGAACAAAATACATGTATAAAATAACTGATGGAACTGAAGAGAGTGACGTTAGATATTTTAAGACTGGTGATCAAGAATTCACTTTTATTTGGACTAGTGACTTCCACGCTTATAGTGGTGGAGGACGTCTTGCTAATGCCACAAAAGCAATTGATGCGGCACTAGATTTAGCAAATAACAATGTTGATTTTATGTTCTCTACTGGTGATATTGTTGCGCACGGTGGAACTTATCAATGGTGGAACCAAGTTAGTGGCGCTAGTTGGTATAAGAATTATATGTTTTGCTCTACTTTAGGTAACCATGACTGGATGACTAGAGTTGATACATATTATTCAACTGGTGCATCATACGGATTCTTCGATGCATGTTTCAATAATCCAAAGAACGGATTTAGTGGGCAAGAAAATGTATGCTATTATTTCTATTATGGAGATGCTCTATTTATTTGTGTTAACACTGAAACTGAAAGTGCTTTGTATCTTGATATGACAAAAGATGAATTTGTTAAAGCACAACAAGATTGGGTAGAAGAAGTTCTACAAAATAACACTGCTCAATATATCTTCTTGTTCCAACACTACCAAGCATTCTCTACAGCTGGTGGATATAATAGCGCTGGTTATACTCGTTGGCATGAAATATGCGATAAATATGGCGTTGATATCATGTTTACAGGTAATAGCCATGTTTATATGAGATCTCTACCTCTTTATAAAGACCAAGTATCTACTGATCAATCAAAAGGAACAGTTTACATGGTTGCTCCTAGTAGTGATGGTGATAGAGGTGTTGAATACAAAGCCCCAACAAGCCACACTGACCAAATTGTAGCTTCTTGGAGTGGAGTTTCTGCTATTGGTGCAAGTTTAGTTAAAGTTACTCAAGACGGAATTAGCATTAGATTAATTGGATATGATGCTAAAACTGAATCTGAAAGCGATATGAGAATTCTAGATACATCTAGAGTCCTACCAAAGCGTGGACCAAGTGAAAGAGCATATAAAGATTTAGAAGGCTTTGATAAAGCTCAATTTGAAGAATCATTTGCTATTCAAGTAAATCAAAAGAGTTTATCTACTCCTAAAGTATTATTTAGTAATGAAGCATACAACGTTTTAAGAAGCATGAAAGTATATAATAAAGATACTGGCACAGTTTATTACGATGGTGTTTTCCAAGATGGTGCTTCTAACTATGTTTTAGGTGGCGTTGAAAAAGGAAAACTTAATATTGGAATCCTTTTAAGATATTTTGATTCTACTGAAAAAGAACTGTCAATTGAAGTTGATAATAACTATAAATGGGGAAGTATCTCTAATCCAAGAATTACTAAAGGTAGTGAAAAAGACTACATCGAATGGAATGAAGAAGTAAATGAAACAAGAATTAGTTCGATTGAAGTATTGATGGATGGTGAGCTTTACAAGAAAGTTGCAGCTGGTACAAAGAAAGTGGCTTTGCCAGCAGATGACGGAGCTAGACATAAATTGCAACTAGTTGTAAAAGATATTGATGGAGATATCGTTTATTCATCTGAAGAAATTAGTTATCCTTTAGTTAAGACATATACTGTTACCTTTGTTGATCCATTTGGTAAAACAATAAAGAGTGAAACTGTTGAAGAAGGAAAGAGTGCAACGGCTCCTGACTTTACTCCTCAAGAAGGATTTAGATTTGTGGGATGGGACACTGACTTTAGTAATGTTACTAAAGATTTAGTAGTTAATGCTAAAATAGAAGAAATAGAGGAACCAGATGTAATAGAACCAGGAAATGTTGATGAGCCTACTACACCAGATACCCCTGATACTCCAGATGAGCCAACTACTCCTGATACTCCAGATACACCTGAACCAATCAGCCCAGCTCCTACAAAGAAAGGCTGCGGAAGCGCTGCAATTCAATCTGTTTGGTATATCATCAGTATCTTAGGATTGGCATTTGTTTTAAGAAAAAGATATAATTAATTGAATTAAATGGTCTAATTATTTAGACCATTTTTTGCTTCAACTAAAAAAAGTTAAAAATCAATTGACAAATTAGCCTAAATATAATATAATATACAAGGTACATTTTTATTGATCCCACAATAAATATTAAGCCCTGCTGTATCAAATATCCCACGTATTTGATAAATTTATTAATAAATAAATAACAGGAGAAAAAAATGCAAAAAACTTATATGGCTAACGCCCAAACAATCGAACGTAAATGGTACGTTGTCGATGCAACAGATTTAGTTTTAGGTCGTTTATCTACAGAAGTAGCTAGTCTACTTAAAGGTAAATTAAAACCTATTTGGACTCCACATGTTGACTGTGGTGATTATGTTATTATCGTTAATGCTGAAAAGGTAGCTTTAACTGGTAGTAAATTAGATGAAAAATTATATTATCGTCATTCAGGATATCCTGGTGGATTAAAACAAAGAACAGCTAAGAGAATGTTAGAATTACAACCTCAAAAAGTTCTTGAAAAATCTATCAGAGGTATGCTTCCTAAGAACAAATTAGGTGATGACATGTATAGAAAACTTTATGTTTATGCAGGACCTGAACATCCACATCAAGCCCAAAAACCTGAAGTTTATACATTGAGAGGCTAGGAGGAAAAATATGGCACAAGTACAATATTATGGTACAGGTAGACGTAAGAGCTCAACAGCTAGAGTACGTTTAGTTCCTGGAACTGGTAAGATTACTATCAATGATCGTGAATTTGCTGAATATATTCCTTCAGCTGCAGTTCGTCTTGACGTTTTACAACCACTTGAAATGACTAACACTGTAACAAGTTACGATGTAATCGTAAATGTTTGTGGTGGAGGAATCACTGGACAAGCTGGTGCAATCCGTCATGGTATTAGTAGAGCACTACTAGAAGTTAATGCTGACTTCAGACCTGTTCTTAAAAAAGCTGGTATGTTAACACGTGACTCACGTGCTAAAGAACGTAAGAAATATGGTCTTAAAAAAGCTCGTCGTTCACCTCAATTCTCAAAGAGATAATTTGGTGTACAAAGAAACTCGAAAAATATGCGAATCTTTTGGGGTTCGCATTTTTTTATTTTCTTTATAGATTTAGCTAAAAATATAAATTTTTATATTGTTTTAATAAGTTTTTAAAAGGTAATTTTACGAAATTTGTTGTATAATACTAATAGTTTTTTTATTAGAGGAATTAAAATGGTTATAGTAAAAAAAGTAGAAACAAAAAAAGAACAAAGAGAATTTATCGATTTTCCTATTAAATTATATGAAGGAAATGAATATTTTGTTCCATATTTAAGAAGCGGAGAAAAGGCTATTTTTAAAAGCTCACTTCCTTATAATAAGGTTTGTGAAGTTGCTTTCTTCAATGCTTATCGTGATGGTAAAATCGTCGGTCGTATTCAAGGAATCATTCAAACTGAAGCTAATTTGAAATGGGATCAAAAAAGAGCTAGATTCACTAGATTTGATGCTATTGATGACGCGGAAGTATCTAAAGCTTTATTTGATGCTTTTACTTCATGGGCAAAAGAAAAAGGAATGAATGAAGTTGTTGGTCCTTTAGGATATTCTGATTTAGAGCGTGAAGGGCTACTTATTGAAGGTTTTGAAGAACTTCAAACATTTGAAGAGCAATACAACTACCCATATTATCAAAAACTTATTGAAGATTATGGCTTTAGTAAAGATGTAGACTGGGTTGAGTGCACTTTACGCGCTCCTAAAGAAAGTAGCGATAAGCTTTTAAGAGTTAGTAATAAGATGCTTGATAAATACGGACTTCGTATCGTTCAAGAAACAAGCGTTAATAGATTAATTAAAAATTACGCAAAACCTTTATTTGAGATGATCGATAAGACTTATTCAAGATTATATGGCACAATGCCACTTAATGATGAAATTGTTTCGTCACTAGTTAAAGATTTTAAGATGATCTTAAGACCAAAAGATGTAGCTTTAATTATGGATAAAGAAGATAAGGTTGTGGGTTTTGCCCTCCTTTTCCCTTCAATTAGTGACGTAGTTAGAAAATCTAAAGGTAGAATCACTTTACCTTTCTTAATTAGATTTATTAAGACAAAGAAACACCCTAAGGTTTTAGATTTAGGTCTAATTGGAATTAGTCCTGAATATGAATCTAAAGGCGTTATAACTGCCTTAATTGGTTTGCTTGTTGAATTTTTAGAAAAAGGTGGAGCTGAACACCTTGAAACTAATTTGATGTTAGAGAACAACACTCATATATTGAATTTGATGAAGCATTTTGATCACACATTCAATAAGAGAAGACGTTGTTTTAAAATGGATATTTAAGGAATTGTTATGAATTATTTTGATTATAAAGCACTTGACGGAGTGATGTTTCAAGAACTAATCTTGTCAGGTGCCGCAAAGTTAGAAAAAAACATTGATAAGATCAATGATTTGAATGTCTTTCCTATTCCTGATGGAGATACGGGAGATAATATGTTTTTAACCCTCAATGGGGGAATAAAAAAGATGGTGGATGAAGCTGATACCTCTTTAGCTAAAAAAGCTAGTGCTTTAGCTGAAGGGATGCTATTTAATGCTAGAGGTAATAGTGGAGTTATTTTATCGCAACTATTTTCAGGAATCGCCTTAGGTTTTAAAGATTTAGAAAAAGCTAGTATCACTGATATCATTCATGCTTTTAATGAAGGTGTAAAAAAAGCCTATTCATCAGTTAATCCTCCAGTTGAAGGAACAATGTTAACGGTAGCTAGAGAACCAGTAGAATTAGTAAGTGGTATTAATTATGAGACTATTGGGGAGTTTGCTAAAACATTACTTGATTACATGTATAAATCACTAGAAAACACTCCTGAGCTTCTTAATATCTTAAAAGAAGCAGGAGTAATCGACTCTGGTGGAGCAGGGCTTTATGTTATTTGTGATGGTGTAATGGATGCACTTAATGGTAACAGCCTAAAATTAAGTGAAGATAGAGAAAATGATGCTAAATCAATAGACTTTTCTAAATTCACTGAAGATAGTGAACTTGTTTATGGCTATTGTACAGAGTTTTTATTGAGATTAATGAATAAAAAAGTTGATGTTGATAAGTTCAATGTCAATGAAATGGTCGATTTTTTAAAGACTATTGGGGATTCGATTGTAGCATTCAAAGATGGATCAATTGTTAAATGTCACGTTCACACAATGACTCCATATAAAGTTTTAGAGTGTGCTCAAAAATATGGTGAGTTTTTAACAGTTAAAATTGAAAATATGACTCTTCAACATAATGAAATAACACTTGAAGAAAAAGAAGAAACTTTGCCTACAGTTAAGCGCTCGATGAAAAAATATGCTTCTATAGTTGTTAGTGATGGAGAAGGCTTCAAAGATCTTTTTAAAGAGCTTGGAGTTGATGCGGTAATCGATGGTGGTCAAGGTAAGAACCCTTCAATTAATGATTTTATCGAATCATTTGATGAAGTGAATGCGGAAAACATCTTTGTATTTCCAAACAACTCAAACATCATCCTAGCTGCTAACCAAGCAAAAGCGCTATATGATAAATCAAACATCTTTGTTTTAGAAACAAAGAATGTTGGGGAAGCGTACTCAGCTCTATCAATGCTTGATTATAGTTTAGATGAAGCAAGTGATCTTTATAATTTGTTAGTTGAAAGCAAAGATTCTTCAATTACTGCTCTAATATGTAAAGCTACTCGTGATGTTAATTTAAATGGAGTAGATGTTAAAGAGAATGATTATATTTCTATGATTGGTAAAAAGATCATAGCAAGTAGTTCTTTAATCGAACAAAACGTAGTTGAAACATTAAAGGCAGTTGATGAAGTTAACCTTTTAACTTTATTCTTTGGTAAAATGGTTTCAAGCATTGATAAAGAAAAGATAAAAGAAGAAATCAAAAAAGAATTTAAAAATATTGAACTATATGATATGGATGG
This sequence comes from Bacilli bacterium, assembly GCA_918272565.1. Classification (GTDB taxonomy): domain Bacteria; phylum Bacillota_I; class Bacilli_A; order ML615J-28; family CAG-698; genus Tener-01. The sequence continues at coordinate 29,596 of CAKJYW010000021.1, forward strand.
TGGACAAGACACTTTCGATATAATAATGATAATAGAATAGGAGAACAAAATGAATAAAATTGTTATTATTACTGACTCTAGTAGTTGCTTGGATTCAAAAACAATGGCTTTGTATGGTGTTAGTGAAATCGTTCCAATGCACTATAGACTAGAAGATAAATTGTTTGATGCTGATGGAGATTGGAAAGTGCAATCACCAAAAGAATATTACGATATGATGCGTAATGGTGCTTTGTTTAAGTCTGCTCAAATCACATGCGAACAATATAAAGAAGCATTTAAGAAATACTTAGATCAAGGCTTTGATATTTTATCAATCTCTTGTACAGGAGCTTTATCTTCATCTGTTAAAGAAAGCTTTAGAGCAAAAGACGAACTTGCGCCACTTTATCCTAACCAAAAAATAGTGTGCGTTGATAGTGCTAACTGCCACTATTCAATGTCAATGATGATTAAAGACGTAGCTAAGATGAGAGATGAAGGAAAGACTTTAGAAGATATGGTTGCTTTCATTGAAGAAAATAAACTATTCTATAACGAAATAGGAACAGTAGATAAACTTACATACCTTAGAGCTGCTGGTCGTGTTAGTGCTTCAGCTGCCTTCTTCGGTGGAATCTTTAGTGTTAAGCCTATCGTGGTTTACGATTTAGAAGGACACAATGTAGCTATAGAAAAGGTAAAAGGTAGGAAAAAGTCATTTGAGGTAATCGGTGATTATATCGAAAAATATGGTCTAATTAAAGAAAGACCAGAAATTCATATCCTTCATGCTGACTGCTTAGATGAAGCAAAAGAACTTGGTGATATCATCCAATCTCATTTTGATTTTGAAATCGAATTTACTTATGGCTACATTGAACCAGGAGTTGGTTCATCAGTTGGACCTGGTGGTATAATTATCGCTTTCTATGGAAAGAAAGAACTAAGAGAGTTAAACAAATAAAGCTACAGTTGATTTATCGAATAAAATAATATATAATATAAGAGATTTAAACAAAAGAGACGTTTAAATCTTTTTATTTTGAAAAAAAAGTAAATTGCTTTTAGGCGTTCTCTTTGTGTGCTATAATTAGTTGTGTGAGAAATAATTAGGGGTAGTATATATGATTAAATTATACAATTCATTAACTAACAAAATTGAAGAATTTAAACCAATTAAAGAAAATGAAGTATCAATGTATGTTTGTGGACCAACAGTTTATTCAAACATTCATATTGGTAATTCTCGTCCTGTAGTGTTCTTTGATACAGTGGCTAGATTCTTTGAATATATGGGATATAAGGTAACTTATGTTTCTAATTTCACTGATATCGATGATAAGATCATCAAAAGAGCTAAAGAAGAGGGCATTACAGAAAAAGAAGTAAGTGAGAAATATATCGCTTCAATTAGCGCAACATACAGAAGACTTAATTGTCTTCCTCATTATAAAAACCCTAAGGTAACCGAAACTATGGACCAAATAATCGATTTTATTGATGATTTGGTTAAAAAAGGTGGAGCGTACATTGTTGATAATGATGTTTATTTTGATGTTAGTAAAATAAGCGAATATGGTGTTTTAAGTGGGCAAACAGTTGAAAATTTAATCAATGGGGCGCGCATTGATACAAACGATAAAAAGAAAAATCCAATTGATTTCACTTTATGGAAAGAAACAGAAGAAGGAATCAAATGGGATTCACCATTTGGTAAAGGGCGCCCTGGATGGCACACTGAGTGTGTTGTTATGATTCATTCGATTTTTAAGGGTATGATTGACATCCATGGTGGTGGACTTGACCTTAAGTTCCCTCATCACGATAATGAGATTGCTCAAAGTTTGTGCATGTATAATAACAAGATAGCAAATTATTGGATGCACAATGGTAGAATCGACATGGGTGGAGAAAAGATGAGTAAATCAACTGGTAATTTGATTTGGGCAAATGACTTGCTTGATAGAATTAGTTACCAAGTATTTCGTCTAATCATCTTAAATGTTCCTTATCGTCAACCACTTAATTACAAAGAAGAACTAATCGCTCAAGCTACAAACGACTTCGAAAAGATTAGAAGAGCATATGTTTCTTTATATCGTGATTTAGAATTAAATTATGAAATTAAGAAAGTTGAAATTAAGGCTAGCGACCTAGTTAATATCAAAAATGAGTTTATTGAAGCAATGAGTAACGACTTTAATACAGCTAATGCGATTACATCAATCTTTAATCTAGTTAAATTGATTAATAATTATATTAGAAATAAAGAAACTAGTTATGAAGTTAAAGAAGAAGCATTAGAATTATTAAAAGAATTATTATGGGTTTTAGGAATTGAAGTTGAAGTAAGTCCTTTAACTAAAGAAGAAAAAGAACTTGTTATTAAGTGGGCTGATGCAAGAGGCAATAAAGATTTCGAACTTGCTGATAGCCTAAGAAAAGAAATAACTGAAAGAAATATCGTCTTATAATGAAAGTTGAATTACTAAATGGCGCTAATTTAGCTTTTATTGGGGATGCTTATTATGAACTTAGGATTAGGCTTTATCTAGTTAATAAAGGCATAACTAATCAAAATGAGCTCCACAAGAAGTGCGTAGAATATGTTAGTGCCAAAGCTCACGCTAAAATCGTTAATAAAATGATTAATGAATCATTTTTAACATTAGAGGAAGCGGATATTTATAAGAGGGGAAGAAACCATTCTTATAATTTATCAAGAAAAAACCTAAACTATAATGATTATATTTGTAGCAGTGGGCTAGAAGCAGTGGTCGGTTATTTGTATTTAAAGGAAGAAAAAGAAAGATTAGATGAAGTGATAAGCTTTGCAATAAAAGTTGTTGAGGAAAAAGATGAGTAGATTAATTGTTGGGAAAAACGCTGTTAGAGAAATTCTATCAAGTGGAGAACCAGAAAAAGTGTATTTACAAAGCTCAAATAAGGAACTTTTAGATATTGCTAAAAGGAAAGGTGTAAAAGTCGAAATAGTTAATAAAGAAAAACTTGATTCATTAACTAAAGAAAACCATCAAGGAGCAGTTGCTATAGCTCCTGACTTTAAGTATTATCAACTAAATGAACTTGTTAGTGATGAAAATACCTCACTAATAGTAATACTTGATGGATTAAAAGACCCACACAATTTGGGAGCTATTTTAAGAACTTGCGAAGCTACTAATGTCGATGGTGTTATAATCCCTAAAAATAGGAGTGTTCGTCTTAGTGATACTGTTAGTAAAACTTCAACTGGTGCTATGGAACTAGTGAAGGTAAGTGAAGTTACTAATCTTAGCCAAACAATCGATTATCTAAAAAAGAATGGGTACTGGATTGTTGGGGCTGAGCATGAAGATAAAAGCACTAATTATTGGGATTTAGATTACAACATGAAAATAGCTTTGGTAATTGGATCAGAAGGAGAAGGAATATCTCGCCTTGTTAAAGAAAACTGCGACTTTTTAGTTGATATTCCAATGATGGGTAAGATTAATTCCTTGAATGCTTCTGTTTCAACTGCTTTAATAATTTATGAAATAAGAAGGAAACAAAGAAAATAGGAGAAAATAGTTAAATATAATGATTAAGTATCAGATTAATGATAATGAATTGTTATATTTGATCTATGAAATGAATGATTACGCTTTTGAACTTCTTTGCTTGAAGTATTCGCCAATGATCAAAAGAAGAGTTAAAGATAGTAGGGTTAGTACTAGACACTTTGATGATTTCTATCAAGAAGGAATCATCACATTGGGTGTTGCGGTAAAAAGATATAAAACTACTATGAATAAAAGCTTTAACAAATTCTTTGATTTATTACTTCAAAGAAGATTTATTAATTTAAAGAAACACATAAACAAGTTTGATTTCAATGTCGTTTTAATAGATGATAGTGAATATTTGTCTTTGTGTGAAGAAGAAGAGCAAATAAAAGACATAAATATTGATACAAGTATTTTGAGCGGTTTAGAAAAAGAGGCTTTCACTTTGATTTATTTAATGAATTATAAAGTGAAGGATGTATCTTCCAAGCTAAAAGTTGATGCTAGAAGCGTTTATAATGCTCTAGCTAGAGCAAGGCTAAAAATGAAGAAAATCAACGATCAAACTAAAACAATTAAGCCTTAAAAGAAATCTTGACATTTTTGTGTTTTTTTGGTAAAATATTGTAGACAATTTATGGGTGGATTATGAGAGAAAAAGTAATATTAGTTTGTGAAGAATGTCTATCTAGAAACTACACAGTTGATAAGAACAAACTTTCCAATCCTAACAGAATGGTAATTAAAAAATTTTGTAAGAAGTGCAATAAACATACTGTGCACAAGGAAACAAAATAGGGAGGAATTTTAAAATGGCAGAAAAAGTTGAAAAGAAGAAGGAAAATAGAATTTTATCTATTTTTACAAAAGAATATAAATACGAAGGATTAATCTTATTGTTTCTTGCAATAATCTCAATCGTTTTAGGTGTTTTAGTTTTACAAGGTATTACATCTGAAGGTAGCGAAGGATTAGTAATCAATGAAAATGTATTCTTAATTGGTGACTATCCACAAGCATTTGCTTGGGTACTAATCGTACTTGGCGCTGTTTCATTTATCTTAGCAGTTTGGCCTTTCTACAAACCTTCTATTTCAGAAGCAAAGAGAATCACATGGCCTACTCGTGGTGACTTATTAAAGAACACTGCAATCGTATTTGCATTCATTCTTATTATGTCTTTATTCTTCATTTTCTCAGACTGGGTATTTGGATACGTAGTTAAATTATTCAACTGGCTTGGATCTAAGTTCTAATTTGGAGCAAAAAAATGGAAGAAAGAGAAAGACAATGGTACATTATTCAAACCTATAGTGGGATGGAAAGTGCCGCAAAACGAAACTTAGAAAGAAGAATCGTGTCAATGAACATGACTGATTTGATTTTCGATGTTTTGGTGCCAGAAGTTGTTACTAAAGAAAAAAAGAAGAATGGAGAGATTAAAGAAATCGTTACTCGCCCATTCTCTGGTTACATGTTTGTAAATATGATTATGACTGATGACACATGGTTTGTGGTACGTAATACTCCAATGGTTGCGGGTCTACTTGGCTCTAGCGGTGGTGGAGTAAAACCTGTTCCTATGCCAGAAGAGGAAATACAACCAATCTTAAAGATGTGTGGTATTTCGACTGAGAAAGTATTTGAAGGACATGTTGGTGACAAAGTTAAAATCATCAATGGTTCATTTACTGGCCTAGATGGCATAATCGATGTAATTGATACACAAAGAGGCATTGTCAAAGTTCTCATTGAGGGGTTTGGTGGATCTGCCTCTGTAGAACTTCAATTTGAAGAAGTTACCTTGATTTAAAAATAGCCTTCTAGCGAGGGCTTTTTTTGTATTTTAGGAGGAGAAAATGGCTGATTACAAAAGAGTTATTCACAAAATTGACAATTTAGTAAATAAGAATAAGATTAATGCTTTTAGCTCTATCGTTTTTGACAAGAACACTACGCTTTTTTCTCATTCTAGTGGAATAGCAGAAAAGAATTTCAAAAAGGGATTTGATCATCGCTATACTAACCTTGATACTAAATTCCAAATTGGTACATTTGTTAAACTACTTACTGCTATAGCAATTATGCAATTGCATGATAAAGGTAAGATCTCTTTATTTGAAGATATCAAAAAATATTATCCTGATTTCTCAATTAAGAGCCGTTTTCCAGGATCTGAAATCACAGTTAGAGATGTTTTAAACAATCGTTCAGGTATTCCTTCAATTAATTACAGCATGTATTTAAAAGAGGAAACTAATGATTATCATGAAGTAATTAACTATCTAAAAGATCAATACCTAATTTGCCCTCCACAATCAATGGAAGCAGTAAGTGATTTAGGTTACACTTTACTTGGAGTGATTGTTGAAAGAATATCAGGGATGAACTATGTTGATTACTTAAAAGAAAATATCTTTAAGCCAATGGAAATCGATGCTAAGTTAATCTTGAACGAAGATGATTACAATAATTATCGTAGTGAACTTGATATAAGTTATGATGGAGTTGGTCAAGAAGTTGTTGAACCAATTAAAGCACTCCTTCCTGCAAGAATCAATTTAGCAATTAGTTGTAATGATTTAGCTAAAATCGGTAAAATGTTCTTAAATGATGGTTTCTATAATGATATAGAAATCTTAAAGAAAGATTCAGTTGATAGCATGCTTGAAGAATCATTCTTCAAGGGTGAGCTTGATGGAATCACTAAATCAGGAATCGGCTTTAGCTTCTCACAAAAATACAAAAATTCATTAGGAAAAGTAATCTTAGCTAATGGAGAGAATCTTTATAATCAAGTAAGCTTGATTATTGATAAAGTTAGAGGCGTTGCGGGGGTAGTTGTAGCTGATATCTACCAAGGAATAGAAGTTGTTGAAGACATCTGCGCTACACTTTTAGAAGTTGCTACAGGCGTTAGTTGCAAGATTGAAACAACAAACGGCAAGATGAGCTATTTACAATGCCGTGTTGAAGATTACGCTGGTGTATACCCATCATCAAGCAGCCAAGCATATATTTATCTAGACAGATTCTTTGCCTTAGAATATAAAGATATCGTATATAAGATGCGCTTAAGACAAGATGGATTCTTCGAATTGAGCCAAGTTAGCGGATTATTTAAAAAGAAAGATAAGAAGCTTGCTTTTATTGATGAAAAAGGATTACTTTCAATCCTAACAACAAAAGTAGACGGAAGGTTTGATGTTGAACAAATTGGTTACCCAACAAGGGTCCAAGAAGTTTCATCAAACTGGAAGAAAGCATTAGGTACTTATAAATTAAATAACCCTAATTATAACAATCCATTTATTTATGATAAGATGAAATTAACAATTGAAGATGGACTTCTTGTAATGATTCTTTATCGTAATTTCAAGAAACGTACTATAACACTAGGCATTATCAATTCTAAAGAAGCGATTGCTTTAGGTTATGGACGTAACAGTAATGATACAGTCATTTTAAACTTATCAAACATTAGATATGCGGGAATGAATTTCTTCAAAGTAAAAGAATCTTCTTTGAACAAAGTAAAAGAGAAGAAAGTAAATGAAGAAAAAATAAGAAAGAGAGAGCATAAGAAAAAGATTAAAAAAATGTTTGACTATAAGTAGAAAATGTAGTATAATAACAAGGTGCGTGTTAATCGCATTACTATTTTATTTCTTTTAAAAAACGTGGAAGAGAAACATCAAAAAGATGCTTTCTCATTGACCACACTACGGACAAAAAGGAGGTGTGTCTCGTGGCACAGAAAAAAGTTTCGAAAGTCATTAAATTGCAACTTAATGCAGGAAAAGCTACACCAGCTCCACCAGTAGGACCTGTTTTATCTCCAACTGGTATTAACACTCAACAATTTTGTCTTCAATTCAATGAAAAGACTAAAGATATGGTTGGGTATAAGATTCCTGTAATTGTTACAGTTTATGAAGATCGTTCATTTTCTTTCATAACAAAGACTCCACCAGCTAGTGATCTATTAAAGAAGGCAGCTGGAATTGAAAGTGGTTCTTCAACTCCTAACAAAGTTAAAGTAGCTACAATCTCTAAAGAAAAAGTTAGAGAAATCGCTCAAACTAAGTTAGCCGATCTTACTGCTTACGATGTTGAAGCAGGTATGAAGATTATTGAAGGAACTGCAAGAAATATGGGAATTGTTGTTGAAAAGTAAATCTAACAACGAAGATTTATCCCAAGAAGTTGTTAATCACAACTTAAACTTGTGGGAGGAATTTCCGTTTGACCACATTTAAGGAGGTAAAAAATGGCTAAAAGAAGTCGCAAATATTCAGAGGCTGCTAAGCTTGTTGATAAGGCAAAGCGTTACAGTCTTGAAGAAGCAGTAGAATTAGCTAAAAAAACAAGTATTACTAAATTTGATGCTACAGTAGAAGTTAGTTTTAGAATGAATTTGGATTCTCGTAAAGCTGAACAAAACTTACGTGGAGCAATCGTTCTACCTTATGGATCTGGTAAATCTCGTTCTGTATTAGTATTATCTAAGCTTCCTGATAAGCAAAAAGAAGCTACAGCAGCTGGCGCTGACTATGTTGGAGTGTTGAATACATTGAAAAGATTAAAGGCGGATGGTTCGAATTCGAAATCATCGTTGCTACACCTGATATGATGGGTGAATTAGGTAAGTTAGGTAAGATCTTAGGACCTAAAGGATTAATGCCAAATGCTAAGACTGGTACTGTAACAACTGACATCGAAAAAGCAGTTAAAGAAATTAAAGCTGGTAAGGTTGAATACCGTGTTGATAAGACTGGTAATATTCAAGTTATCGTTGGTAAAGCAAGTTTCGAAAACGAAAAGCTTGTTGAAAACGTTAAGACTGTTTACAACCTATTACTTAAATTGAAACCTGCAACTGTTAAAGGTGTTTATGTAAAGAACATAGCTATTACTACTACAATGGGACCTGGTATCAAGATCGCTCCAGAGACTATTGCTTAATAATTAAATAAAAAGATCTTAAATAAAGAAATAAAATTAAAATAAGAAAATAATTCAATAATAAAATAGTATATATGATTAATCGCCGAAGACAGTAGGTGCGAATGAGTCGCTTAATTTCCTACCGAGGGTTTTAACCAAAAGATTAGCCTCTTTTCGTCTTCGACCTAAAGAGGTTTGTTTATTTTTTCTAGGAGGTGAAAAAATGAAAGAAGCAACAATTAATGCAAAAGTTGAGAAGACTCAAGAAATCGTTAATAAGTTCCAAGAATCTAAATCAGTTGTATTTGTTGATTATCTAGGCTTAACAGTTGCCGAAGTTAGTGATTTGAGAACTCGTCTTCATAATGAAGGTTGTGAAATGAAAGTTGTTAAGAACAATATTCTTCGTCGTGCAGCTAAGGAAGTTGGATATGAGGGACTAGATGAATTCCTAGTTGGTCCAAGTGCTGTTGCTTTCTCTAAGGATGCTACAAATGCATCTAAGATTATGTTCAATTTTGCCAAAGAAAACGAAACTTTAAAGATTAAAGCGGGTGTTGTTGATGGCAAATATGTTAATGCAAAAGATTTGAAAGTTTTGGCTTCATTACCAGACAAGAATGGTATGATTGCTATGTTACTAAGTGTTCTACAAGCTCCAATCCGCAACCTTGCTTGCGCTGTTAAAGCTGTAGCTGAAAAACAAGAAAATTAATTTTTAGGAGGAAAAAGAAAATTATGGCTAAAATTGATGTTCAACAATTTATTAGTGATTTAAAAGAAATGTCTGTATTAGAATTAAACGAGTTAGTTAAAGCAATAGAAGAAGAATTTGGTGTTACTGCTGCCGCTATGGTTGCTGCAGGACCTGCTCAAGCTGAAGCTGCTGACGAAGGACCAAGCGCTGTTAACGTAATCTTAGCATCATTTGGTGCAAACAAAGTTGCAGTTATCAAAGTTGTTAAAGAATTAACTGGTTTATCATTAGTTGAAGCTAAAGCATTAGTTGATGGCGCACCTAAGGCTGTTAAAGAAGGCGTTGCTGTTGATGAAGCAAATGCTATTAAGGCTAAGTTAGAAGAAGCTGGCGCAACTGTTGAATTAAAATAGTTGACCGATAAAAGACCTGTTTATTCAGGTCTTTCTTTCGCTTTTTAAAGTGAAGTAGAATATAGAAAAGGTGAATTATGAGTCATTATTATCAATATGATCCATCATTGAAATCGAATAAAAAGCTTGTCACTTACACTTTTAAAGGTGAATTAGTGAAATTTAATTCCGACCTAGGAGTATTTAGTAAAGATCGAGTTGATTTTGGAACTAATGTTTTACTAAATGCACTTGATGAAAATATTCTTGAAAGCACTAAGGAAGTGCTAGACGTCGGATGCGGTTATGGTGTAGTTGGTTTATCTATTGCTAAAAGATTTCCTAACACATCAGTCACTATGATTGATATTAACGATAGATGCGTTGATCTAACAAAAGAAAACATCAAATTAAATAATATCAAAAATGCTAAAGTGTTACTTAGTAATCTTTATTTAAATATCGATACTAATTTTGATTTGATAATCTCTAATCCTCCAATTAGGGCAGGAAAAGAAGTTGTTTCTAATGTTATTAAAGATGGCTATAATCGTCTTAATATCGGTGGTAAGATTATTGTTGTTATCCAAAAGAAACAAGGGGCTCCATCACTATCACGACTTATGCAAGAAGTGTTTGGTAATGTCGATTGCATAAGCAAAGAAAAAGGCTACTTTGTTTTAGAAAGCGAAAGAAAAAATTAATAATATGAATTCAATTGAGAGTAGTTCATGAAAAGGAGTAGATATTTATCTACTAATTTCAGCTACTCTTATTTTTTTTAGCGTTGAAAATTTTAAAACCAATTTAAAATTTTCATTGACATATTGACAAAATAAATATATAATAACATAATGCATTATAATGTGCATTTTTGCGCGTTATGGGGTTTTATGGCAGAATTTATAACTGTGAGGTGGAAATTTTGAGCTACAAAAATGTTGTTTATGGTAAAAACCGTGTACGTAGAAATTATTCTAGAGTTCAAACCAATGTTGAACTTCCTGACTTAATCGAGGTACAAACTAAGTCATTCGCTTGGTTTATTTCTGATGGCTTGAAGGAGTTGTTTGCTGAACTTTCTCCAATTAAAGATCATGCAGAAAAGATCGAATTATATTTTGGTGATTTTGAATTTGAAGAGCCTAAATATACAATTCCTGAAGCGAAGAGAAACGTTACTAGTTATTCTCGTCCTTTAAAGGTTGATGTTAAGCTAGTATCAAAAGAAACAGGAGAAATTAAAGAACAAAAGATATTTTTAGGTGATTTCCCAATGATGACTCCATGGGGAACTTTCGTCATCAATGGTGCTGAGCGTGTAATTGTAACTCAAATTGTACGTTCTGCTGGTGCCTTCTACTCTAAAGAAGTAGATAAGGCTACAGGACAGGTTAGATTCTATGGCCTTGTTATGCCAACACGTGGAGCTTGGATTGAATATGAAATGGGAAGCAAAGACATTTGGTATGCTAAGCTTGACCGTTCAAAGAAAATCCCTCTAACAACATTCTTAAGAGCTATTGGTCTTAACTCAAATGAAGAAATCAATGATCTATATGATCCACAAGAAAAGAATCAATTCCTTGATAATACATTTGGCAAGGATGATGCTTTTGGTAGTGATGATGCTTTAGAAGAATTATATGATAAACTACGCCCAGGTGAAAAAGCTAATCCTGAAGGTGCTAGAAACTTCTTAGCAAGTCGTTTGTTTGAGGCCCGTAGATATGATCTTGCAAGCGTTGGTCGTTATAAAGTTAATAAGAAACTTGACGTTTTAGAAAGAATTTTAGAAACTGGTGTTGAAAAATTCAAGTTTGCTAGTGACATCGTTGATAATGAAACTGGTGAAGTTGTCTATACTAAAGGTACACAACTAACTAGAGAAATCGTTGATAATCTAGCTAAGAACCGTCAATGGTTTAGAGTTACTAAAGAATACGAACAAATGCTTGAAGGTACAAGCGTTGTACTAGAAATATTAGATGTTATTTTTGCTAAGAGTCATAACGAAGAATTCGTTAGATTAGTTGGTAATGATCAAACAGAAGAAAAGAACACTGTTACATTATCTGATATTTTAGCAAGCGTAGGTTATTTCATTAACTTACATGATAACATTGGTAGAACAGATGATATTGACCATTTAGGTAATAGAAGATTACGTTTAATCGGTGAACTATTACAAAATCAATTCCGTGTTGGTTTAATGAAGATGGAAAAGATTATTAAGGACCGTATGTCTACTTCTAACGATACTAAGAACATCGTTCCTCAAAATCTTATTAACATTCGTACACTAACATCAACAATGCGTGAATTCTTTGGTAGTAGCCAATTATCTCAATTCATGGACCAAATCAACCCACTATCTGAACTTACTCACAAACGTCGTATTTCAGCTTTGGGTGCTGGTGGTTTAACTAGAGATAGAGCCGGCTTCGAAGTTCGTGACGTTCACGTAAGTCACTATGGAAGAATCTGTCCAATTGAGACTCCTGAAGGTCAAAATATCGGTTTGATTAACTCACTAGCTACTTATGCTAGAGTTGATAAATATGGTTTCATTGAAACTCCTTATTTGAAAGTTGTTCAAGAAGAAGGAAAGAAACCACGTATTCTAAATGATGAACTAGTTTATTTGACTGCTGATAAAGAAGAACAATACTATATCGCAGAAGCAAATGTTAAAGTAAATGAAAATCTTGAAATTGAGGATGAAACTGTAATTACAAGACATTTAGGTGAAACAATCAAGACTGATGCTAAACGTGTTGATTTAATCGACGTTAGCCCTAAACAAATTGTAGCAGTATCACCAGCTTGTATTCCATTCTTGGAACACGACGATGCAAACCGTGCCCTAATGGGTGCTAACATGCAACGTCAAGCTATTCCTCTACTCCGTCCAGAAGCTGCGTTTGTTGCTACAGGAATTGAAGCAAAAGCCGCAAAAGATTCTGGTGTTGCTGTTGTGTGTGAAAATGATGGTGTTGTTGAGTATGCTGATGCTTTAAAGATTATCGTTAAAGAAGCATCTGGTGCACTTAAGACTTATTCATTAGTTAAATATGAGCGTTCAAACAATTCAACATGTGTTAACCAAAAGCCAATTGTAAAAGCTGGTGAAGTAGTTAAGAAAGGTGACATTTTAGCTGATGGTGCTTCTATGGACCAAGGTGAAATGGCACTAGGTAGAAATGTTGTTATTGCTTTCATGACATGGAATGGTTACAACTATGAGGATGCCATTGTTATGAGTGAACGACTAGTTCAAGATGATGTTTATACTTCAATCCATATTGAAAAATATGAAGTTGAAGTTCGTGATACAAAACTAGGAAAAGAAGAAATAACTGCTGAATTAGATGACAGAAAAGAAGCCAAGGCAAATCTTGATGAACATGGTATTGTTCGTCTTGGAGCTGAAGTTAAAGAAAATGATATTTTGGTTGGTAAGGTAACTCCTAAGGGACAAACTGAACCTACTCCAGAAGAAAGACTTTCTCACGCTTTGTTTGCTGATAATTCTAAGGATGTTAGAAATACATCTTTACGTGTTCCTCATGGTGGTGGAGGAATCATTCACCGTATTGAGCACTTTAGAAGAAAAGATGGTAACTGTGAACTTGCTCCTGGTGTAAACGAAGTTGTTAGAGTTTACATCGTTCAAAAGAGAAAGATTACAGAAGGTGACAAGATGAGTGGTCGTCATGGTAATAAAGGTGTTATTTCTCGTATTTTACCTCAAGAAGATATGCCATATATGTTAGATGGTACTCCAGTTGATATCATGCTTAACCCTCAAGGTATTCCTTCACGTCTTAATATTGGTCAAGTTCTAGAAGTTCATCTAGGAATGGCTGCTAAGACTTTAGGTTGTCACATTGCAACTCCAGTATTTGATGGTGTTCATAACGAAGACCTAGAAGAAATCATGAGAGAAGCAAAAGCCGAACGTAAGAGACAAAATCCTGATATTCCTGATTTGATCAATGATGAAGGTAAAGCTGTCTTAATCGATGGTAGAACTGGTAAACCATTTGATAATAAGATCACTGTCGGTGTAATGTATATGATCAAGTTAGCCCACATGGTTGATGATAAATTACATGCACGTAGTGAAGGACCTTACACTTTAGTTACTCAACAACCTATGGGTGGTAAAGCTCAAAATGGTGGTCAAAGATTTGGTGAAATGGAAGTTTGGGCACTTGAAGCTTATGGTGCTGCATATACTTTACGTGAAATGTTGACAATCAAATCTGACGATATCGTTGGTAGAAACAAAGTTTATAAGGCAATCGTTGATGGTGAAAGAATTCCTGCTCCTGGTATTCCTGAATCATTCAGAGTATTAGTTAAGGAATTACAAAGCTTAGGATTAAGCGTTAAATTAATTGACACTGAAACTGGTGAAGATGTTGCTAACAAGAGTCTTGTTGAAGAGATTGCTCAAGCAACTAAAGCTAAGAAGTTAAGTTAATTAACCATTATTATTTATGAGGTGACTATTTTGCAAAATAAGAAGAAATATAGTTATATCCAAATAGGAATTGCATCTCCTGAAGAAATCAGAAGTTGGAGTCATGGCGTTGTTAAAAACGGCGAGACTATCAATTATAGAACATTAAAGCCAGAAAAAGATGGTTTATTCTGTGAAGTAATTTTTGGACCAACTAAAGATTATCAATGCGCTTGTGGAAAGAGCAAGAGAAGTCCTAGAGGAGAATTAAAATGTGATAAATGTGGTGTTGAATTAACTGAAAGTAAAGTTCGTCGTGAACGTATGGGTCACATTGAACTTGAAGCTCCTGTTGTTCACACATGGTTTTTAAAGAACAGTCCTTGTAAAATTGCTTTGATGCTTGACATGAAAACAAAGGATATTGAGGACATTGTTTACTTAGCATCATATATTGTAATCGATCCAGGAAGTGTTGAAGAGTTATCAAAAGGTATGGTATTATCTGAACTTGACTACACTCAATATAAGATGAGATATGGTAGTACTAAGTTTACTGCTAAAAGCGGTGCTGAGGCTATTAAAGACTTATTAAAAGAGTTAAATCTTGAAGAAATTATAGCTGAATTAAGAGAAGAACTTAAGACTGCTACAAAGCAAAAGAAGGAAAAAATCGTTAAGAGACTTGAAGTTGTTGAAGCATTTGCACGTAGTGGAAATAAGCCTGAATGGATGGTTATGGAAGCTATTCCAGTACTTCCTCCTGACTTAAGACCAATGGTTCAACTAGATGGTGGACGTTTCGCCACAACAGACCTTAACGACTTATATCGTCGTATTATAAATAGAAATAATCGTTTACGTCGTCAAAAGGATCAAGAAGCTCCTTCTCTAATCGTTAAGAACGAAAAGAGAATGCTTCAAGAAGCTGTTGATGCCTTAATCGATAATTCTAAACGTGGAAAGAAAGCAGCTATTGAAAAGAATAGACCACTTAAGTCTCTATCTGACTTACTTCGTGGTAAGCAAGGACGTTTCCGTCAAAACTTACTAGGTAAGCGTGTTGACTATTCTGGACGTAGTGTTATTTGTGTAGGACCTGACCTACAAATGTACCAATGCGGTATTCCACGTGAGATGGCTCTAATTCTATTTAAGCCTTTCATTATTAATGCTATTTTAAAGAATAACGAAGAACAACAAGATGGTAATCAACAAAAGATTAGCGTTAAGACTGCTAAAGAAATGATTGAAACAGGCGATCCAATCGCTATGACTGAACTTGAAAAGATCGTTGTTGAACACCCAGTTTTATTAAACCGTGCTCCAACTCTTCATAGACTTGGTATTCAAGCATTCGAACCTAAACTAGTTGAAGGTAAAGCAATCAGACTTCACCCACTAGCTTGTACAGCATTTAACGCCGACTTCGATGGTGACCAAATGGCTGTCCATCTACCACTTTCTGAAGAAGCTCAAGCTGAAGCAAGATTATTAATGCTTGCAAGTAAAAACATCCTAGCTCCAAAAGATGGTAAACCAATCGTTACTCCATCTCAAGACATGGTTTTAGGTAACTATTATCTAACAATCGAAGATAATAACGATGAAAGAAACGGTAGAGTATTCAAAGACATCGAAGAAGTTGAAATGGCTTATGAAAATGGTGAAATTGGATTCCATACACGTTTTGCTATTCCTGCAAAGAACGTCCTAGATTCTCATTTTACCGAAGAGCAATTAAAGAAATATTTAGTAACTACATATGGTAAGATTATCTTCAATACTATTTTCCCTTATGCTGAAAAATATGAAGATAAAGTTCCATTTGTTACTGAAGCTGATGTTAAGAATATCATCGATAAGACAAGTGATAAGTTCTTCATTGAAAAAGGAACTAATATCAAAGAAGAAATCAAGAAGATTGAAGTTCCTCATCCATTCAAGAAGAAATTCTTATCAGTTGTAATTGCTGAAGTATTCAAGAAGTTCAAACTAGCTGAAACATCTAAGACACTAGACAAGATGAAAGACTTAGGATTCAAGTATTCTACTGTTGCTGGTATCACTGTAAGTGCTGCTGACATCAATGAAGTTGAAACTAAACCTGAACGTCTTGCTGCAGCTGATAAGATCGTTAATGAATACGATAGATTTAACCAACACGGCTTATTAACCGAAAAAGAATATCATAGATTAGTTGTTAAAGTATGGCAAGATGCTAAGAACCTACTTAAAGATGATATTAAGAAAGACGTTGATAAGAACTACATCACTAACCATATTTACATGATGAGTGACTCTGGTGCCCGTGGTAGTATCGACAACTTCGTACAACTTTCAGGTATGCGTGGACTTATGGCTAAGCCTAATGGTGAAGAAATGGATATTCCAATTCGTGCATCATTCAAGAAAGGTTTAACAATGTCAGAGTTCTTCGTATCTACCCATGGTTCAAGAAAAGGTTCAACTGATACAGCCTTAAAGACAGCTGAATCAGGATACTTAACTAGACGTCTAGTTGACGTAAGTCAAGATGTTATCGTTAGTGAAGAAGACTGTCATACAGATAAAGGTATGGCTGTTAAGACTCTATATAATAATGATGGAACAGTTGTTGTGCCACTATTTGATAGAATTAGAGGTCGTTTCACTAATAAACCAGTTTATGATCCATCAACTGGTGAAATGATTATCGATAAGAATGAGTTTGTTAATGACCAAATGGCTGAACGTATTGTTAAAGCAGGAGTAGAAGAAGTTTATATTAGAACTCTTCTTACTTGTAATTGCCACAATGGCGTTTGTGTTAAATGTTACGGTTCTGACCTTTCAACTGGTGATATTGTTGAAAAAGGTGAAGTTGTTGGTATCATTGCTGCTCAATCAATTGGTGAACCAGGTACCCAACTTACCATGAGAACATTCCACAGTGGTGGTGTTGCCGGTGGTGAAGATATCACTCAAGGTCTTCCACGTGTACAAGAACTATTTGAAGCACGTGAGCCAAAAGGTAAAGCTATCATTAGTGAAATCGATGGTGAAGTTATCGGATCTGAAGCTCATAAAGATAATCGTTTTGAAGTTGTTATTGAAAACAAATATACTAAAGAAGTTAAGAAATACTTAACAGACAGTGGTAAAGTTCCAATCGTTAATGTTAATGACCATGTTAAAGCTGGTCAAAAGTTAACAGAAGGTCAAATTCATCCAAAAGAACTAATCAGAGTTGGACAAGTAGAAGATGTTGAAAAATATATTTTAATGGAAGTTCAAAAAGTTTATCGTTCTCAAGGTGTTGAAATCAGTGACAAACATATCGAAATTATCATTAAACAAATGTTAAGAAAGGTATTAGTTGTTAACGCTGGTGATACTGACTTATTACCAGGATCACAAATTTCAAGAAATGAACTTCTTGCCACATTCAAAGAATGCATCGAAAATGGCAAACAACCTCCAGTTGTTAAACCAGTATTACTAGGTATCACAAGATCTTCTCTAAGAAGTGATTCATTCCTATCAGCTGCTTCCTTCCAAGAAACAACACGTGTTTTAACAGAAGCTGCGATTCGTGGAAAGAAAGATACTCTAGAAGGATTAAAAGAAAACATCATCATTGGTGGACTGATCCCTGCTGGAACTGGTATTACTTATGCTGATTATAAATCAGTTGAAGTAGAAGATGCTCCTGAAGAGGAAATTGAATAAAAAACAAGGTAGTGCGAAAACTAGGTTGCTAGTAGAAAGCACTACCTTTTTGTTTGCTTTGATGGTATAATACTATTAACTAGGAGGTATCAAATTGAAATGAAAAAGATAAATATTATTCTATTAATACTAATTGCAATGTTTTTGGTGTGCTGTGCTAAAGATATAGAAGAAGATCATAGCACCACTGAACCAGTTGCTGATACTCCTGAAGTTTTGGATGATGAAAAAGAGACACCTAAAGAAGAAGAGCCTATAAATGAGATTAATCCTTTTCTAGGATTAACTAACTCTTTTGAAATATTTGTGGGTGAAAAAATAGATTTTGGTGCTTTATTAAAAGGAATTGACTTTAGTGTTGAAGCTGATTCGAATAATGTTAGTGTTAACGGTAATGTAGTTGAAGGAGTAAATGAAGGGGAAACTAAAATCATTTTAAAAAAGGATGGTTTTAGTTTAGAAGTTAGAGTTAAGGTTAATCTAAAACCGGAATTTGATGTTAGTGATGTGGAATTATTTGTTGGAGAAACAGTTGATATTCCTCTTACTTTAACTAACTGCTCTATTACTGATTTAAGAATAGAAAAAGATAATAACAATATTGAGATTAATGATGGCGTTATTAAAGGGGTTAGCGTTGGAGAAACTAATGTTAAGATTAGTTTAGGAGAGGTAACTAAAACAATTAAAGTAACAGTTAAACAAATAAAAGTAACAGTTTTAAATGGTAATGTTACTATTGATTGCCTTGAAACATTAAAACTAGAACTTGATTATCCTAAAGATTTAGTTAAAGAAAGTGATATTACATATTATTTATATAAAGATGATATTATTGAGATAATTGATAATGTTATTTATCCTATTAGAGAAGGAAAAGTGAAGGTGCGCGTTCAAGTGAAAGATGATAAAACAACAAGCAGTGTCTTTGAAGTTAGTGTTACTGTTGATCCTGTTGCGATATTTAGGTTAGTTCATCAAGAAGAAGCCAAGATGCTAAAAGAGATTAGGCTATATGGAGAAGATAGTAATGGGAATGAGGCTTATGTTAGCCAAGAATTTTATGGAAGTGTCTCTTATTATTTCTTTGATTCACTTAATCTAGTTGAGCGAATAATTGATATTTATGATAATCCATATGTTGGTAAAGTGGCTACTCCTGAAATTATCAATGAAATTGATAAGAAGAAGAACAAATCATGTCCAGGTTACCCTCGTAGTGGAGTACTACTAACTGGTATTAATTATATTACATACCATGATACTGGTAATTTTAATGCCGGAGCTAAAGCACTATCTAACGCTAATTGGATGACTAATTCTTATAGTATTGCAGGGGCTGCTCGTAGTTGGCACTATACTGTTGATGATACAGAAGTTATCCACTCTATTCCTGATAATGAAGTAACATTCCAAGGCGACCACTACACTGCATACACCGAAAGTATCGGTATTGAAACAGTTGTTAACCAAGGTGCTAATTTAGATAAAGTATGGCATAGAATGGGTAAACTTTGTGCAAAACTAATGACAACTTATGGAATTGATGTTGATCACATCCGTCAACATTACGATTGGATGGGTAAGAATTGTCCTCAAACATTAAGAATGAATGGACTTTATAGCTATGCAATTGAAATGGTTAAAGCAGAGCTAATGGTTAGAAAATATTTAAGTGATTACACAATTAAATTTGAATCACTAACACCAGAATATTTAGATAATACAGGTAGTATTATTAAAGCTCCAACTGAAGAAATCACTGTTTCTTATAAATTAACGATTACTAACAATAATGGTTATAATGAAGAAGTAGTATTATCTACAGTTGTTAAACCAGTTAAATAAATATAAGCTCCATATTAATAATTATGGAGCTTTTTTAATTAAAGAAAAATGTTGACATTTAATAAAAAAAGTGTATAATATAGTAGGAATTAATGAATAGGTGTTTCGGAGCGATTCGAGACATATATTTATGGATATTTGAAACGCCAGGAAATGTGGCAGATTTGATGAAAGGAGGAACATTAAATGCCTACTATTAACCAATTAGTAAGAAAAGAACGTGAGTCAAAAGTAAGAAAATCTAAATCACCTCATCTATCTGTTGGATATAACAGCTTAAAGATGGGATATACTTCAGTAGATTCTCCTCAAAAACGTGGTGTTTGTACACGTGTTACTACTACGACTCCTAAGAAACCTAACTCAGCAATGCGTAAGTATGCCCGTGTTCGTTTATCTAACGGAATCGAAGTAACAGCTTACATTCCAGGAGTTGGCCATAAACTTCAAGAACATAGTGTTGTTCTTATTCGTGGTGGACGTGTTAAAGACTTACCAGGTGTTCGTTATCACATTATTCGTGGTACACTTGACACAACTGGAGTTGAAGGACGTAAACAAGCTAGAAGTAAATATGGCGCTAAGAGAGAAAAATAATATTTTAAATTTAATTCATAATTATGAAAGGAGGAATTAAGCATGCCACGTAAAGGACATACTCCCAAGAGAAAAGTTTTACCAGATCCAATTTATAATTCAGTTGTAGTAACTAAATTAATTAACAATATCATGTTAGATGGTAAAAAAGGTACAGCTCAAGAAATTTTATATGGTGCCTTCGCTAGAATCGAAAAGCAAACTGGACGTCCAGCACTTGACGTATTCAATGAAGCACTTGCAAATATTACACCACAATTAGAGGTTCGTGCTCGTAGAATTGGTGGTGCTAACTATCAAGTTCCTTGTGAAGTTAGAGCTGAAAGAAAGATGACTCTTTGCTTAAGATGGTTAACACAATACTCTAGATTAAGAAAAGAGAAGACTATGGAAGAAAGATTGGCTAACGAAATCATCGATGCTTCAAACGGTATTGGTAACTCTGTTAAGAAACGTGATGATACTCATCGTATGGCAGAATCTAATAAAGCATTCGCACATTATCAATGGTAATATAGGAGTAGAATTGTATGCCTCGAGATATTGCTTTAGTCAATACTAGAAACATCGGTATCATGGCTCATATAGATGCGGGAAAAACTACTGTAACAGAAAGAATTTTATATCATACAGGAAAGATTCACAAAATCGGTGAAACTCATGATGGCGCTGCTCAAATGGACTGGATGGAGCAAGAGATGGAGCGTGGTATTACAATCACTTCCGCAGCAACAACTGCGTATTGGAAAGGCCATCGCATAAACATCATTGATACACCAGGACATGTAGATTTTACTGTTGAAGTAAGTCGTTCCTTAAGAGTTTTAGATGGTGCAATCACTGTGCTTGATGCTCAAGCTGGTGTAGAGCCTCAAACTGAAACTGTTTGGAGACAAGCTACTGAATACCATGTTCCAAGAATCGTATTCATAAATAAGATGGACAAGACCGGAGCTGATTTTGATAAAGCTACCGAAAGTTTACACAAAAGACTTAATGCTAATGCTCATCCAATTCAACTTCCAATTGGTGCTGAAGGCACATTTGATGGAATCATTGATTTGGTTGAGATGAAAGCTTATCATTTTGATGGTGGTCAGGAAGAAGATTATCAAGAAATTGAAATTCCTGAATATCTAAAAGATGATGCTTTGCTTAGACGTGATGAACTAATCGCAGCAGTAAGTGATTTTGATGACGATCTTATGATGGCTTATTTGGAAGAAGAAGAGATTAGCGTAGAGATGCTTAAAAAAGCAATAAGAAAAGCAACTCTTACCGTTGACTTCTTCCCAGTAATGTGTGGTACTGCCTTTAAGAATAAAGGTATTAAATTAGTACTTGATGCAATTAATGATTATCTTCCTTCACCAATTGATGTTCCATTTATTAAAGGAACAAACAAGAAAGGTGAAGAAGAGGATATCATTGTAGGGGATGACGAACCTTTTGCAGCATTAGCATTTAAGGTTATGAATGACCCATATGTTGGAAAACTTACATTCTTTAGAGTGTACTCAGGTAAGTTAGAGACTGGATCATACGTCAATAACTCTACAAAAGACAAAAAAGAACGTATTGGAAGATTACTTCTAATGCATGCAAACAACCGTACAGATATTACTGAAGTTCATGCTGGTGATATCGCAGCTGCAGTAGGATTAAAAGATACTACTACAGGCGATACACTATGTGATAATAGAAGAATGGTCATTTTAGAATCAATGACATTCCCTGAACCAGTTATTAGTGTTGCAATCGAACCAAAGACAAAAGCTGATGAAGATCGTATGGCTCAAGCCTTACAAAAATTATCAGAAGAAGATCCTACATTTAGAGCAACAACAAATGCGGAAACTGGTCAAACTATTATCGCTGGTATGGGCGAACTTCACTTAGAGATAATTGTTGATAGAATGAAACGCGAATTTAGAGTAGAAGCCAATGTTGGTGCTCATCAAGTTTCTTATCGTGAAACAATTAAGAAAAGTGGTGAAGTTGAAGGTAAGTTCGTTCGTCAATCAGGCGGACATGGACAATATGGTGATGTTTGGATTAAATTCGAACCAAACCCTGGCAAAGGATTTGAATTCGTCGACGCTATTGTTGGTGGTGTCGTACCAAAAGAGTATATCGGACCAACACAAAAAGGACTTGAAGCAGCTTTGTTAAGTGGTAATTTAGCAGGTTACCCAACAATTGATATTAAAGCAACTTTGTTTGATGGATCATATCATGATGTTGACTCATCATCTGTTGCTTTCGAAGTTGCCGCAAGTTATGCATTTAGAGAAAGTGCAAAAGTTTGTCAACCAATATTACTAGAACCAATTATGTCGGTTGTAGTAGAAGTTCCAGATGAATATGTTGGATCTGTTATTGGAGATTTAATCAGCAAACGTGGAAAGATTGATGGCCAAGATGTAGAAGCTAGATTCCAAAGAATCAGAGCATTCGTTCCTCTTGCTAAGATGTTTGGTTATGCAACATCCCTAAGAAGTAACACTCAAGGTAGAGGAAATTACACAATGCAATTTGACCATTATGAAGAATGTCCAAAGAGCGTTGCTGAAGAAATAATTGGCAAACGCAGGTAATAAAATTAAAAAATAAAATACTTGCAATATTTGTTCAAATAATATAAAATATATATGGAAATAATTTTAGGAGGAAATATTAATGGCAAAAGCTAAATTTGAACGTACTAAACCGCATGTAAATATCGGTACTATCGGACATGTTGACCATGGTAAAACTACTTTGACATCTGCTATTACAAAGTATTTGGCTAAAAAAGGTCAAGCTAAGGTTATGGACTATGACCAAATCGATGGTGCTCCAGAAGAAAAGGCAAGAGGTATAACTATCAATACTGCCCATGTTGAATATGAAACTGACAAACGTCACTATGCACACGTTGACTGTCCAGGACATGCTGACTATGTTAAGAACATGATCACTGGTGCTGCACAAATGGATGGTGCTATCCTTGTTGTTGCTGCAACAGATGGACCTATGGCACAAACTCGTGAACACATCTTACTAAGCCGTCAAGTTGGTGTTCCTCGTCTTATCGTTTTCTTAAATAAGTGCGATATGGTTGATGATGAAGAACTATTAGACTTAGTTGAAATGGAAGTTCGTGAATTATTAAGCGAATACGGATTCCCTGGAGATGAAGTTCCTGTTATCCGTGGATCTGCTCTAAAAGCTATGGAAGAAGATCCAGAAGCTCAAAAAGCTATCCAAGAATTAATGGATGCTGTTGACACTTACATCCCTACTCCAGTTCGTGACACTGATAAACCATTCTTAATGCCTGTTGAAGACGTATTCTCAATCACAGGACGTGGAACAGTTGCAACTGGTAGAGTTGAACGTGGTACAGTTAAAGTTGGTGACCCTGTTGAAATCGTTGGTATTAAAGAAACTCAAACTTCAGTTGTTACTGGCGTTGAAATGTTCAGAAAGTTATTAGACTATGCAGAAGCTGGTGATAACATTGGTACATTACTTCGTGGTATCAACCGTGATCAAATCCAACGTGGACAAGTAATTGCTAAACCTAAGACAGTTACTCCTCATACTTCATTTGATGCACAAGTTTACGTATTAAGCAAGGATGAAGGTGGACGTCATACTCCATTCTTCTCTAACTATCGTCCTCAATTCTACTTCCGTACAACTGACGTAACTGGCGTTATCGAATTAAAAGAAGGCGTAGAAATGATTATGCCTGGTGACAACGCTGAATTACATGTAGAATTGATTCACCCAATCGCAATCGAATTAGGAACTAAGTTCTCTATTCGTGAAGGTGGACGTACAGTTGGTGCTGGTAACGTTACTAAGATTATCAAATAATTTGATTTGATTTTAATAACTAATAGCTCTACATTTGTAGGGCTATTTTTTATACTTGTTTTCTATTTATGTCATTTTATTGTTTCTTTATCAGGTTTTTTTTCAAACTAAATAAGGCTAAAATGTGGTATAATATAAAGAGTAAGAAGGATAAAAAAGATGATTATTGATACACATATGCATATCTATGATGATAGATATCTAGATAAAGAAAAAGTCATCCAAAATGCTTTAGATAATGGTGTTGAAAAGATGATTGTTATTGGTTACGATAAAGAATCATCTCTAAAAGCCTTGGAACTCGCTAAAAAATATGACTTTATCTATCTAGCAGTTGGCCTACATCCTAGTGAAGTCTTAAAAGAAGAAGATAAAGATTTAGGTTGGTTAACTGATATTTTAGATAAAGAAAAAGTTATTGCAATTGGTGAGATTGGTCTAGATTATTATTGGGATAAATCATTTATCGATGAACAAAAGCATTATTTTAAAAAGCAAATTGAATTAGCTAAAAAATATAATTTACCAATTATCATTCATAACCGTGATGCGATGCAAGATACATTTGATATTATAAAAGATTGTGGCGTTAGAGGCGTTTTGCATTGTTACGGTGGTAGTTTAGAGATGGCTAGAGAGCTCGTTAAAAAGGGATGGTATTTAGGAATTGGCGGAGTAGTTACTTTTAAAAATGCTAGGATTATAAAGGAAGTTGTTAAAGAGATTGATTTAAGATATTTAATAACAGAAACTGATAGTCCATACCTTGCGCCTACTCCTCATAGAGGTGAATTAAATGAACCTGCATATACTAAATATGTAGTTAGTGAGATTGCTAGTATTAAAGGAATAACTATTGACGAAGTAGAAAAACAAGTAGAAGAAAATGTTAAGAATCTATTTGGGATTTAGGTGGCTTATGAAAAGGATAATGATTATTTTATTGGTTGTTATTAGTTTGTTATTTATGGGATGCGCTAACATCTTTAATAATGAAATATATAACAAATCATATAATGTGGAAATAGACTTAGAAGAGTTTGAAGACTTGATTACTGCTGCAGTAGAAAAAGCTGCTCCAAGCGTTGTGGGTGTTAGTAATTATGAGAAAAACGTTGTTGGTTACACCCTATCATCAACTGGTAGTGGCGTAATTTATAATTGTGAAGTTGTATTGAAAGATGGAACAATCGAGAAAGATTACACTAAAACATTTAATAGTGATAATGTAAAAGAATACATTTATAAAGTAGTTACTAACCATCATGTTATTGATAGTAAGACTAATAATAAGGTAAGAATCTACATCGGTGATGACAACCAAAGAATCGATGCTAGTATCCTAGGCTGGGACGATAAGGTTGACTTAGCGGTTGTTGAATTTAAGTATTATAAGTTCATTCAACCTATCGAATTTGCTGATAGTGAGCAAGTTAAAAGAGGAAATTTTGCCATAGCAATAGGCAACCCTGGAGGGTATGATTTCTATGGATCATCAACTTTTGGTATCATTTCTTCACCTAAAAGATATTTAAGTGATGATACTGATGGTGATGGTGTAGCTGACTGGGATAGTGAATATATTCAACATGATGTTGCTATTAACCCTGGTTCATCTGGTGGAGCTTTAGTTAACATCAAAGGTGAATTAATTGGAATAAATACATTAAAGCTAGTTGATAGCGATAATATGGGATTTGCAATTCCATCTAACTTAGTTAAGGAACTCATTAAATATTTAGAACAAGGAAAAAAGCCAGTTAGATACACTTTAGGTATTATGACTTATGAAGTAACAAAGCTAATCAATAAGGAAGATTATGGCAGTGGCCTACCTGATGTTGATATACCTGAAGGTATTAATTATGGACTTTATGTCAGTGAAGTAGATGTTAAAGGTCATGCCTTCTTAAAACTTCAATATGGTGATATAATATTAGAGATTAATGGTGTTAAAGTGACAAGAAGCCAAGACTTTAGAGCTGAACTAGGTAAAGTAATCGATGGTGGATTTGTTACTTTAAAGGTATTAAGAAATAATGAAGAAATTGATGTAAGGATTGATTTTTAGGTGGATTATGAAGAAAATTGTATATTTATTATTAATTGTTTTAACGACTTTTTTATTTGCTGCTTGTGGAAATAGGGAACTTGAAATAAACCTAGATGGCGTTAGTGATTATTTTGAGATTACTGTTGGAGAAGAAAAAGAGTTAGATATAAGCAAATCTTTAGAAAAAGTAATCATCAATGATGATGTTATTTCACTAGATGAAAATAACGTAGTTAAAGGATTAAAAGCAGGAACAGCCTATATCAAAACCCTATCAGCAACAGGAAAAACTAAAGACAAATACGAAGTAATCGTTAAAAGCGGAAAATACGATGGCGTTATTAAAGAAGATGAAATTGGTTTTGATATAATTTCACTAAAAGTTGGAGAAGCAAAACTAATCCAAACAATCAATAAAGATACCGTTATTAGCTCTTCAAGCGATTGCTTGAGAGTTGAAGGTAAGGTAATTTATGGAGAGAGTGTTGGAATTGGATCACTTACAATTGGTAGCGAGTTAGTTGTTGTTTTAGTAAGTGAGGCTGAAACTGGAAGTGATGTTGAAGAGAAAGTAATCAATGTTAGTGCTAGTGCTAAAGAGACACTGGTAACTGTCCTAAATTATAAAGAAGGTCAAAATCACGATTATTCTTTATATGCATTTGGTAGTGGAGTTATTTATAAAATTGATGATGACACAATCTACATTCTAACAAACCGCCATGTTGTTTTAGGTCATGAAGTTTTATATGCTTATTTTGAAGGAACAGAAGATAAAGTTTATTGTAGACTTTTAGCATATGATGATATGGTTGATTTAGCGGTTGTGGCTGTTGATAGAAATAAAATTAGCGATATCACTAAAATCTCTAGTTGCAAATTTGCTGATTATAGTAAAGCTAGAGTTGGTGAATTTGTTATGACAGTTGGTTCTCCATTTGATTTTGAATTTAGTGGAACAACTTGTTTAGGAATTGTTTCTAAAAAAGAAGTATACCTAGAAGAAGACATTAACTATGATGGTGCTTACGACTATTTCAACAAATACATCCAAGTTGATGCTTCTATTAATAGTGGAAATAGTGGTGGACCTCTATTTGACTTAAATGGATTTGTATTAGGAATAAATACAGCAAAGATTGATTCATCAATGGCTGATAATATTGGTTTTTCTATTCCTAGTGATGTCATATTGTTAGTTCTTGATAGACTAGAGAATGCTTCAAAGATCAAATATAAATCACTTGGAATCAGTTGTTATTCAATAGATATGATTCTTAATTATGATATAAAATATGATACTGGTGATTTCCAAAATGGTGTTATCGTAACTAATGTTTTAGAAGATAGCTTTGCAGAAAAAGCAGGAATTCTAAAAAATGACATTATTACTGAAATCAATGGTGTTGAAATTAAAACTGCAAAACAACTACTTTATGAATTCTTTATGGCAAACATTAGGGAAGAAAAAGAAGTAACATTAAAAGTTTATAGAGATGAAAAATACATTGATTTAAAAGTATCTATCGAAGAATAAAAAAAAACAGTTTTTGGTTTTTTGCCTTAAACTGTTTTTTAGTATAAACGCAATAAAATGAATTCCATTGACTTATATTAGGGAAATCGGTATAAAATATAAAAATAAATATTAGGGAAATAGGTATAAAATATAAAAATAAATATTAGGGAAACCGGGACATTTGAATTATATGAAATTATAATGAAAAACTAATTGATGAATATTTCTTTTTGTTTGATTAACGTTATTGAATTATATACGATATAAATGTAAAACACTAGGTGAATTTAGTCACAGATAATAAAAAAAGGGTTTTTGTTGGTTGTGTCAATAAAAATCCTTATTTTTCATATATAGTATCAATTATTGTTTTTAGTTGATAATCTTCATCATATTTTGAGTTTATAGCACTACCAAAGGCAAATGTGTTTTCGATTGTTGTTTGGAATGATGCGTTTGTTAGAATCTTTTTGTTGTCGGTTAGTGCTCCAAGTTTCTTTAGTAAATCTAGGTTATCACTAATGAAATAATCGAATACTATTTCTTCATCATCTTTAGTTGCTTTAAATGTATCGATTATTTTATATGTTGAATCTAGTTTAATTGCATCATTTAAATTTAGATTGATATCATTATTTGATAGTATTGCTATAGTGTAATATTTCATTCGTTTTACCTCTATTTAATTATACACTATTTTTAGTTTTAAGTGAATTGTTACGCTTTAATATTTTAATTAGATATGATAAAATAATAACAAGAAGAAGGTGAAAAAATTGGGATTAACAGCAGGAATTATTGGACTTCCAAATGTTGGGAAGTCAACATTATTCAATGCAATTACCAAGAGTAAGGTTTTGAGTGCGAATTACCCTTTCGCCACAATCGAACCTAATGTTGGAATAGTTGAAGTAAGAGATAAAAGATTAGAAAAAATAGTTGAAATAGTAAAACCAAGAAATGTTGTTTACACATCATTTTCTTTCACAGATATTGCAGGGCTAGTTAAAGGTGCTAGTTTAGGTGAAGGTCTAGGCAATCAGTTTTTAGCAAACATTAGAGAAGTAGATGCTATATGTCACGTTGTTAGGTGCTTTACTGATAAAGATGTAATCCATGTAAATGGAGTAATTGACCCTATTAATGACATTGAAACAATCAATCTTGAATTAGCATTTGCAGATATCGATGTAATTGATAAAAGAATTCCTAAAATTGAAAAGAAAGCTCAACTTCATGTTGATAAAGAGTCAATGGTTGAATATAATCTTCTTGTTCGTCTTAAAGATGGGTTAAACCAAGGAATTGCTTTAAGAGATCAAAAATTAAACCAAGAAGAACTTGATTTAATAAAGAATTTTAATTTCTTAACATTAAAGCCAATGATTTATGTATTAAATGTTGATGAGGCTGATATTAAAGAAGATAGCGAATTAGTTAAAAAGGTTAAAGAATATGCTGCGAGTCACGGAGTAGAAACGGTTAAGATTAGTGCTCAAATCGAAGAAGAGATCTTAGATTTAGATGAAGATGATAGAGCGATGTTTTTAGAAGACCTTGGAATTAGTGAAAGTGGCTTAGATCAACTAGTTAAGAAGAGTTATGATTTGTTAGGCTTAGAGACTTTCTTTACAGCTGGTGAGAAAGAGTGCCGTGCTTGGACTTATAAAAAAGGTAGCAAAGCACCAAAGTGCGCGGGAATCATCCATTCAGATTTTGAAAGAGGCTTTATTAGAGCAGAAGTTATTAGCTATGATGACTTTATTGCTTGTGGGAACTATCAAAAAGCAAAAGAAGCTGGAAAACTAAGAAGTGAAGGAAAAGAATATGTTTTCCATGATGGAGATATTGTAGAATTTAAGTTTAATGTATAAGGAAACTTTATGAAAGCATTGATATTAGCTGTTGGAGATGAAGTGTTAAGTGGAAGAGTAGTCAACACTAATGCTTCATTTTTAGCGGGGGAATTAGAGAAATTAGGAATAGAGACAATTAAACATATCACTATTGGTGATAATGAGAAGATGCTAAGAAGTGAAGTGGCAGAATTCATTAATAGTGATATTGATATATTAATAACAACAGGTGGCTTAGGGCCTACTCACGATGACTTCACAAAAGAAGTAATATGCGATATCTTTAATAAAGAGATGGAATTAAAGGATGTAGCCTATCAGACATTAGTTAATTATTTTGGTGATCATTTTGCTAAAAGCAATATGAAACAAGCATATTTTCCAGTTGATTCAATTGTTTTACCTAATCCAATTGGAACAGCTCATGGCTGTATCTTTGAGGGGCTTGGTAAAAAGGTGATTTTGCTTGTTGGTCCTCCATTTGAAAACACTTTGATGTTTAATCTAGGTGTTAAGCCTTATTTAGAATCTTTGTTTGAAGAGAAGCTTCTAATTAAAGAATACACTATAATGGGGGCTGGAGAGAGTAAGATTGAAGATTATTTGAGCGATTTCTTTAAAGAATATAGTGATATAGCTATTAACCCATATGCATCTATGGGTAAGATTAGATATCAAATAACTACAAAAGCATCAAATGAAGCTAGGTTTATTGAGTGTAATAAAAAGTTTGAAGAACTAATGGATCCATACATTGTTTCTTGTAATAATGAACCTATTGAAGAAGTAGTATTTAAAAAGCTAAAAGAATTAGGCTATACAATTAGTTTTACTGAAAGCTTAACTGGTGGAATGCTTGCATCTACCTTAATTAATGTTAGTGGAAGTAGTGAAGTAATTAAAGAAAGCTTAGTTACTTATTCTAACGAAGCTAAGATTAAGTATCTAAAAGTTAAAGAGGAAACAATTGATAAATATAATGTAGCTAGTATGGAAGTGTCAAGGGAAATGGCTGATGGTTTGTATGAATTAACTAATAGCGATGTTTGTATTTCTACAACCGGAATTGCAGGTCCTACTGGAGGCGTTGATGGTAAGCCAGTTGGCTTAACTTGCTACACTATTAAAGTTAAAGATAAATATTTAACAAAAGAGAAAGTATTTAAAGGAGACAGAAACCAAATCCGTCTTCGTGCCACAATGTACATCTTATATGAATTATATAAAATACTAAAGGAGATTTAATTGATGAAGAAATTTACTAATCTATTTATTATTTTTCTTGTTTTGTGTTTAGGATTATTCTTAGTTTCCTGTGGTGATAATCCAGCTGATAATCCTGATACTCCTATTGATCCTAGTGAGCAAGAGGAATTTAAAGCAGATCTAATAGTTAACACTACTAGTGTTGAATTGTTTGTTGGAGAGACATTTAAAGTTGAATATGAAGTTAAAAACATGGATGGTTTTACTTTAGATTATTCATCTAGTGATAGTAGCGTTGCTAGTATTGATAAAGGCGTTATTACTGGTAATGGTGTAGGTGAAGCAACAATTACTATTAAATTAAATGGAACTGATATTAGTAAAGACATAAAAGTTAAAGTAAATGGTGTTACTAAATTAACTTTATCTGATAAATCTTTATCATTGTTCTTAGGTGATACATATAAGTTACAACTAGAAAAAGAATATGCTGATAGCATTACTTGGGAAAGTAGTAATACTAGTGTAGCAACTGTTAAAGATGGTTTAGTTAGTGCAGTTGGTGTTGGTAAAGCGGTAATAACAGTTAAATCAGGTAGTGTAAAAGCAAGTTGTGAAGTTGAAGTAACTGAAGATGTTAAGATTTTGGTAAATGGTGCTAGTGAATTATACGTTGGTCGTTCTACAAAACTAACAGCATCACTTAAAGGCTTTAGTGGTGCATTTACTTGGGAATCAGAAGATTCATCAATTGCTGAAGTTGATAATAATGGTAATGTTACTGGTTTAAAAGCTGGTGTTGTAGCTATCATTTGTTCTACTGAAGGCTATTCAACAAGCTTCGAGATCGTAGTTACAGCTGCCCCAACAATCGAAATTAGTGGTAAACAAAAAGCATACATTGGTCGTAGCATTCAATTAACTGCTAAAGTTACTAACACTGATGCCGAAGTTACTTGGGAAAGTAGAGACTCATCAATTGCAACTGTAAATGCTAATGGTTTAGTCACAGGTGTTGCTCCTGGTACTGTATTTATTAATGCTAAAGTAGAAGATATTTCAGTATCATATAAGATTACAGTTGAAGAAGAACCTCAAGAAGTATTCTTAGATTATAATGGTGGTGTATCTACTGAGCTTTATAAAGCAAGTACACCAATTGCATCATTTACAATTAACCACTATGGTGGAACAAAGAATGATGGTTATGCTCATTTCTGGGCTAATGGATATGAAAGCAATATCTATTTAACAAATAGAGATGGTGACCCAACAGCTACTTTCTCTGATCGTATTTATATTGCTAAGAATCCATATAGTGGATATTATGAAATAATTAACATTTTAACAAGTGGTGGCTCTAGTTGGCCAACTGCTGCTAATGGATTTGCCTATGATGCTGAATATGTAATTACTATTTCTAATTCTTATTCAGGATATCGTTCAATTCATGAAAAAGTATTAAAACTTGAAGTTGGTCAAATCGTAATGATTGCTGCAAGTGATTGGACTGGAATTAGTAATTCTACTCCTTCAAATGTTAAATTCTTTGGTAAAGAAATTGATGCCACAACTCTAACTATTAAGCGTAGTGAGTTTACAGCACTTCCTACACCTACAAGAGTTGGATTTGATTTTGTTGGTTGGTTTGATGAATTTGGAAATAAAGTTGAAAACTTAACTGAAGTTGATAAATATTATGAACTTACCGCTCATTGGGATGAACTTAACCCAGTAACTGATATCACTGTTAGTAAATTAAAACAAACAATGACAAAGGGCGATTCAGTTCAACTTGAAGCAAGCGTTGTTCCATCTAATGCTTATTTTAAAGAAGTATACTTCGCTTCATCTAACCCAGATGTAATCAAAGTAAGTGGAAGTGGTTATGTTACAGCCTCAAATAGTGGCGTAGCTACTCTAACAGTTACTGACTACATGGGTAGAGTAACAAAAGAATTCGAAATAACAGTTTATGCTGAATCAAGTGTTGATATTGAATTCCCTAATGACTATAATGGCTTCTTAAAAGCTGGTGAAACTTTACAACTTGTTGGTAAGTACTATGGTAGAGGAGAATCAAGTTACGCTATTAGCTATTCTTCAAGTAACGAGGGTGTTGCTACAATCGACTCAAATGGTCTACTTACTGCAATTAAAGATGGTGAAGTTGTAATAACTGTTACAGCTACAAGTTCAAGTAAATCATATGAGGCTAAAGCAACTGTTACAGTTGGTGCTAAAACTGTAAGCGATAAAGTAGATGAAGTATTAGCTTTAATCCAAGAATATAATTTTGGTAGAGCACAAACTATTAACTTCTGTATTTACAATGATGGTGATAAGAGATATTACCAAGCTAATTATGGTAGTGTAAATTATTACTTGTTTGATGCATTTAATGTTAATACAGAATACACTGCTACAGCTGCTGCAAACAGCAGTGGACATAGAAGTAGAAGAACTACTGACCAAATTGAGTTCGTTACAGTTCATGACACAGCTACATTAACAGGAACTGTTGTTAATATTGCTAGTTACATGGCAACTGGATCAACATCAATTCACTATACAGTTGGTAATTATGCAACATATGCAGTTGTTCCTGAAACTTATATCGCATATCATGCAGGTGATGGAACTGGAACTGCTTTCTACTGGACTAATACTAATGTTAAGGCACCAGATGATAGTACTCCTCCAAAGATTACTGTTGTAAAGAATAGTAGTGGTAAATGGGTATTTGCAATTAATGGTGAATTAACAAATATCGCTCCATCAATTAGTAATGGTAGTAAGACAATTGCTGATCCATCTAAAGGTCTCACATCTTTAGGTCCTGTTTGGAAGATTCAAAATGGTGAATATTACATTGGTAATACTCACGCTGACTTTAGCCAAACAGCAAGCGGTGTAATTGGTTCATATGGTGGAAATAACAACTCAATTGGTATTGAGATGTGCGTTAATACAACAAATGATATGTTTGATACATTACAAAGAACTGCCAAGTTAGTTGCTGATATATGTATTAGAAATAACCTTGACTTAACAAGAGTTAAACAACATAACACTTGGACAGGTAAGAATTGTCCTCAAGTAATACTTGCAGGTGATTACTGGGATCAATTTATGAAGATGGTTGAAATTGAATACATCTTAATGAAGAATTATAGTGATGCAAAGATTACATTTAAGTCAAATAATCCAGATATCGTTACAAATACTGGACGTATTATCCATGCTCCAGCCATCACAACAACTGTTTCATACGATGTAACAGTAACAATCGGTGGAAGCAGTAAGACTATAACTCTATACACTGTAGTTCCTGGAACAACAACTTGGGAACAATGGAATGGATTATATCCTTCTAGTCGTAACTGGAATGATGGAAAATACATTAAATAATAAGATTTGCTAGGTATTAAATATACCTAGCTTTTTTTATGTGATATAATAATAAAGTGGAGATGATAGAATGAAATTTAGATATTTTTTATGCTTTATTGCTTTGTTTTCTTTTCTTTTTGTTGGATGTAAAAATCCAAGTGAAGAAAAAGAACCAGAAGAAGATCCAATCGTTGATGATGGTATTAGAGAAGTAGAACTTGATTTTAATGGTGGAACTTCCCTTGAACTTTATGAAGAAACTGATAGTGTTGCCTCATTTACTTTAAATAACTACAACACTAATAGCGGATCTTTTTGGAGTGGCGAATATGAAAGATGCGTCTTTATAACTGATAGATCTAATGACCCAGGTGCTCAGTTTTCAGATAGAATCTATATTGGTAAAAACCCATATACTGGCTACTATGAAGTTGTTAGTGTCATTTTATCAGGAATTTCTAGTTGGCCAACAGTCGAAAAAGGTTTTGATTTTGATGCGGAATATGTAATAACTGTATCTGAAAGTTATTCATCATATTACAAACTTCATCAAAAGATGTTAAATATCGAAGTAGGTCAAATTGTTATCATCGCAACAAGCACTCTTTCTTCAATTAGTAAAGAGGCTCCATCTAATGTTAAATTCTATAATAAAGAAATAGATGTTAATAAATTAGTATATGATGAGACTAACTTTACCGCTCTTCCTACCCCTAAAAGAATTGGATATGAATTCTTAGGATGGTTTAATGAAAGAGGAGAAAAAATTGAAGAAATTACTGAAATTGACTTTCATTACATTCTAAAAGCCATGTGGAAGGAACTTAATCCAGTAACTGATGTAAATGTTAGTGGAATAGAAGAAGAGATTCTTAAAGGCGAAAAGATGAATGTCAGTTTAAGTGTTGTGCCAAGTGATGCTTTCTTTAAGAAGGTCTATATTACATCATCTAATAGTGACATACTTAAAATTGATGCTAGTGGCAATGTTGAGGCTATAAATTGTGGCGAAGCAGTATTAACTGTCACTGATTACATGAATAAAGTCACAAAGACTTATAAAGTTAGTGTAATTCCTCACGAATCAATTGATATTAGTTTTTCAAAAGATTTTAATGGAACATTAAGAGTTAATGAAAAAACAACAATTACCGGTAAGTTCTATGGTAAAAATGAAAATGATTATAACATTTCATATTCTTCAAGTAATCCTAATGTTATCGATTTAGCTTTAGATGGTGGCGTGGCAGAGCTTGTTGCTAAAAGTGAAGGAAGTAGCGTTATAACTACCAAAGCAACAAATGGTATAAATGAATTTAGTATTAGTTATACTGTTACTGTAAAAGGTGATATTGAAGATAGAATTGATGAAGTATTAGCACTACTATCAAAATATAATTTCTCAAAAGTTCAAACAATCAATTTCAGTTTGTTTGATGATGCTGAAATGAAATATTATAAGTCAACATATGGTAGTGTTAACTATTATTTATTTGATGAATATAATGTAATTCGTACATATGAAGCTCAAGCAGAAGCTAATCCAAGTTGTCGTAAGAATCGTAGGACTGTTGATACTATTGAATTTGTAACTGTTCACGATACCGCAACCCTAATCGGAACAGTTGAAGGAACTGCTGATTATTTATCAAGCAATGTTACTTCAATTCATTATACAGTCGGAGATTATAAAACTCTTTCTGTCGTTCCTGAAAAATATATTGCATATCATGCAGGTGATGGAACTGGCTTGGCATTTAAGTGGCAAGCTACAGGCATTAAAGCTTTAGATAATACCGCTCCAAAAATATCAGTAGAAAAAGTTGATGGAAGATGGTATTTCACTATTAATGGTGAAGTTACTAAAGTTACTCCATCTTTAACAAATGGTGAAAAAACTATCTCTGATCCTAAAAATGCTTTTACATCTTTAGGACCAACTTGGACAATAATAGATGGTGAATACTATATTGGAACAACTCATGCTTGTTTTAGTTCAGTAATTAGTGGAGTAATTGGAGCATATGGTGGCAATGCCAACTCAATTGGAATTGAGATGAATGTCAATTCCGGTGGAGATATGTTTGACACGCTTCAAAGAACTGCAAAACTTGTAGCAGACATATTAGTTAGAAATAACCTTGATTTAACTAGAGTTAAACAACATAACACTTGGACTGGTAAAAACTGCCCTCAAGTACTATTAACAGGAAATTACTGGGATGAGTTCATGAAGATGGTTGAGGTTGAATACATCTTAATGAAAGATTATAGTGATGTTAAGATTTCATTTATATCAAATAATCCTGACATTGTAACAAAAACTGGTAGAATAATTAATCCACCAAAAACTACTCAGGTAGTATCATACGATGTTACAGTAACAATAGGAGATGTTAGTAAAACTGTTACATTATATAGTGTAGTTATGGGAAGTGATTATTTTGAAGAATGGAATGGGTTATACCCAACTAGTAGAACACCAATTAATGGAAATTATATAAACTAAAAGGGAAAAAATGAATGCATTTAGTTTATTAGAACTTGCGAAGTTTATTTTAGACGCATTTAATAAAGAAAGTAGATTCAGCAAAGAGTATAATAATAGAAGGTAATAACATTGTTAAAAAGGCGACTGATAATTATATTTCTTTAATTAATTAAATTGCGGAGAATAAGTAGATGAAAGATACGCTGGATAAGCGTATCTTTTTTTAAACTTGAATACGAGTGCATAGGAAATAATTATTAAAATGATTGATTTGGAATTGTTTAATTAGTATAATAAGGATATAAGGATAAATGTACCTTGTCTCTATCTGATTATTATGATAGAAAGTTAAACTTTTTTATACCTGTTTTAGGATTTTTGAGAGGAGTTAATGATGAAAAAGTTTTTAAGTTTGTTATTGGTATTATTTACAGTTTTCTCTTTGTTTGCATGTGGCGAAAAAGAGAGCGCTGTTATCGATGAAGAGATTGTTAAAAGTGATAATAGTTATGTTGAACTATTGAGCACTGAAAAAAGACAAACACCTCATGGTGAATATAATGAAGGTGTTGTATTAGTTAAAAGTGATAACTTTAATGAAGGATTACTAGGTAATCTTAAATTCAAAGAAGTTAAGCAACTATATATTGGTAGCAAATGGTATGAAGTTGTATTAGATGAAACCGTTTCAACAACTGAAGCCATTGATTACCTTCTAGAATTAAACACTTTCGAAAAAGTTGATTATGATTATATTATGATGGGTGATGGAACAATCGAGTCAATCGATGTTTCAAATAACCCTCAAGCAACAGAACAAGGCTATCTAGATACTCAAGGTATCTTTGATGGATGGGGCTATGCTAAAGCAAATAATAAAACACCTGGAGGAAGTCCAGATGTTGTCGTAGCTATTATAGATACAGGTGTTGATTATAATCACATTGATTTAAGAAACAATATATGGATTAATACAGTTGAAATTCCAGATAACGGAATTGATGATGATGGTAATGGTTATGTTGATGATTATCGTGGTTGGAATTGTGTTGGCGACAACAACAATCCAATGGATGATAATGGACATGGAACTCATGTTGCAGGAATTGTTGCTGCGGAAAACAATCTTATTGGAACAGTTGGTGTAGCATTTAATTGTAAAGTTATGTGCATTAAAGCTGGTAATTCATCAGGTTATTTCAATAATAGTGATATTGCTGAAGCGATTCAATATGCTTATATGAATGGTGCATCAGTAATTAATATGTCATTTGGTGGATCATCAATTTCATTTGCAGTAGAAGAAGCTTTAGAAAATGCATATAATCAATGCGTATTGGTTGCAGCTGCAGGAAATAGTGGTGCGTGTAATAATTTAAAACATTCAAATCGTCACATTGTTGGTGTTTCTTATCCTGCAGCTTTATCTTATGTTATCGGTGTTATGAGTACTAATTATAATGGTACAGTTGTGTCTAGTTTTTCGAATTATGATGATACACCTTATAATTCAATAGAATATGAAGTATATGCTTGTGGTGAACAAGTTCCTTCAACTTGGCCTAACAATAAATTTGCTAAATTATCTGGTACTTCAATGGCTGCTCCAGTTGTTTCTGGTATTGCAGCATTGTTAAGAAGTTACTTGACTGATAGAGATGTTTATAGCAATAAATATATACAATCACAGATAGTTAACACAAGTGAGATAAATCCATATAATGTTTTATTGGAATCTCATGATTTATATCATAGTTTTGCAAATATATATGATGCTATTATGAAAACTCCTAAACCAAGTGTGAATTTATATAATTATTATATATTTGATAATAAAGAGTTTGATTCTAGTAATAATGGAAATGGAATTATTGATGCTGGTGAAACAATACATTTAGCAATAGAATTGTATAATCGCGGTGGAGTGGCTTCTAATGTTACAGCTACAATTGATACAATTAGAAATAATGATCCTTCATTAACTGATCCATATTTTAACATTATAAATGAAACAATAAACTTGAGTGATATAGGGACTTACTCAATAAGAAATTGTGAAAAAATCTATGACGATGAAGAAAATGTATTAGGAACAGTTAAGTATTTTGAAATAAAGATTACTGATGATTGCCCTAATGATTATTTAGCTAATTTTAATATTCATATTTCTTATAAAAATGGTATGAATGATAATGATTTGATCAATTATTCACGAAATGAAAATATTGAATTGGTTGTAACAAAGGGGGTTCTTTTACCAGAAGTAATAAGTGAGGATATGACACTAACTAGTGATAAATTGTATA
The DNA here is from genome assembly GCA_918272565.1 of Bacilli bacterium. GTDB lineage: Bacteria > Bacillota_I > Bacilli_A > ML615J-28 > CAG-698 > Tener-01. The sequence goes on from CAKJYW010000021.1 coordinate 68,474, forward strand.
TTATTCCTTTTGTTACAACAATAGAGAGTGGCGTTACTGTGACAATTGAGGCAGGTACAAATTTACAATTTTACTATCCGAGCGAATCTTTTCTAAATGGTGATGTGATTAATCCAACATTAATTAATTATGGAACATTAAAGTTCAACGGAAATCATGATTCAATAATAAATATATATGTTTCTGAATTTGCTCCAACTTATTATCCTTATAATTGTCAATGTACAATAAAAAGTATGGGAGATTTATATTTTTATTATACTAATGTACAAGATTTATATGATATTAGTTGTGATGGTGTTTTTATTGCTGAAAGTTGTAATTTCTCTTCAACTCAAATTCATTTGCGTAAAGCTGAAAATAAGAAAATTCAGTCTTGTTTTTTTAAAGAAACGGTATTGAATGTGGAACACTATGATTATAATAACTCAAATAACAATGCGTCATTCATTTTACAAGAAAACCTACTTGTTTCGTCTTATTTTTACTTCTTCTGTGATTTTAGATATGCTCCTACTACTTTTAATATAGATAATAATTACATTAGTAATACTAATGGATTTGATCTAACTTTATCTGAATATGGACATTGCATTAATTCTACTGTACACAATAACATATTTGAATCATTTGAATTAAAATCAAATTGTTGGCTCAGATTCGATTTTAGACGTATCAATGATAGTTCAGAATTTAGTACGATGATATCAATTAAAAATAACAAATTGATAGGTGTATATAAGAATTATAAATCTAATGGAACAATTGATGGCTATAGGTCTTCAGAAACTGGACATATATTATTCGATATAGAAGAGGCTACAGAAAATTTAGATTTTTCTAATGTCTGGCCACATATTGAAAAAATAGAACTATTTGATAGTCAAGATAATGTAATAAAGACAGTAGGAAACGAGACTTTTAGAGTTGTGGCAACTTTCAATAGAGATATGGATACCAACGAAATTTTCAATCTTTTGTTTGGAACTAGAAACCCATACGCTGATTATTTGATACATGGTAAATTTATATCTCCTAGAGTTTGGGAGGGAGAATATACAATAAAAGCATTGATTGAAAATGGTACTCAATATTTTAGAGTTGCAGGAATTAAAGATTTGGAAGGTAAAGAAGTGTATGATAATGGGTATGATTATTCATTTGATATTGATACTTCATCTGCTCAATCTATGAATCTTTCAGCTTCTTCTAGTGAAAATGGTATTAATTTAGAGTGGGCTCAAGATGATTATGATACCTTGATGGGATACAATATTTATCGATCTACTGAAAAAGATGGATATTATACAAAACTTAATTCATCAATTATTCCTTCGAATGAGAATACATTTGTTGATGAAAATGCTGAGCCCGGTGTTAAATATTGGTATACATTTACTGTTGTATTAAGTGATATGACAGAATCTAGTCCTGCTGGAAAGGTTTCTTGTGCAGCACTAGATACGATTGCTCCATCGGTTTATCACACACCTATTAATCAAGGATACTTGAATAATAACTTGGTCATCTCTTGTACTGCAAGTGATAATATTGCAATTAGTAATGTTACTCTATATTATCGAAGTGTTGGGGAAAATAGTTGGAAACAATTACAAATGTCAAAACAAAATGATAGATATAGCGCAACTATATTTGGGTCTGATTTATCATTAGATGGTTTAGAATATTACATCGTTGCAAGTGATGGTGTTAATACTATTAGTAAAGGTAGTGATACTAGTCCATATAGTGTATTAATAAAAGACGCATCAAGCATCTCTAGACTTGGAGATGTTGATGGCGATGGCATCGTCACAACAAAAGATGCTCTTATGATAATGCAATCAATTAATGGTGATTTATTGCTATCAGATGATGAATTTAGAAGAGCTGACTTAAATAAGGATGGTATATTATCAAGTGTAGAAGCTCTTAGAATATTACAATTCATTAATGGAAATGTAACTACTTTAGAAATGTAGGTTAATCTATTATGGTTAGAAGAAGATTACATTTTCTAATAACCTTGTGTTCTTTGATTTTGTTTGTATCAACTTTTGCTTTATCATTTAAAGCAGATGGAAACAATAGTGTCACGATTGATACAAATAATGAAGTGATACAAGGGAATACATATTATGCGTATGTATCAATAGATTCGTTAAGTGATGTATCTTCACTTAAGGTAAGTATTCATTATGATTCTAGTGTTTTGGAAGTAAAAAACACTTATAATCAAATATCATGCACTTTGTATGATAATTCAAAAACTATTGATACATTGGCATACTCATACTTATTTGGAAATGATTCTCCTAGTACCAAGACTAATTTGTTCTATTTTACTTATACTATCAAAGATAATGCTGAACTTGGTAAACATTATTTTGATATATTAGTAGAAGAAGCATATGATGCAGGATTAAATATTGTTAATGTGCTAGGGTCTAGAAAGAATTTTAGTGTAAAAGAAAAAGTTATTAGTAAAAGTGTTTATGCATATGGAACATCAAGTGTGAATTCTAAGAAAGAAGAAGAATTTGAAGTTTCATATCAGTTTGGTTCTAATCAAATAGCATCTGGTGCTTTAGAAGTGCAATATGATAAAGAATTATTTGAATTTGTATCTTTAACTCAACTAGGATTCTTAAATAGTAAGCTTGTTGATGTGAATACTAATTTAGATGGAAGTATCAATATTTCATTTGTTTCAACTGAGTATTCTAATTCTTATGATATAGTTAGAATTAAGTTTAAGACAATTGGAAATACTGATACAAGCTCTAAGATTAAGTTTATTGCATCGGATTTATATGATTTAGATTTAACATCAATTAGTTGTTCTGGTTATGAAACAAGTGTTAATTTAACATACGATAGTAGTTTTGATGAAAACTTACCTAAGATGTTTTTAACAAGTGAATATGACCAAGCAAATAATCAAGTGGTTGTAAAGGTTAATATTTCTAAAAATAGTATGCTTGGAGCTGGTGACTTTATTCTTGAATGGAACAATTCACAACTAAGCTATGCATCAAATACAAAGAAACTCAATGCTTCATTCTTTAATGTTAATGATAAAGATGTTAATAATGGAAAACTGAAGTTCTCTATTATTTCACTAACAGATATTGTGAGTGAAGGAGAAGTAATAGTTATTGTGTTTGATGTGATTCAAGCTCATGATGAAGCAACATCAAACTTAGAAATAAAAGGAAGTGGACTAGCGGATTCACTAACAAATCCAATTCAAATGAATTTTGTTAATTGTTCTCAGTCTATTCCTGGAAAGCATCAATTTAGTGATTGGGTTGTTACAAAAGAGGCAACATGTACAGAAAAAGGACTTAAGAAGAGGATTTGTTCTGTGTGTAACCATGAAGAAACTCAAGAGATTGATGCCTTAGGACATACTTGGAGTGAAGAATGGACTATTGATGTTGAAGCAACATGTGAACAAGATGGCAGCAAGTCTCATCATTGTACTAGATGTGATGAGAAGAAAGATATCACAGTAATTGAAAAAACTGGACATGAAGCTAATACCTCTGTAAAAGAAAACGTCATAGAAGCAACATGTACAACTGGTGGAAGTTATGACGAGGTGACATATTGTAAGAAGTGTAACAAGGAATTATCAAGAACTCATAAAGAAGTCGATCCATTAGGTCATAACTATGGTGATTGGATTATTGTTAAAGAAGCAACATGTACAGAAAAAGGTCTTAAGAAGAGAATTTGTTCTAAATGCAATCATGAAGAAACTCTAGAAATTGAAGCAACAGGACACACTGCTAATTGCCAACATTTAGTCACATTCAAAGATTATGATGGCACTATACTTTCAAGTCAATCATACCATTATGGTGAAAGTGTTACAGCTCCTAATAATCCTACAAGACAATCAGATAATACTTATGAATATCAATTTATTGGTTGGGGCGAAGAAGTAGTTGCTTGTGATGGCGATAAGATTTATACAGCTGTATATGATTCTACTTATATTAATTACACTATTACATTTAAAAACTTTGATGAAGCTGTACTATCAAGTCAAACATATCATTATGGAGACAGTGTAGTAGTGCCAAATAATCCAACAAGACAAGCAGATAATACATACACATATGAATTCAAGTCTTGGGATCAAGAAGTAGTAGCAGTAAGTGGCAATACAACATACACAGCTACATACAATCAAACATTTATTGAATATACTATTACATTTAAAAACTATGATGGGACAGTTTTATCTGAAAAGAAGTATCATTATAGTGAAAGTGTTGTAGCTCCAGCAAATCCAACAAGGAAATCTGATAGTAGTTACACTTACACATTCAAAGGATGGGATAAAGAAATAGTAGCTGTAAATGGCAATGCAACATACACAGCAACATACACTTCCAAGAAAATTTCATCTGGTGGAAGTGGTGGTGGAGGAGGATCATCTTCAACTAAATACAAGATTACATTCAAAAACTATGATGGAACAATAATATCAGAAACATCATATAAACGTGGAAGCACTGTAACAGTGCCTGCTAATCCAACAAAACCATCTGATAAAGCATTCAGTTATGTCTTCAAAGGATGGGATAAAGAAATAGTGGCAGTTAATGGTGCAGCAACATACACTGCAGTTTTCACTGCTGTTAGAATTGAATACAAAGTAATCTTTATGAATTATGATGGAACTATTTTAAGTGAGGAATTGTATTATTATGAAGGCACAGTTGTAGAGCCGGCCGCTCCAACAAGACCAGCTGATAATACTTACACTTATACATTCAGTGGATGGGATAAAGAAATAGTTGAAGTAAGTGAAAATGTTACTTATACTGCTTTATATACACCTACATTCATTGATTATACAGTTGTCTTCAAAAACTATGATGGTACAGTTTTACAAGAAAAGATTTACCATTATGGTGAAAAGGTATTAGCACCGCAATCACCATTAAAACCATCTAATGAAACTTTCAATTATGAGTTTAGTGGATGGGATAAAGAAGTAGTTGATTGCAATGGTAACTGTGAATATGCAGCAATGTTTAATGAAGTCTATATCAATTACATAGTTGTATTTAAGAATTATGATGATTCAGTGATTTTGGAAGCTACATATCATTATGGAGACAGTGTTACTGAACCTGAAAAGCCACTAAAAGAATCAGATGAAAAATATGACTATGAATTTAGTGGTTGGGACAAAGAAGTTGTTAATTGTAATGGCAATGCTACATACACTGCAACATTCACTCAAACTGAAAGTCTTGAATATATTAGTTCACAACGTTTAATTGAATTAAGTAATTTGATTGATGAAATTAGTAGCATTGATTTAGATACTTATCAAGAAATTATTTCAATTCAAGAGAAATCAAAAGAATTAACAGATTCCGACAAAGAAAAACTAGATATTAAACTTCAAACTGTTATTAATCAATATGTTGATTATGTTAAGGCAATCAATAGTGAATATGAAGTAGCTGAAAAGATTGAGTCTTACTATTATCAAACAATCCTTGATCTAATTAGCTATACTAGACTACTAGCATACGCTATTTATAGAGGAAGGAGATGGGAACTATGAGAAAAGTATTAGTATTAATTATAACTTTAGTTTTTATATTCCTTTTATCATCTTGTAGTTTAAATATTAATCCAAAAGAAGAAGTTAAAGATGAAGATAAAGTCATAGCTTTAATTAACGAATATAAAGTTGAGGGAACAAATGGCTTTGATTATAGTCTTGAGCAAAAACTTAATGGGGTTACTATTAATTCTCACTCTATAATAATTCGATTAGATAATACGAATGAAACTATTGGATCTAGAATTGAGAGTAAGAAAGACTTAAATGAAGAGATATCACAAGGCCAATACACTGAATTAAGTGGCGAAGCCTATTACAAAAATGGTCAAATTGCAACACTTGAAAATGGCGAATTGACATGGAAAAGTTGCAATCTATCTGATTTTGTATCAATTAATATAAGTTCATTTGATATTGATATAACAAAATTAGAAGAATTAAAACTATCAGAAATTGGCCAAAACAAAGTTTTGACATTTATGGTTAAGGATAGTGATGCATCTAGTTTTTTAGGTGTGAGTGGAAGTATTGAAGATCTTTCATTTGAGATTAAAACTGATGCAAATTGTGAGAGATTAATATCATTTGTAATGAGTTATTCACAAAATCTTACAACAACAAAGTTTACTTTCACTCCATATTATGGAAGTGTAAGTATCAAGTTGCCAGAGTAAGACGTATTTAAAATGATAAATGATGTATCTTAACAAGATACATCATTTTTTTTGTATGTTTTGCCCGATTTTAATGCACTCTGCCCGATTTTCACAAAAAAACGCGTTTTGCCCGAAAAATACAAAAATGATATGTTTTGCCCGATTTTCACAAAAAATCGTATTCTATTGAAATGTCACAAAAAAATGACGTTTAAACTCATTGCTACTTTTAAAAAAGAGTAAAATATGGTATAATAAATCAGTTAAAGAAAGTATTAAAATATTGTGCTTTAGGAGAAAATCATGGGATTTTTTGATTTGTTTAGAAGTAAAGAAAAGAAAAAAGAAGCTGAGAAATATCGTATTGGTATGGAGAAAGCTCGTAAGGGGAGTTTATCTAGACTAAAGGATTTGTTTTCTCACTATGATAAGATAAATGAGGATTTCTTTGATGAACTTGAAGAGATCTTTGTAATGGCAGATATTGGTGTTGATACTGTTGTTAAGTTCATTGATGAATTAAAAGAAGATGAAAGAGTTAAGGGATTAACAGACCCTAAAGATCTCCAACAAATCATCATCGATAAGATGTTTGATATTTACTTAAAAGGAGAAATTGTTAATTCTAACCTTAGATTTAATAAGAATGGTTTAAGTGTCTTTTTGTTTGTTGGAGTAAATGGTGTTGGTAAAACAACCACAATCGCTAAAGTTGCTCATAAACTTAAAAAAGAAGGTAAGAAAGTGCTTCTTGCTGCAGGGGATACATTTAGAGCTGGAGCTATTGAACAGTTAGAGGTTTGGGGCGAGCGTGTTAAATGTCCTGTTGTAACTAAAGCAGAAGGTAGTGACCCTAGTAGCGTTATCTTTGATGCTATTAGAAAAGCTAAAGCTGAAGGATATGACGTTTT